>CAZNYR010000054.1:0-23844 GCA_964577275.1 uncultured Cytophagales bacterium | reverse complement strand
TGCAATCGCCATATCTCGATAGATTTCATGGCGGTCTTTGGGATGGTTTTCTATGGCGATTGCCTCTTTAAAATATTTAATAGCCACGTCCCGTTTGAGTTCTCGCTCTGCAATTTTCCCCAACAGAACTTTGGCAGGCGCATAATCGGCACGCACTTTGAGCGTATGCGCCAGATAATCTTTTGAGGCTTCATATTCATAAATTTCAAAATACGCCCGTGCAGTTTGGTAATATAATTTGGGTTCATATTTCATGATTTCGGTTTTGTATTTGCCATAAACAGCCCTGCTCCATGCCTCCGAAGCCTCGTCATATTCTTTGAGTTTGTAATGGGCATAGCCTAATTCGTAATAATATTTGGCAATTTCTTTGAGGGCAGGGGTTTTTACGATTTTTACTGCTTCCATCATATTGGCTTTTGCCGTTTGATAATCTCCTATTTTATTGCTGATAAGTGCCTCATTATAAAGGAGTTCCAGACTGGGCGAGGTCATAAATTTTTTGAGCGTATTTATCTGAATCTTTGCATCCACATAATTCTCGGTAGCAACCAATAATTGAATCACTTCCATTTTATACTCAAACTTTTTTTCGATGCTTTCTTCGTACTGAAACGCACCATTTAACGCCCGAATCATGTTTTCGGCATCTTTTTGGGCTTTATAGCACTTGACTAACATCTGATAGGCTGGAATATAATCAGCTTTGAGGCGAACGGTGTGTTCGAGTGCGGCGATGGCGGCATCGAATTGCTTGATTTGGATATGACACATCCCTTTGGCATACGTAAAGCGATAGTTTTGGGGGTCAGCTTTGATGGCTTTATCGTAGTGAGCAATCGCCTCGGCATATTGCTTTTTTTTCTTTAGGTGTTCGCCCTTTGCAAAAAAAAAATTCCTTCATCGGCTGCGCTGGTTTGTGCCAATCCTGTCAGCCCAAATAGCATCAAAAAACTCCACAAAACAAACGGCTTAAAATTATCGAATTGCATTTTCTTAGATATTGGTTTATACGAAGTTATCTATCAAATTCTGTGCAAAATTACGAGGTTCTATTCATTGAAACGAATCTGATACAAAAACGATGAGAAAACTCGTTTTTTTTCATGCTATTTTTTAGGATTATTCTTATTCTTTTTTGCATCTTTGTCCTATGATTTACGACAAAAATGTCCAAAGCGTTAAACCTAAAAGATAAAATAGACAAAAATAGTTTCATCATAAAAGTTATACTCTTAAAGAGTAATGTGTTAAAAATCAGATTGATTGAGAAAAAATTAAACCCACTGAAATCTTTTCGGTGGGTTTTTGTTTGAGGTTTTGCTGATAACCGATGTGCAGGAAAAAATTTAACGAATCAAACGATAAACCATAAAACTGGCAAAATTTTTGGCGATATTTCCACCAAATTAAGTGGTCGTTAGAATTTATCCCTCAAAAAATACAACCATACTTCAAAACCTTCGGGACACATGAAAAATTACATTTATTGGATTGCCGTTATTTTGATTGCTTTTTGTACTTTTCCAAGAATGACAAAAGCCCAAGAAGTCGCCATTGACGGAGTCATTACCAAAGTTAAAGGCAGTCCCGTGAGCGGGGCAAAAGTGAGCATCAACGGACAAAGCGAACTGCGCTCAACAGGTCAAGGAAAGTTCCGTGTTTATCTTTCCAAAGGCGATAAACCTACCCAAGTCAAAGTACGAATTAACGGACTTAAAATCAAAAATTGGACATACGATGAGGCAACCAAATTACTCCAAATTGAGATGACCGAATCGGATAATTTATTACGAGGATTAGTACAAGAAAACGGCAAACCACTGACCAAAGGCAAAATTTCAATCAAAATAAAAACTTCTGATTATGAGGCTTTTATGAATAATAAAGGCGAGTTTTCCTTGAGCCTTCCGGATGATTATACCATTAGTCCCAAAACCGAAATTGTGGTCAATCGCATGAAGATTACGCCGGATATGGTCGAGTGGCATGATGGCTATACGTATGTCGTGATTCGTAAGCCTGACCACCTGCCTTATCAGGTCAATGAGGTCTTGGTAGCGGATGCAAATTTCAAGCCCGTAGCCAACCTACGTATCTCGGTGAATGGGCAACTTTATCGCACCAAAAGTGATGGGGCATTTGCTACGAATCCAGGCACAAAATCGACAGATGAATACAAGATTTTGGATTATTCTATCATCAATACAGAATATGACGAATCTGATTTAGTATATAAAATAATTGTCAAAAAAGGAAGCGAAAACCAACTTTCTACACGCATCACCGAAGAGGATGCGCCTAAGGAAACCGTCATTCCGATTACGACAGACTATACCGATGATTTTCACCGCATTACCGAAGACCTCGAACGAGAAAAAGAAATTTTGATGGAAAGTCGGGAGCATATTATCGAAGAAATTGAAAAAATCGCCACGAGATTGAATAACGACAAAAAAATGAACGGCGAAGTCAGAGAAAGCCTTGAGGCGGAACTTCGTTTTCTGGAGCAGGCACTCGAAGAAAATGACCGCACTTTTCAGGAAGCACAAGCCAAAACCAATTTTGTGATTCAGAATATGAAAAAAATGATTCAGGAAAAGGATTCTTTGCGAGAAGTGGCACAAGAACAGCTCAAAATTATTGAAGAGGAAAAGCGAGAAATCGAAGAACAAAAAGAAATTATTGAGTCGAAATCGAAGAAAAATTTGATTATTTTTCTAATTATCTTACTTATTCTGACAGGTTTAGTTGCCATATTTTATCGAGGGATTCGTAAAATTCGGGCGCAAAACATACAACTCGAAGAAACGAAGGCTCAACTTACAAAATCCAATTCGGCGTATCAGCAGGCAAACCAAGAATTGAGCATCCAAAAGGCATTGGTTGATAAAAAAAATCAAGACATTACCGCCAGTATTAATTATGCCGAGCGCATCCAGCGGTCGATGCTTCCCGACCTCGAAACAGTCAAAACGTATCTGCCTGATTCTTTTATTTATTTCAGACCCAGAGATATTGTATCGGGTGATTTTTATTGGATGGCGCACATCGAAAATGACCAAAAATCACAAACGATTCTGGTCGTAGCTGATTGCACGGGGCATGGCGTTCCCGGTGCTTTTATGTCGATGGTGGGTGATGCTTTATTCAATCAAGTCGTTAAGTTACAGGGATATACCGAGCCTCACAAGATTTTACGAGAATTAAATATTGGCGTTCGATTGACGCTAAGACAAGACGCTACCTCGAATCAGGATGGCATGGATGTCGCCATTAGTGTGATTCATCATCAAGATAAATGGGTCGATTTTGGTGGCGCAAAAAATGCGTTGTTTTATGTCCGAAATCATAAAATTCACGAGGCAAGAGGCAGTCGAAAAAGCATTGGCGGCAGACAACCCGAACGGGTACAACTCAAGTACGGAGATTATCGTACAGAACGCATCGAAATTACCGAACCCACCTATTTTTACATGAGTTCAGATGGGTATCCTGACCAATTTGGGGGAGAAGAAAATAAGAAATTTACGAAAAAAGGCTTTAAAAACTTACTTCTGGAAATTTACGAAAAACCATTCGTTCAACAGTTAAAAATTATAGAACGCACAATGGATGAGTGGAAGGGAAATCACCGACAAATTGATGATATGCTGGTGATTGGATTTAGGTTAGAACCATAAAAAAACTCCTTGCAAAACAAATTGTAAGGAGTTTTAAAGGCTTTATACAGTTTTTGTTGATTTATTCCGAAATTTTTTCGATAATAAAATTATGATTCGTATAAATGCAAATATCAGCCGCAATCGTTAAGGCTTCCTTGACCATCTGTTCAGCAGTCAGATGCGGAGCGTGTTTTTTGAGTGCCATTGCGGCAGATTGTGCGTACATACTGCCCGACCCCACAGAGGCAACTCCATCTTCAGGTTCGAGAACATCGCCTGTCCCCGAAATTATCAGGATTTCGTTTTTATCAACGGTAATGAGCATGGCTTCTAATTTTCGGAGATAACGGTCTGTACGCCAGTCTTTTGCGAGTTCTACGGCGGAGCGTTTCATGTTTCCGCCATACGCACTTAATTTTTCCTCGAATCGTTCGAGTAGCGTAAAGGCATCGGCGGTCGAGCCTGCAAATCCTGTGATGATGTTTCCGTTAAGTAACTTCCTGATTTTCCGAACGTTATTCTTGGCGACAGTATTGCCCATCGTTGCCTGTCCATCCGCTCCAATCGCCACTTCGCCATTATGCGCTACCGCCAATACGGTGGTGGCTCTTACTTTTTGTATCATAATTATTTTTGTATCATTATTTTAGTGTCTAACGAGTTATAAGTAATGCCAATGACTACATGATTTGAACACAACTTATTGATAACCAAATGATTATATTAGCGCAATCGTGAATGCCTATTATCCATCACGACTTATCGTTTTATAAATTGGCAAAATTCATACAGAATTCTTATTTCTGCCGAAATGACTGATTTTTCGCCGAAATGTCAGGGATTTTAGGGTTTTGGAATCAGGCGTAATTCGGCTTCGGGCGACAAAACAAACGTTTCAAATACCCGAATTTCTCGACTACTCGTCAGGTTCAATTCGGTTTCGGTCAGTTTTGAAACCATCAAGACCACCGAATCAAGTTCGGTCGATAGCCCAGCGGGATACTTGATTTTCAGGGAGTTACCATTTAATTCCCACGAGCCACCCAAAAATCCATTAATTGCCACATCTTTTATCAGTCCGTTAGTTCGGGAATTAAATTCGAGCGAAATACGCGAAACTGCCGAATCCAGTTTGACACCTTGCAAATAAACGCCTTCGCCCTGCCACGTATGCCGAATGAGATTGCGCTCGTTTTGGGTAAGATTGGAGCTTTCGACATCATCCTCGCAGGAAGCCAAAAAACCAGCAAAAACCCAAGCGAACACAAAAAATTTAATTTGTTTCATGGTGTAAATGAGTATGTTGAATAATAAAATTAGTAACCGAAATCCAATCGGCAAACGTAAAATCAATAAGGGCGGAATAATTCGTAATCAACTCAATATCAGCACTAAACAACAGCGTTTTCATGCCGGCATCTCGCCCAAATTTCATGTCCGAAATGCTATCGCCGATAATTAAGGATTTGGCAAAATCAATTTCTGCAAAGTCATCTTTTGCCTGTATTGCCATGCCGATTTCGGGTTTTCGGTTTGGGTCATTGGCAGATGCCAAAGACGGACAATAATAAATTTCATCAATAATCATTTGATTTTGATGAAGTTCATAGAGCATTTTGGCATGAATTTCCATCACGTCTTCCTCGTCCATGAAGCCTTTGCCCACGCCTTGTTGGTTCGTTACAACAATAATTTTTTGAAAAATTTTACGTAATATCTCCAAACTTTCTCGTACATGAGGCAAAAATTCAAATTCTTCTTCAAAATTTTTGACGTAATCATTTTCTAATTTTCGATTAATGACCCCATCTCTATCCAAAAACAGCGTCCATGAGTTGTTTATTTCTAACATTTTATTTGGTAAACTTAAATGGTGCGAAACTTTACAGCAATGTAATTTTTTGGTAAAATTAAGCCATCTTATTCAGTTTTGCAACCGTCTGGCACATAGTATTTTCGGGCTAAAGCCGTTCAATTTTTTCGATTTTATCGCCCATTTCTAATTGATGAACGACCTCAAATCCATCTTGTATTTGTGCAAAAATCGTGTATTTTCCATCCAGATGAGGCGTAGGAATATGTGTGATAAACCACTGACAGCCCTCCGTATCTTTGCCCGCCGAAGCCATGCCGATAGTGCCTTCGTGATAGTTTAGTGGTGCAAATTCTGACCGAATCGAATAATCGGTACTGCCAAAACCATCGCCTCTCGGACAGCCGCCTTGTGCCACAAAATTGGGGACGATACGATGGAATGTTTTATGGTTATAAAACTGATTATCAATAAGTTCTAAAAAACTATTGACCGTAGCGGGGGCGGCTTCGACATATAAATTCCAAATCATCTCGCCTTTGGATGTACTTACTCTAACTTGTTGATTCACAGGGATTTGTTGTACTTTTTCCCAATCAATCGGATGATTAAATTTGGGAGCTGGAACGGATAAAGTTTTGCCTGTACTAAGAAATTCATAGGCTTGTTGCAAAGCAATGTAAGTTTCTTGTTCTTTTGGTAGTTTTAATTGATTTATGGCTTGACTCAAAAAGTCTAAATTTTTGAAACGTTGGGCGTAATTCCGTTCTGGAATTTGCAATTCGTTTCCGACCAAATAGCCTAAGGAAGCATCGCCATTTTTTACGGCAAACCGAATGATAGAATCAAATTGCGTAAGGTTTTCGGGATGCTTTTCAAAGTCTGGATGCTGGCGCATTTCCAATAATGATTCCATGGCATAAGTGGCTAAAATGGCAGATTTGAAATTGAATAATTCAGCCTTAATGAACTCAAATTTCGTCAAATTTTGAGCCAAAGCCTTTAATAATAAGCCTTTTTCATACAAATTAGATGATTTTTCATATTCTTGGATAATTTTAGAGGCATATTCAGGATTTTGTCTTAGTGCGCCTCCTTGCAAAATGGCACGCTCTCGAAAGCGCAATTTGGGCTGTTGCAATGCCTTATTGAAGTCCACTTCTTCATCCAATCGAACCAACGTTTGGGCAATTGCTACCCGCACATTTGGGCTATCATCCGAAAGTGCTTCGAGGAGATAAGACGATACGTTTTGTCCTTTTGATAGCGTTTGGGCGCAGGCAATTCGTACCACTTCGTTCTTATCAAATTTGAGTGTTAATGCCAATGAATCGGTGTAAGTTTTAGGGAGTTTTCCGTCATAATTCCGACAGGCTTGTACCAAATTCATGCGAACAAATGGATTATACGAAGTCCGAATAAATCGTACTATCATCTCATAAACAGGCTCTTGATAGACGATAATTTTTGTATAATCGGCATACCGATTGCGTGCCAGATATTCAGAGGCTTTCAGATGCAATCGCTCCGAATCTTGGGCAATTTCCAAAAAATAAATGGCTTTTTGGACGGCTTCGGGATGCGAAAATCCACGCAAAACTGCCCGATATAGTCCCAAAATTTGTCCATATTTTTCGGGTTCGGTGTCATAATTTTGACGTGCCAAATAATTTGTTCCCAAAGAATCCGCCGATTTGCCTAAGGCTTCCATTAATACGATTTTTACGCTCGTATCTTTCTCATTATCAATAAGTTGAATCAGTTTTTTTTGTACCGAAGTGATGCCAAGTTGTCCGATAGCATACGCCGAAGCACGCCGCAAAGAGGCTTGAGGCGATTCCAACAAATTCAAAAGTGTGGGCAAGGCACTCGAATCCTGCACCGAAGCCAAAACCGTAGCGATTTCGAGCTGATAATTTTCGGAAAGTTGAGGCAATAACATCAAAAGGGAGTCGGTCTGACGGCGGTCGGCAAGGTCATAAATCGCTCGAATTTGTGCATCGGCAAATTTATTTTTGGACGCATTTGGCTTGTCATGAGTTGCTGATTGACAGGAAGTTAGCAAAATAAATCCACTGATAAGATAGAGTATATTTTTCATTTGTTTCGTATAGGTTAAGGATAATAACGAGTTTTTGAAGTGAAAATTTACAACAAATCAAGCAAATACCCATCGTTTGACATTCAAAAATTACGTTTCATTTGATAGAAAATCGGTTGTCTTTTTGTATATTCACAACGTTTATTTATGGTACTTTTGTCAAGTTATTTTCTTCTTAAATGAGCTAACTTTATGAAATAAATTATAAATAAATCAAATGTAATATATTGATAATCAACAAGTTATATTATTTTAGTACGCACAATTATAGCAAAGCCGAAATCATGCAGAAAATATACAACAGTCCTTACCAAACGATTGAATACGATTTAGAGTATAAATTGTTATATGTGCAACGTAAGTCTGCTACTGATGAAATGGAAGATGAGGATTATAAGACCGAATTGCGTCAAATTCTGAAAGCTATTCAAGAACATCAGGTATGTAATGTTTTGGTTGATGAACGAAATTTTAACTTTCCAATTATTCCAGAACTGCAACAATGGGTTGCCAGCGAAATTTTTCCGCCAGCCATTGCTTCGGGTGTTCAGAAATTGGCATTTATCAAAAGCCATGACCTCTTCGTGAATGTTTCTGTCGAGCAGGCACTCAACGAAGTCAAAATTGGTGGCTTTACCGTCAAATATTTTGAGCAAGAGGCAGAGGCATTAGCATGGGTCAGAGGGTAAATTTTTTCAAAAACATTTTTACCCATCCTTGTTTTATATACATTTGAATTTTGAATTAAACGAGCATTTTTGATGGCAAAATACCACAAATTAAAAGTTAAAGAAATTACGCAAGAAACCGCCGACACAATTACGGTGCATCTGAAACAACCTTTGTTTAGCAAGATTAAATATATTTCGGGGCAATTTCTGACAATTTTAGTGCCGATTGATGGAAAAACCGAACGCCGTGCGTATTCGTTGTGCAGTGCGCCCGTAGCCGATTCTGACCTGATGTTTACGGTCAAAAGAGTTCCTAAAGGATTGGTTTCCAATTACTTAAATGATAATCTCAACGTAGGCGATAAACTCGAAATCATGGAGCCGCTCGGCAATTTTATATGGCAAGCCGAGCCAAAAATTGAGCGTCATGTCGTGTTGTTCGGAGCGGGGAGTGGCATCACGCCGTTAATGTCTATTCTGAAAACGGTCTTGCTGTTTGAACCCAAAAGTAAGGTTACGTTGGTTTATGGTAATCAAACTGAATCTTCGATTATTTTCAAAAATAAATTGGATTGGTTTCAGGATAAATACGGCGAACGCCTCAAAATTACACACGTTTTGAGTCAAAAACCTGTTGATTGGGCGATAACAGGTCGAATTAATACCCAGATTGTTGAAAAAACTTTTGAAAATATTAATAAATCCAATGCCATTTGTTTTTTGTGCGGACCTGAAGGAATGCAAACAACCGTTCGGGAAACACTCGAAAAATTGGGATTGACAGCGCAACAGATTCAACAGGAGTCTTTTGTGAATACAAAATTGGCTGTAAGTCCTTCAGAATCAGATAGTTCGGATTCTAAAACTGTTACGATTATGTTGGATGGCGCAAGCCATGAAATTGATGTGCCTTCCGATAAATTTATTTTGGATGCAGGATTGGAAGCGGGTTTAGATATGCCTTTTTCGTGTCAGAGTGGTATTTGTACGGCGTGTCGAGGCAAATGTCAGACGGGCGAAGTCAAAATGCAAGACGATGAAGGATTATCAGAAAGTGAAATTCGGGATGGATATGTTTTGACTTGCGTTTCCAGACCGATGACCGATGATGTGGTCATAGAAATTGGCTAATGTATTGATTATCAAATTGTTATGAAGTACTTTAAAATATCAAACTTGCCAAGTTTGTAAAAATTTGGCAAGTTTATGTTCTGATATTCGTTTGACGTATTATTGAGCGTTCAGGAAATACGTCCAAGTTGAACCACTTGTCGAGAGTTTGAAAAAGATAACATTTGTTGGTTCGCCCTCCGCCGATTCGACTTCGTAGTAGCCGTGAGCGGTATCGCCTTCATCATAACGTAACCCCTTGTATTTCACGCCATTGACAATTTGTTCAGGAATCGTAAACCCAACGGCATTTTTGTATTTGGGAATATCAAATTCGACCTCAAATTTGTAGGTATTGATTACCAAATTGTTCTGATTGTCGTATTCTTCTTTTTTTTCCTCAAAATAAATTTTATCGCCTTCGGCAGTTACGGTAACGACATAATCTTCGACAATGCTCCGAAATGGGTCGGTATCATGCAATTTTGACCCTCTGAATGTGCCTGTTTGGGCAACTAATTGAGCGAAATCTGGGGGCGGAATTTCGATTTCATTGATTTTGGTACAACCACCTAACGTACTGATTATCAATAAGATAAGTACAAGAAAAAAATGAAATTTACGTAAATACATCATTGAATTATTGATTTTAGCTTGAATTGCGTATGAATTGGATTGCAAAGTTATTTTTTTTTGACAAATCCCTATTCTTTAGACTCCGAAAACCTTTGGAAAGGATGCAAAAATCGGACGTAAAATGCTATTTTTGAGGTCTGAATCGGCGCATCAGTTCATTACTAAAAATAAATTCGTTCAATTTTTCGACTCCAGTATCCATAATTTCAGAATTATTGCCTTCCCACAATTTTTCACCCTTGTACAGAAACATGATTTTTTCGCCAATTTCCATGACCGAGTTCATGTCGTGCGTTACGACAACGGTGGTCATGTTATATTCCTTTGTGATTTGTCCGATGAGTTGGTCAATCAAAATGGCAGTGAGGGGGTCAAGTCCAGAGTTGGGTTCATCACAAAATAAGTACTTGGGATTCAGGACAATAGCCCGTGCAATTCCTACGCGTTTTTTCATGCCGCCACTAATTTCGGATGGCATTTTATCGTTTACGTTGGGCAAATCGACCCGTTGCAGACAAAAATTTACACGCTCCAATTTATCAGCCTGCGACATTTTGGGTTGGGTCATGTCAAGTGGAAACATTATATTTTGTTCGACAGTCATGGAATCAAAGAGGGCAGACCCCTGAAAGAGCATCCCGATTTCTTGTCGAATTTTTTTGGTTTCCTTGCGTTCTGCCCGCATAAAATCCCGTCCATCATACAGAATATCGCCTTGGTCAGGGTCAATGAGTCCGACAATATTTTTGAGCAATACGCTTTTGCCTGTTCCGCTTGCGCCAATAATGAGGTTAGTTTTGCCTTTTTCAAATATGCCGTCAATACCTTTGAGGACTTCTATATCGCCAAATTTTTTTTTGATATTTTTTACTTCAATCATCTGAATATCAAATAGTTATAGGTTAAAACTGGGATTCAATTTCGATTAATTTTTGCAAATATTTCCAGACGGTTTCCGCCACAATTTGGTGTCCTTCGATGGTGGGATGAATGCCATCGGTCTGATTGAGGTTGGGATTTCCGCCCACAATTTCCAGCAAAAACGGAATGCGTGCCACGTTATATTTTTGTGCCAAATTAGGATAAATCTGCCGAAATTTTGTGGTGTACTCATCGCCCATATTTGGGGGAGCTTCCATGCCCGCCAACAAAATCTTGCATTCGGGATAGGTTTGCTGAACGGTCTGTATGATTGCCGCCAAATTTTGGTACGTTTCGTCAGGATTAATGCCTCTAAGTGCGTCATTTCCACCGAGTTCTAAGACAAAAATGGCGGGTTTTTGTTTCAGATACCAGTCGATTTTTTCTCGTCCGCCTGCGGTAGTTTCGCCACTTACGCCCGCATTGACGACCTGATAAGTTGCGCCCATAGAATCCAATTTATTTTGAATCAATGCGGGAAATGCTTGATTTTTTTCGATGCCGTAGCCTGCGGTCAGACTGTTGCCCAAAAATAAAATGATGGGTTTTTGTTGTGTGGCAGTTTTTGGGTTTTTGGAATGGGCTGAATGAATGCTATCGGTTTGATTTTCAGAGGTTTGTGTAGTGTTTTTGGAATGACAAGCTCCGCCCAACATACAACTCCAAACCATAATTAAAATGGATTGTTTTATCATCATCATCTGACCATTATTTGACGTTTGATTTTTTACAAAGATAGAATTTCGTTCTATAAAATCAAGATTTTTAATCGGTTCGGTAGTTTGTGTGTATAATACAATTATTTTTCTCAACTTTGCCCAAAAGATGACATAGGTTATTGTACGAATGACGATAAGGACAGACCTTTGTCGTCGTTCAAAGAAAGATTCTGAAAAGACAACTCCATTAATTTGTTTAAATCCATAAAACTTATGAATCACGAGCATCACGAAGACGAAACATTAGCCGAAAAATTACGCCAGTGGCGAGATACGATTAAATTCCGAACCACGCGGGATATTTTGGTCAGGCGGAAAAGTTGGGAGGAACTTCGTCAAAAACGCCCTGAACTTTCTCGTGGGCGGCGTTATATTTTACTGAATTTGATATGTCTTGCGCTGGCGGTCGGTGTTTCAGTGCTTTTATTTCGGGTTTCTGACCTAAGCCGAGAAGCCATTTTTATGACGGGAATTTTTGTGCTGGCAGGTTCGCTTTGGGCTACGGAAGCCCTTCCACTTTTTGCAACGGCTCTGGTGGTGATGAGCTTGGAAATCATATTGTTAGCTAATCCGGGGGGCTGGGAAGGTTTTGGTTTTGAAACTGGTGAATCGCCTGCCTACAAGATATTTTTATCCCCGATGGCAAATCCGATTATCTTCCTATTTTTGGGGGGCTTTTTATTGGCGCAAGCCTCCGTAAAAGAAGGCGTTGATAAGGCTTTAGCAAGTATGACCCTGCGATTTTTTGGCGGAAAACCTTTGATGGTTTTGCTGGGCATGATGTCGGTTACGGCAGTTTTTTCGATGTGGATGAGCAATACCGCCACCACAGCAATGATGATGACTTTGGTAATTCCGATGATAGGACAAATCCCCGAAAACGACCCCATTCGGCGAGGAATGGTTATTTCAATTCCGTTTGCGGCAAATATTGGTGGCATGGGAACGCCTATTGCTTCGCCACCTAATGCCGTGGCTGTCAGCTTCTTAAAGGAGGCGGGCGTAGAAATTTCTTTCATGGAATGGATGTTGGTGGCTGTCCCTTTGATGCTCGGATTACTTCTTTTTACGTGGCTTTTGATTTGGGTAATTTACAAACCCACTACGCCAAATATTAATCTCAAACCGACATCCCAAAAAATTGATGCCAGAGGCTGGTTTGTTATTTTTATCTTTTCAATTACCATTCTTTTGTGGCTTACGGAGGCATGGCACGGACTCCCGACAGCAGTTGTGGCATTATTGCCAGCCGTGGCATTTACGGCAACGGGTTTGTTGGTTCGGAAGGATGTAAACAGTCTGGAATGGCATATTTTGATTTTGATTGCGGGGGGGATTGCGCTGGGCATGGGCATCCAAAAAACAGGCTTAGATACCGTTTTGGTAGGCATGATTCCTGCTGATGGTCAGGTTATTATCGCCGGGATGTCTATCGCAACGATTTTGTTAAGTACGTTTATGTCCAATACCGCAGCCGCCAACTTGATTTTACCTATCGGGATTTCCTTCGCTTTTTCGGCTGCCAATTCGCCTGATGCGCCTGATGCCGTACAATTAGGATTTGCCATTGCGCTTTGTGCTTCTTTGGCGATGTCTTTGCCCGTCAGTACGCCCCCGAATGTTATTGCCTATTCCAGTGGCGAAATTCACACCAAAGATTTTATGAAAACAGGCATAATTATCGGTATTGTTGGCGGAATTTTAGTCATTACGATGGTCAGTATCGTAACGAATTTTTGGATGAACTAATGTTGTGATTTTTTTGATAAAAAAAGCCTTTTTAAAGCAAAACTTTAGAAAGGCTTTTGTAATATGAAACCTGATTACGATTTATATTTCACGAAAATACCAAATAAAATGTCAGAATTTGAATTATATCTAAAAATGGGCTTTGAGCATATCTCTGATATTCAGGGATATGACCATATTTTGTTCATCACGGCGTTGTGTGCGGTTTATCAGCTCAAGGATTGGAAAAAGATCTTGGTTTTAGTAACCGCCTTTACGATTGGGCATTCGATTACGTTGGCTTTGGCGACTTCTAATATTATCCCTCGAAATGCGGAATGGATTGAATTTTTGATTCCAATAACGATTTTATTGACCTGTGCGCTAAATTTCGTGCAAAAAAATGAAGGTTCAGGGCAAAAAAATACCCGTTATTTGACCGCCATCGGTTTTGGATTAATTCATGGGATGGGATTTTCTAACTTTTTATCGGCACTTTTGGGTGGCACGGATGATATTTTGATACCGCTTTTGTCTTTCAATTTGGGTTTGGAATTAGGACAAATTTTGATTGTGTTGATTGTCCTTCTGATTTCTTACGGATTGATTTCGGGACTCAAAATTGTAGCGCGCGAATGGAATTTGGTCTTGTCGGGTGGCTCGGCGGGCATTGCCCTGATTATGGCTTTGGAGCGCATTCCGTTCTAATAATTTAGGAACTAAACAGAAGGTTTATTTGATAGACTTTGGCGCATGAATTTGGTCAAAGTCTGTTTGATTTTGTTCGCTTTTTACTTTTGGAATTGTCTGACTTCGATGTAAGGTTTTTAGCCGTTGGACACATAAAAAACACGCAAAAATAGTCGCTTCGAACGAATTTTTATTCAAAAAAAACAAAGTTCAATTTTTTTTTATGGAAATATGAAATTTTATAAAATATTCCAAAAGTAGCTTTTAATGATTTGAACGACTTTTTTTGAATTGTTTTTTAGGCGCACAATGCCTCTGTGTCTGTTGTGTGAACATCAAATATTTTTTTGCCCAAAACTTGACAAGTCCACTTTCATCACTCAATTTCTTAGTAATCCAGAAAAAAACAGATGCAAAAAACAATATTTGCGTTTAATTTTTTGGATTTTCAGAAACGCATTTAATTGCTTTAAATAACAGTAGTAAATTTAAAAATTAGTACAAAAATGAAAAAACTTAAAACATTGATTTGGCTCATAGTGCTTACGAGCTTGAGCTATGATTTGGAGGCACAGACAGCCCCAGCACCCGAAAAAATTAGCTTTTATGTTACGCCAAAAACACAAGAGGAAGCTGACAAATTAGTTGCCGAGTGGCTCAAAAAAATGACCTTGGAAGAAAAAGTAGGGCAAATGACACAACTGACGCTCGATGTGGTATCTAAGGGAAAAGACAAGATGTCCAGCGATGAACCGCTGGCTTTGGATTCTAAAATTGTGAAAGAAGCTATCGGAAAGTACAAAGTAGGTTCTATTCTAAATACTGGAAATAATCGGGCAAGAACCAGAGAAATATGGCAAAAAATCATTTACGAATTGCAAGATGTATCCATGAAAGAAATCAAAATTCCGATGCTTTACGGAATTGATGCCATTCACGGAACGACCTACACGGCGGAATCTACTTTTTTTCCGCAACAAATCGGATTAGCCGCCACTTGGAATACCGATTTAGCCAAAATTCAGGGCGAAATTACTGCCTACGAAACCAGAGCCTCGAATATTCCATGGGATTTTTCGCCTGTTTTGGATTTGGGAAGAGACCCTCGATGGCCTCGTATGTGGGAAACTTTTGGCGAAGATGTGTATCTGACTACGCAAATGGGAAAAGCCATCGTCAAAGGATATGAAGGCAACGAAAATGGAGAGTATGCTATTGATAATCAGCACGTTGCATCATGTCTAAAACATTTCTTGGGATATGGTGTCCCTACGAATGGCAAAGACCGAACACCCTCCTTGATTCCTGAAATTGAACTTCGGGAGCGACACATACCCGCTTTTAAGGCGGCGATTGATGCGGGCGCAAGTTCAATTATGATTAATTCGGGTTTGATTAATGGAACTCCTGTGCATCAAAATTATGAAATTTTAACCGAATTATTACGTAATGAATTGGGATTCAAGGGTTTAGTAGTAACCGATTGGGCGGATATTCATAATTTGGTCAAGCGAGATAAAATTACACCATCGGTCAAAGAAGCCGTCAAGAAGTGCATTAATGCAGGAATTGATATGGCAATGGTGCCGTATTCGTATGATTTTACCGAATCGCTCATCGAATTGGTCAATGAAAAAGAAGTATCCATGGAACGCATTGACGAAGCCGTAGGGCGAATTTTACATCTCAAATATAAACTTGGTTTATTTGAAAAATACAAATTTGACTATAAAGAATACAATAAATTTGCCAGCAAAGCATTTACGAAAAGTGCTTCCGAAGCGGCATTGGAATCCATTACATTGCTCAAAAATGAAGGCGATATTTTGCCCTTAGCCAAAGGCAAAAAAGTATTGGTTACGGGACCGAATGCAAATTCGATGCGTACCCTGAATGGCGGCTGGACTTATTCGTGGCAAGGCGAAAAGGTACATGAGTTTGCTCAAGACTATAATACGATTTTAGAGGCAATTCAGAATAAAATTGGCAAAGAAAATGTCATCTACGAGGCGGGCGTAAATTATAAAATGGACGGACTATATTGGGAAGAAGAAAACATTGATATTGCCAAAGCTGTCGAAAAAGCTAAAGACGTTGAGTACATTGTTTTGTGTCTGGGCGAAAATACATATACCGAAAAACCAGGCGATTTAGATGATTTGTATATCTCTGATAATCAGGAGAAACTGGCGCAAGAACTCCTCAAAACTGGCAAGCCCGTTATCCTCATTCTGAACGAAGGCAGACCTCGAATTATTCGCCGATTTGCCGACCAAATGAAGGGTATTTTTCAGATTTATTTGCCCGGAAATTTTGGTGGCGATGCGCTGGCAGAAACCTTATTTGGTGATGCAAATCCCTCTGGAAAATTGCCTTATACTTATCCTTCTTATCCAAATGCCTTGATTCCTTATGACCATAAACCCGCTGATGAGCAGGTCAAAATGGAAGGAACGTATGATTATGCTTCCAATTTTAAGATTCAATTTCCGTTTGGGCATGGGTTGAGTTATACCACATTTGAGTATAATGACCTGAAAATCAGTCAAAACACACTCAAAGCCGATGACGAAATCGAGGTATCCGTATCGGTCAAAAATACAGGAAAAGTAGCTGGAAAAGAGGTCGTTCAGTTATTTTCCCGTGATTTGTATGCTTCGGTTACGCCCGATATGATTCGGTTGCGAAAATTCCAAAAAATCGAACTCAAACCTAACGAAACCAAAACCGTAACTTTTAAATTGAGTGCCAACGAATTAGCCTACGTAGGTACTGACAATCAGTGGGTTATCGAAAAGGGCGAGTTCGTTTTGCAAGTCAAAAAATTGACCCAAAAAATCGAAGTTACCGAAACCAAGAAATTAGGTAAATTTGATAATCACAAACAATTTTAAGTCTGAAGACTTTAAAGACTTGCCAAGTTTTCAAAACTTGGCAAGTCTTAATTAAGAGCCTATTTCTTCCAAGACTTCCTGAATCGCCCCGTAAAGCCGTTCCAATTCTTCATCCGAAATAATATAAGGTGGAATCAAGTAAATGATATTACCTAATGGACGCAAAAGCATATCTTTTTTGAGAAAAAATTGATACAAAAATGTACGATTTTCGTTCAGATAAAACGTTTCGCCTGCCTTGATTTCTACCGCCAAAACCGTTCCTAATGAACGCACATCCCGTACTTTGGGATGCTGCCGAATGCTCTCCTTGAAGGCGGTATGTCTTTGCGAAATGCGCTGTATATTTGCCTGACAATCAGGGCTTAACAATAATTCCAAACTGGCATTTGAACAAGCACACGCAATCGGATTTGCCGTAAATGAATGCCCATGAAAAAATGTTTTACTTAAATCATTGGTTTGGTAGGCTTCCAAAATCCGCTCCGAACACGTCGTCAAGCCCAAAGGCAATGCGCCGCCCGTCAGCCCTTTGGATAAACAAAACAAATCAGGTTGATGCGCACAATATTCGGAGGCAAACATTTTGCCTGTGCGTCCAAATCCTGTCATGACTTCATCAGCAATTGTAATAATTTTGTATTTTTCTGCAATTTTAAGAATTTTTGTTAATATTTCTGGCGAATACATACGCATCCCAGCCGACCCCTGAATGAGCGGTTCATACATAAAAACACCCACTTCGCCTGTTTTGGCTAACTGTCGGAAGTCTTCCACAATTTTTTCATTTTCGGCAGATGAATGGGTCAATTTTGGAATGTTAATATACTGAACATCAAATAGATAAGGTACAAAAGGCGCATGAAAAACGCCTCGCCCCCCAACCGACATCGCCCCGAAGGTATCGCCGTGATATGCGCCTTCCAAAGCGATGACTTTTCGTTTTTCGATGCCTTGATTATGCCAATATTGAAATGCCATTTTGATTGCCACCTCGCAGGCGGTGCTTCCATTGTCCGAAAAGAACACTTTACGCTGATTATCAGGCAGTAAACTCAAAACAGTTTCCGATAATTTGACCGCTGGTTCGTGCGTAAACCCTGCAAAAATGACGTGTTCTAAGGTGTGCGCCTGATGCGAAATCGCTTGGGCAATGTGCGGATTGGCGTGTCCATGAAGGTTTGTCCACCACGAACCAATGGCATCTAATATTTTCCGACCATCTTGGGTGTAGAGATAAACACCTTGCGCCGAAACTACTTCCAGAGGCTTATCGGTTTTGGAAACAGGCGTAAACGGATGCCATACAAATTTTTCGTCTTTTTCAATTAAATTCATGTTGTAAGATTTTGAGTTTTTAGCGAATTTTTAATTTGTTTTACGGATGTATCAAAAAGCAGTTTTATGAAGTTTGATTTCTTGTGAACGCATTTTTCTGCGGTCGCCTATCGGAAATTTTAGAGTCAATCCGCCCACAGCCACGCCCTGAACTACCTGAAAATCAGGTTCTAAACGAAAACTTAAATCATCCGAAATATCAAATTCGTTCAGATGCGCCATCGTAGCGGCTTCGGCAATATTTAAGACATAAACCCCCAAACTCAAGATGAAATAATAATCTCGATTTCGGCGATAAGTATCTCGGTTTCGTTTCAGACTTTGACTATTAAATCCCGCAAATTTGATGTCTGGATTTGTAATCGGATTATTGTCAAGCGCATATAAATAAGCGTCCCGTAATTCAACGTACCTTTTGTGGTCATTATTGATTAAATAAGCCATGAATCCTCCTAATCCGTAAATAATCGGAAGACGTAAGTACCATAACTTTTTGGTATAAATTTGTCCTAAACCGGGGAAAGCCGCCGAAAGTAATGCCGCTCTTGCGGGTTTACTGATGCCTGTGCTGTCCTCAAAAAGAAATATTTTTTGGGCTTTTTTGAGGCGAATTGCTTGATTTTGTGTACTATCTAACGCCACGCTATCCGCCTGATTTTTTAGGCTATCTTCTTGAGCATGAGTTTTTTGTAAAAAAATCCAACCACAAAAAAAAGCAGTCAGAAAAACAAATGATTTCAATTTTTTGCTATGGTTTTAATCCTGAATAATTTGAAGTGAAGTAAGCAATAGCGATTATCAAGTATGAAAATAGTATCATGTTGATAATCATTAGGTTATACTTAAATTGGAATAAAAACTACTTTTAAATAACTACTTAGTGCCACAAAGATAAGATTTTATGAATGCGATTTGGAGCGGGTAGAAGGATAATCACATTTTTTAAGAGTTATCAAGTTTTCAGTTCCGCTACGTTCTGAAAACTTTACGAAACTGAAATCAATAACTATTTGTTAATCAATAACTTATGTTTAAATTTAAAATGCTTTCAAACTGATGTCCATGCTATTGACCGAGTGCGTGAGTGCGCCCATCGAAATAAAATCTACGCCACATTCAGCCACTTCTCGAATGGTTTTTTCGGTAATTCCGCCTGATGCTTCGGTCAAACATTTTCCGTCAATTATTTTGACGGCTTCTCGCATCATTTCGAGGGACATATTATCGAGCATAATTATATCGACCTTGCCAGTTTGTAAACATTCTTTGACTTCTGTAAGATTTCGGGTTTCTACTTCGATACGTAAGTTTTTTTGATTTTTTGTCAAATAATTGACCGTATTTTCAACGGCTTTTGTGATGCCTCCCGCATAATCAACGTGATTATCTTTGAGCATAATCATATCAAAAAGCCCGAACCGATGATTTTGACCACCTCCGATTTTGACTGCCCATTTTTGGCAAAGCCTAAAATTAGGCGTGGTTTTTCGGGTATCCAAAATTTTAGTTTTTGTGCCTTCCAGCAATTTGACGATTTGTGCGGTGTAAGTCGCCACGCCGCTCATGCGTTGCATACAATTCAGAACGAGTCTTTCGGCTTGCAAAATGGACTGGGCTTTCCCCTTGACAATCAGCCCAATATCGCCAAATTTGACCGAATCGCCGTCATTGATTTTGGTTTCGATTATCAAATTGGTATCGACCGCATGAAAAATTTGTGTTGCCAGTTCGATGCCCGCAATAATTCCATTATCTTTAATAATTAATTTGGCTTGTTTTTCCGCATTGGCGGGAACAGCCGAGCGTGTGGAATGGTCGCCCTCGCCCAAATCTTCGTGCAAAGCCGATTTAATGAACAATGCAAGTGCTTCGGGGGTTAAATAATTATAAGCCATATCATAGTTATTTTAGTGATTTTCTGTTTCCAATATCTAAAAATTAAACATGAAACCCAAAATTATCGAAAAACTCCAAGTTCGACTTGAATCGCCCTTGCCTTATGCCCAACAAGCTCAACAATTTATGCAACAAATTCCTGAAGATTTGAAACAAGATAATCCCCGAATTTGTGCCGTGCTGATTACATTATTCCCTGATAAACAGAGCTTTACGATTCCTTTTATGTTGCGTCCTGATGACGGACACGTACACAGCGGACAGATTTCTTTTCCGGGGGGTGGGCGAGAGGCGCAAGATAAAAGCCTGATACAGACGGCTTTACGAGAAACTCATGAGGAAATCGGATTACTTGTTTCCGAAAAAAATATCATTGGCTCATTAAGCGATATTTATATCATTCCCAGCAATTCGTTGGTTACGCCTTATGTCGCTTTTATTGCCGAAAAACCAACTGCTTATCTTCCTGACCCTAAGGAAGTTGCGGAAATTCCTGAATTGTATTTGCCCGATTTTCTGAATGCCAAAAATCATGGTACGCATCACGTCAGATTGACGAACGGAACGCAGCTAAAATTTCCTGCGTATGACATCGAAAACTATCATGTTTGGGGGGCAACCGCCAGAATGATGCAAGAATTATTATGGATTTGGGATGAGATTCAGGATTGATATTGGTGACCTTCGGATTGTTCATATTGAATTTTAATTTCGCCTAAGATATTGATTCCCAAGATGTTCACAAAAAGTACGGGTTCATTATAATTGACAACAGGCACGATTGGTTTTGGTTTGAATAATGCCTTCAAAAGATTTTTGTCCGCTTTATTTCGTATTTTTTCGGTGGTTTCGCCCAAAATATTGGTGGCTTGTTTCCGTACAACCGTATTGGGCGAAACTTTGATGATAACACTTCCCAATAAATTATAGTTTTGAATCGTAATTTCGCTACAATATTTGGACATTTCTCGCAAATCAATAATGGTTTCGCCCAATCCCGTTGAAGTAATGAATCCTGTGGAACGTAAATCAGGCATGGCAATATGTTTGCGCCCCAAAATATTCCAAAAATTGGATTTATGCTCACTTTTGGTTAAGAGTTGAGGCGAAGTAGAAGCGTATGGTATGGGCGAGGCAGTATATTTTGGTGTGAGATGCGGAAATATTAGCGACGCATTCGGGAAGTCATAAATTGCATTTTCCAGCTCTTCGACCGAAGTGGCGTACTGTGCAATTTCAAAGCGCACTTCGTAAGTGCCAATGTCTAAGTCATTGTCAGTCAAGGCTTTATTAAGCATTTCGATAACTTGCGCTCGTTTTTTGTCCAGCCCAAAAACCGTATGTCGTTTATCGGAATTTTCGTTTGAATGATTCTTCATGCCTCGAATTTCAGTATTTTTTTTGATTTCCAGTATTTTTTAAATACGTTATCCAAATCCTATAAGGTTTTTAAAGCCTTATAGGATTTAATGATTTGATTATCAGACACGAAGCTCCTGCCAAAATATTTTGCCAAAAGTCCGTAAACTTTAGCCTACACGCCTTACATTTTTTGGATTTGAGGCGTATTATTTTTTTGTTCTGCCGAGATTTCGATTTTTTTGGATTCTTGTTCCCGTAATAATTCGGCATCTGACGAATGATGTCTGCTACCATCTACGGCGATGTGTGGGGCAATAACCAAGGAAACAATCGACATTAATTTAATCAAAATATTCATGGAAGGTCCTGAAGTATCTTTGAAAGGGTCGCCAACAGTATCGCCCGTAACGGATGCTTTGTGAGCATCAGAACCTTTATATTCCATTTTTCCATTGATTTCTACGCCTTTTTCAAAGGATTTTTTGGCATTATCCCATGCGCCACCGGCATTGTTTTGGAACATTCCCATCAAAACGCCCGAAACGGTTACGCCTGCTAATAATCCGCCTAAAATTTCGGCAGAGGAAACATTTTCAAACATACCTTTCAATCCGAAACCCACGACCAGAGGCACCAAAAGCGCAATCAATCCGGGAACAATCATCTCACGGATAGAGGCTTTGGTTGAGATTTCGACACATTTTTCGTATTCGGGTTTGGCTTTATATTCCATAATTCCGGGAATTTCTTTGAATTGACGGCGCACTTCTTGCACCATATCCATGGCGGCTCTTCCGACCGCCGCAATCGCCAATGCCGAGAAAATAAAAGGAATCATTGCTCCGATAAATAATGCGCCCAAAACAGGAGCTTTGTAAAGGTCAATCGAATCAATGCCCGCGATGCCGACAAAAGCGGCAAATAATGCCAATGCCGTCAAAGCCGCTGAAGCAATCGCGAAACCTTTTCCTGTGGCGGCAGTCGTATTTCCGACCGCATCCAAAATATCGGTTCGTCCGCGTACCTCTTCGGGTAGTCCGCTCATTTCGGCAATTCCGCCCGCATTATCGGCAATCGGTCCGAAGGCATCAATGGCTAATTGCATGGCGGTCGTTGCCATCATACCTGCGGCAGCAATCGCCACGCCATAAAGTCCTGCAAATGAATAGGATGCAATAATCCCAATCGCCAAAACGATAGTGGGCATCACGGTCGATTTCATGCCGACCGCCAAACCCCCAATAATATTGGTGGCGTGTCCTGTCGAAGATTGTTGCACAATCGAATTGACGGGGGGTTTGCCCATTGCCGTATAATATTCGGTAATAATACTCATCAATGCGCCCACGACCAAGCCTACAAGAATGGCAATAAATACATCCAAAGGCGTAAATTCAAAGCCACGCAAGACCAAAGTTTCGGGTAACATCCACATAACCAATGGATAAGAAGCCAGAGCAGTCAAAACAATCGAAGACCAGTTTCCGATATTTAAGGCTTGTTGCACATCGCCATTATCATCTTTTATACGCACGAACAGCGTTCCGATAATCGAAAAAATCAAGCCCATGCCTGCAATCAGCATCGGCAACAAAATCGGAGCTAAACCGCCAAAATTATCTGCCGATTTGATTTCTTGTCCCAGCACCATGGTCGCCAAAATCGTGGCGACATAAGAGCCAAATAAATCTGCGCCCATGCCAGCCACATCGCCCACATTATCGCCCACATTATCGGCAATCGTGGCGGGGTTTCGCACGTCATCTTCTGGGATTCCAGCCTCGACTTTGCCGACCAAATCCGCCCCTACATCAGCAGCTTTCGTATAAATACCACCGCCCACACGAGCAAAAAGGGCAATCGACTCTGCTCCCAACGAAAATCCGGCAAGTACTTCGATTGCCGTACTCATTTCGACTCCCGTAATATCTGCGCCCGCAGGAACAAAAACATGATAAAATATAATAAATAATGAACCCATGCCCAAAACTGCCAAGCCTGCAACACCCAGACCCATGACCGTACCGCCTGTAAATGAAACACTTAGAGCTTTTGCCAAACTTGTTCGGGCGGCTTGCGTGGTGCGGACGTTGGCTTTCGTAGCAATATTCATGCCGATATAACCCGCAAAAGCTGAAAATACCGCTCCAATCAAAAAGGCAACGGCAATAATAGGATGCGAATTTTCGACTTGTGTCCCCGAAAATGCCAGCAAAATCCCCGCAATGACCGCAAAATACCCCAATACTTTCCATTCGGCTCTCAAAAATGCCATGGCACCCTTGGCGATATAATCTGCC
>CAZNYR010000053.1:6927-27175 GCA_964577275.1 uncultured Cytophagales bacterium | reverse complement strand
GTTCTTGATTTTGAGTAATATAATCTAAAAATAAGCTCGAAAATTTACCCGTTGCCGAAAAATCAATACGTTTGGATTCCATCAAAATTAAGTTTAATTAATAAAAAATATAGGATAATCGACTTAAAATGTGATTGCAAAAATGTAAACTTGCTCACCGAATAGATGTTTGTGAAATGCCCAAAAAAGAAAAACGGATGCCTTTTACAGGTATCCGTTTTGAGGATGCTTTTTTTGTCCAAAAACTTACTTGGCATTCAGTTTTGTGAGCATTTTTTCGGCATATATTTTTTCGCGTGATTCATCAAAACCATCGACAATTTGTTGGTAGCTTTCCTTTGCGCCATCCAAATCTCCATTTAATTCTTGTGCCAATGCCAGTTTACGCAAATAAATGGGCGTAAATTGTGCGTTTTGATAGCGTGAAATCGCTTTCTGGTACTTAGAAATGGCGTTTGAATACTCGCCTTTTTCCATATACGCATCGCCAATCAAGGAATACACACGACTTTGCAACAAATAATCATCGGCAGAGAAATCTTCAAAAATTTCGATGGCTTCATCAAATTTACCTTCTTTGAGCTTGTTAATGCCCAGATATACTTGGGAAATCGTACTTGCTTTGGTGCTGCTGTACTCTTCGGTAATCGCCTGTAAGCCGATAGTCATATTGCCGCCATCACCCTGAAGTGCCTTTTCTACGGAATCTTTTTCGAGATAAAATACGGCGGGGAAAAGTTCTAATTGCGCTTCTTTCTCGTTATCAGCCTGATACGACTGATATAAAAACGCACCGCCTACCGCCACCAGAATAGCGACAATTACGCCCGTGATGATTTCTTTGTTGGATTGTGCAAATTGTGAGGTTTTATCAATTTGCTCCTGAATTGCTTCGGGATTTTCGATGAAATCCGTTGTTTTTTTATCTTCCTGTGCCATTTTCCTGAGTTAATTTCGGATTGCAAATTTAGGTAAAAAAATGATTTCCAAAAGATTTTGAACCGCAATTTCATAACTTTTTATCACTTTTTTGTGTCTAAGTTTACTTTTTTTTATCCATAAAGTACAAGTCTATTTTTTATTTTTTGATAATAAATCATTCATAATCAATAGGTTATATTTCAGGAAGTTCCTTTTTTTTCAATATCATAAATCGGATAAATTAGGTCATCTATTTTTTCTAATCCATTTCTAATCCATGCGTTTAGTGTTTATCTTTGTATCCAAATTGAATCTTTTTACACAAAAATTAGCACGTTAAATGATGACCATTTTTGAAGTCAGTCTTGCCCTGTTTTTCTTTTTCGTAGGCTATCTGCTGAATATGTTTTATGTCAGCGTTTTTTATCATAGAGGGCTGGCGCACAAGGCGTTAGAGCTATCTGCTCCGCTCCGAAAGTTTATTTATCAAACGGGTTTCTGGATTACAGGAATTGATGCAAAGGCATGGGTTTGTATGCACCGAATGCACCACAGTTTTTCGGATACCGAAAAAGACCCACACACGCCGCACAAATGCCAAAATTTTTGGCAGATGTTTCGGGTACAACTGCAATCGTATCATCAGACGATTCATGGACTTATCCATCAAGATGAGGAATATACTCGGATGGTAAAAGACATTGATTTTGAGGTACATCATTTTGTCCGCAAAAAAATGTCGTATATGCCGTATGTCATCCAGACGCTCATAGGCGTGGCGATTGGCTTGGTATTTTCAAGTCCGATGATTGCATTTTTTTATTTTGTGGGCATTGTGAGCCATCCGGTGCAAGGCGGTTTGGTTAATTATTTCGGACATAAATTGGGCTATCGTAATTACGAAATTAATGATGATTCCAAAAATAATATTATTGTGGCACTCCTGACGATGGGCGAAGGGTATCAAAACAATCATCATTATAGCCCAAGTTCGGCTAAATTTGGGGTCAAGTGGTATGAGGTAGATTTTGGATATTTGCTCTGTTTACTGGCGCAAAGTTTCAGAATTGTAGGCAAAATCAGAAAATAAAGCCTCAAAAATACCATATCAAACGATATTTTGCCGTTTGATGTGGTATTTGCGCTGTTTTTATGCTCGATAGAAATGTAAAACAATTTCTCGAATTTAATTGTTTTTTCATAAATTGATGACCTTATTTCCTTTGAAACCATCCGTAAATTGACCAAAACGCATGAAGGCTGTCAGTTTCCACGACCATATCAGACTTATCTACTTGATTGCCAAGCAGTTTAGACAGTATTCTCCGCCCCTGAATTGTTCGCCAATACATCAATTATTGATGGATTCACTGTCGTATTTTTGCCGATTTTATACGCAAGATGACCACAAAATACAAATAGCTTTTAAAATAAAAATGCCACTTGCTGAGGAATTACCGCCGCTTTGTCCCGAATATTTGGCGCAAGATATTCAGCCTCTCGTGAATTATTTGCAACTCCTTAAAAATCAGGAAGTTGGCACACTTTTTAAGCCCTCGACCGAATATCATTTTGCTTTTCAGACATCCCAAAATGAATTGTTACCCTATCGTATCTTTTTGCCCGCTGGTTATGCGCCAGTTCATAAATTGCCTTTGGTCGTGGGGTTGCATGGGGCGGGTTATGATGAAAATAGTTTGGTCAAAGAATTTGAGATAAATGGACAAAACCAATTTTTTGTGCAAGCCGAAAAATATCAGTGTTTGGTGGCTTCGATTTATGTCGGAAATCGTTTGCCTTTTTACAAAAAACAGGCGCAAAACGAACAAAATGTATGTGATTTTTTGCAACATCTTCGGAATATTTTGCCGATTGATAACCAACGTATTTTTTTGTTAGGGCATTCGATGGGCTGTCGTGGAACTTGGCATTTAGCCACAACTTATCCTACTGATATTCAGGGAATTGCGTTTGTGGCGGGCGCAACAAGCACGTCAAATATTTCGACATTCAAAAAATTTGAAACGCCACTTTTTTATGCTTATGGGGGCAAAGATAATGTGGTCAAACCGCAAATTGCCGAAAGTTTTTTGGAGGGTTTGAAAAGTAAAACTTCCAATCTCCAAACGAAACGATACGAAGAGGCTACACACGAATCAATTTTGCCGATGTCGGTGGGCGATATTTTTACGTTTTTGATGCAACAAAAACAGAAGTGAAAAACAAATATCCCAAATATATAGACAAAAAAAAATGGAATATCATACATCAAAGGTTTCGGAATTAGGTTGCGATTTGACCACACATCAACTGATTACACAACAATCTCGTATTCAGTATTTTAATGAAAAACCCAAAGGCAGACGATTGGTTATTCCTGATATTCATGGATGCGCCAAAACATTTCGATTATTAATTGATAAAATAGGGCTGACCCACGATGACCATTTATTTTTATTGGGCGATTATATCAATCGAGGCGAAGATAGTGCGGGCGTGTTGGATTTTATTTTTGAATTGCAAGATGCTGATTTTCAGGTTTTTCCTTTGATGGGCAATCACGAATTTGCCTTGTTGGATACTTTGGCTCGTTATGAACGCAAGCAGTTTGTTTATTTCATTTCAAAAATGAGCAAGGCGGGCGATTTGTTGGCGGAAGACGGCACGGTAAAACCGAAATATTTGGCGTTTTTTCAGAAATTACATTATCGCTTTGAACTGCCTGATTTTCACTTAGTTCATGCTGGTTTTGACTGCCAATCCGAACAACCTTTGGAGCGATATTCGGCGATGCTCGAAGTCCGAAATGTGCCACAAATTTTGGAAAAACTCAACGGCAAACGGGTCGTACATGGGCATCAGCCCACGTATTTGGACACGATTTATGAGGCAATTCATCACAATTTATCGGCAATTCCGCTGGATAATGGAGCGGTTTATGCGTTGCGCCAAAAACATCCCATTTTGGATACGCAAAAATTGGGGAATTTGATTGCCTTGAATTTGGATAATTTTGAAATTACGATTCAAAAAAATAGTGTAAAACATAAATTTTTACCATAAAAGGTACTCGTACCAAGTGCCAAATTGGATTGATACGAGCCTCATATATTTACTCGGTAGAAATAACTGAAAGACATTCCTGAGCAGATTCGGCAATGAGTTTTTTCTGACGAGGGAAACGCCCTTTGCTAAAAATCCGAATGCCAGAATCTTGTTGTTCTTTTCGGATGCTAACTTGCTCTTCTTCAGGCAAATGAATAATATTTTGGCACTGATTCGAGCAGCAATTTTCGTATTTTTGGGCGCACGCTTGGCACTGAATGAATAACAAATTACAGGCGACATTGGCGCAATTTGTGTGTGTATCGCAGGGTTCGCCGCATTGATGGCAATATGCAATAATATCCTCCGAGATGCGCTCACCTAATCGTTCATCAAAGACGAAATTTTTTCCAACAAACTTATTTTCAAGCCCTTGCGCTTGGGCATCGCGGGCATATTTGATGATGCCGCCTTCGAGTTGATAAACATTCTTGAAGCCTTTGTGCTTGAAGTATGCGCTTGCTTTTTCGCATCGAATTCCGCCCGTACAGTACATGACTAAGTTTTTGTCTTTTTTATCCTTAAACATTTCCTCAACCAGCGGTAATTCCTCCCGAAAGGTATCGACATCAGGACAAATTGCGCCTTTGAAATGCCCGACTTCGCTTTCGTAATGATTTCGCATATCGACCAAAATGGTATTGGGGTCTTCGGTAATTTCGTTGAACTCCTTGGCGTTCAGGTGTTTACCTTTATCGGTAACGTCAAAGGTTTCGTCATTCAAGCCATCGGCAACGATTTTATCTCGCACCTTAATTTTGAGCTTATAGAATGATTTTCCGTCATCTTCTACGGCAACGTTCAGACGCACGCCCGTCAGAAATGGAATGGAATACAAGGCACTTTTGAACGCCTCAAAAAGTTCAATAGGCACACTAATTTGTGCGTTGATGCCTTCATAAGCGACATAAATTCGTCCATAGACCTTAAATTTCTCCCAGTCGATATAAAGTTCATCCCGAAAAGCGTGGGGGTCGTTGATGTGCCAATACTTATAAAACGAAATCGTGAATCGTTCTTCGGTACTTTCAGCTAATTGCTGTTTTAGGACATCCCGATTAATCTTATTATGAAGTTGCATGCTTCTTTTTGATTATTCTGTGAATTAATGAAAATATTGGGTTTTTAATAAACCGCAAAAGTACGATTTTTGCCTAAAAAAGTTCAATCTTATGATGAAATTATAGGGTTTCCACACCAAAAAATCACATTTGTTAGTTGAATTTAAACAACCTCGAAACTATAAATCAAACCCACGATTTCAATCGTGGGCTACGTCAGAATCCAACGACTACCGCCGTTTTAGAAAACGTCAGAATCAGAGGTTATCCATGATTGTTCGTACATCAAAATCATGATACGTGGTAACCTGCCTTGCCTTGAAGTTATACTTTTTTAGATAGATTTATTGTCTAATAAAAAAATATGCGTACCTTTGCCACTCGAAATTTGCACAGTAATAACGGTGTGATGTAGTAAATCGTTGTGGCTTCGGAAGTTAGCAAATTTTTAAGGCTCTTGGAGAGCTTTTTTTATCTCCTAAAAATGAGCTTGATAAGCTGCCTGAAAGTTGTGGGCAATCCCGAAGTTACTAAATACTAAAAAGTAAAATGGCAGTAAAAAAATTAAAACCAACGACTCCGAGTCAGCGTTTTCGTATTGCGCCAACCTTTACGGAAATCACGACCGACAAACCTGAAAAGTCGTTGCTTGCCCCCCTGAAAAAGACAGGCGGTCGGGCTTCATCAGGTCGAATGACGGTCAGACAACGTGGTGGCGGACACAAACGGCGTTATCGTATTATTGATTTCAAACGAGATAAGCACGGTGTAGTAGGTATCGTAAAGACGGTCGAATATGACCCGAACCGTACCGCCCGTATCTCTTTGGTCGAATATACGGATGGCGAAAAACGTTACATTATTGCGCCTGAAGGTATCAAAGTTGGACAAGAAGTTATTTCTGGAGCAGGCGTAGCACCCGAAGTAGGCAATGCACTCCCTATGTCTGATATTCCTCTCGGTACAATCATTCACAACATCGAATTACGACCCAACAAGGGCGCAAGTTTGGCTCGAAGTGCGGGAGCTTATGCTCAGTTAGTGGCACGGGAAGGCAAATATGCGTCTATCAAATTGCCTTCGGGCGAATTGCGGATGGTCTTGGGGGTTTGTTATGCAACCGTTGGCACGGTTTCAAACGGCGACCACATGAACGAGCAGGTCGGAAAGGCTGGTCGGACACGATGGAAAGGCAGAAGACCTCGTGTACGAGGTGTGGCAATGAACCCAGTGGATCACCCGATGGGTGGTGGTGAAGGTCGTTCGTCAGGTGGGCATCCACGCTCTCGAACGGGACTTTATGCGAAAGGTCAGAAAACTCGTAAAGAAAATAAATATTCTGACCGCTTGATTGTATCTCGAAGAAAAACTAAAAAGAAAAAATAGGTAGATGGCACGTTCATTAAAAAAAGGACCTTATATCGATTATCGACTTCAGAAGAAAGTAGATACGATGCAAGAATCAGGTAAAAAGTCGGTCATCAAAACATGGTCTCGACGGTCAATGATTTCGCCTGATTTTATTGGCTTTACGTTTGCCGTGCATAACGGAAATAAATTTATCCCCGTGTACGTAACCGAAAATATGGTCGGACACAAGTTGGGTGAATTTGCACCAACACGAACATTCAAAGGGCATATCGCCAAAAAAGACAAGAAAAAACGATAAAAAGATGGAAGCAGTTGCAAAACTTAAAAACGTTCCTACTTCGCCCCGAAAAATGCGTTTGGTTGCTGATATGATTCGGGGACAGAAAGTTACGCGCGCCTTGAGTATGCTTAAATTTGAGGCAAAAGTAGGCGCAGGCTATTTGGAAAAATTGGTGCTTTCTGCCGTTTCCAACTGGGAACAACAAAATGAAGACCAAGACATCGAGGACGTAGATTTGTATGTCAAGACGATATATGTAGATGGTGGTCGAATGTTGAAACGATTGCGCCCCGCTCCGCAAGGACGAGCGCACCGAATCCGTAAGCGTTCGAACCATATTACCGTTGTAGTGGATGCGTTGCCAATTCCTGATGTGGATGGAATGGTAGCCGCAGCACAAGAAATTATCAACGAGTCTGATATACAAACCGAAGCAAATCAATAAATTGTAATCACCGTCTGGAGTCAATAGATTGCAATTTATAGAACTACACTTCGGACAAAAATCAAAAAATATGGGACAAAAAGTAAACCCTGTCGGTCTCAGATTAGGTATCGTAAAAGGTTGGGATTCAAATTGGTATGGTGGCAAAGATTTTTCTGATAAACTTGTCGAAGACGAAAAAATCCGAAAATATCTCATCGCACGTATCCCTAAAGGCGGTATCTCTAAAATCATCATTGAGCGAACTCTAAAACGAATTACCGTAACGATTAATACGGCGCGTCCGGGCATCGTGATTGGCAAAGGAGGCACCGAGGTCGATAAAGTCAAAGAAGAACTCAAAAAATTGACCAAAAAAGACGTTCAAATCAATATTTATGAGATTAAACGTCCTGAACTTGAGGCGGAACTGGTCGGGCAATTAGTAGCTCAACAATTAGAAAATCGTATCTCTTATCGGCGTGCCATGAAGCAAGCCATCAGCAATGCAGTACGAGTGGGCGCAAGAGGAATCAAAATTAAATTGAGCGGTCGATTAGGCGGTGCTGAAATGGCACGAACCGAAATGTATAAAGAAGGACGAATTCCTTTGCATACCTTGCGGGCTGACATCGACTATGCCATTGTCGAAGCCAAGACCATTTATGGGAAAATCGGTATTAAAGTATGGATTTTCAAAGGCGAATTGTACGGAAAACAAGATTTATCGCCTTTGGCTAATCTTGATAAACGAGGCAATAATAGCAATATGGGCGGCGGAAGTGATAGCGGAAGCCGTGGCGGAAGTCGTGGCGGACAAGACGAACGTGGCGGCGGCGGCGGCGGAAGACGCAATAATAATAACAAGCGTGGCGGCGGTGGCGGAAATAGCGGCGGTCGTGGCGGAAGCGGCGGTGGTCGTGGCGGAAATAGTGGCGGTCGTGGCGGAAGCGGTGGCGGTCGTGGCGGAAATCGAGGCGGAAACAAATCATAAATTATCCCCAATAGACATAAACAAAACGCTCAATCCCGAATGGAATTGGGCGTTTTTTGCTTCATAAAACCCTAATTTTTAGTATCTTGCCCCTGTTTTAAGCAATACTATTTTTTACCTTAACCATAAAATAATGCACGTTTATTTAGATAATGCCGCCACCACTGCACTGGATACCCAAGTGCTGGAGGCGATGTTGCCTTACATGACCGAATATTTCGGGAATCCCTCTTCGATTCATGCACACGGCAGCAAAGCCCGTGCGGGAATTGAGCAGGCTCGAAAAAAAATAGCCAAATTATTACATACTTCGCCCAGCGAAATATTTTTTACTTCGGGCGGAACAGAAGCCGATAATACCGCACTCCGAAATGCCATTCGGGATTATCGACTTACACACGCCATCACCAGTCCCTTGGAACATCATGCGGTCTTACATACCTTAGAAGAACTTGAAAATCAAAGGATTATAAAATTAAGTTTCGTCAAAATTAACGAAAAAGGGGATGTTGATTTGGAGGATTTAGAAAAATTATTACATGAAAATCCGCCTTCCTTGGTTTCCTTGATGTATGCCAATAATGAAATTGGAAACCTGACCGACATCAAAAAAGTAGGTGAAATTTGCGAAACGTATCACGCCTATTTTCATTCGGATTTTGTACAAGCCGTAGGACACTTTCCCATTGATTTACAGGAACTTAAAGTGCATTCCATGGCGGTTGCCGCTCATAAATTTCATGGCGCAAAAGGCGTAGGGATGATGTATATTAATCATGCCAAAAAAATCAAACCTTTCATCACGGGAGGCGCACAGGAACGAAATATGCGGGGCGGTACGGAAAATGTGTATGGCATCGTGGGCATGGCAAAAGCAATGGAACTGGCGTATGAAAATCTTGAACAACACCGCAATCATATCTTGAATCTGAAAAAATATATGATTGAAAAATTGCAGGAAAATTTTGAGGATGTGCAATTCAATGGAGCTTCCGCCGATTTGGAAAACAGCCTTTTTACCGTCCTGAATGTCAGTTTTCCGCCCTCACCCATCAATGATATGCTGCTCTTCAGTCTGGATATTCACCACATTTCGGCTTCGGGCGGCAGTGCTTGTTCAAGCGGTTCGGATATTGGCTCGCACGTTTTGAAGGCACTTCACGCATCGCCCAAACGGGCTTCGGTGCGGTTTTCGTTTTGCAAAAATAATACGCTCGAAGAGATTGATTATGTCATCGAAAAACTCAAAGTGATATTCGAGCAACAGCCTGTTTTGGTCTAAAATTAATTGCTATAAACCCTTGATTTACAAGGAGATAAAGGATAAATTTCGCCATAAACCCCGCCAAGTTTTGAATACTTATCGGGGTTGGTTATGGCATCAATTCAGGCATCAAATCCGTATTTTTGTGTTGATTCTCGTCTTGATTCCCAAATAATTTTTGAACAATTCGGTTGAGAAAATGATTACAATTTTTGATGAAAATGCTTTCCGTTTTTTCCTTAAAAATTTATGCCGAAGACAACAAAAAATATTTCTTGGCTCGCCAAAACCGAAAAGATTCATCCGCATTTGATGTTGATGTATTTGGGCATCGGCGGGAGCAGTTTAATGATTACATCATTCATGTTCATTTCTTCGGTTTCTGTATTTTTCTCTCCTCATCTACAAAACACTCCCTTACCCAAAGCATTCATTTTCAGTACATTTTTGGTATTTGGTTGCAGTTATTTCGTACAACAAGTATGGACAACATACAAGGCAGAAACCGATTCGGTTCGAGAATTAGCGCATGATTTGAATGGCTTAATTTGGTGTGCGCTTTTGTTTGCGCTTTCGCAATGTATTGGCTGGAACGAACTGTTTAACAGCGAATTAACCGTAAAACTGTCGAGTCATAAAGCTCTTTTTTATATCCTGCCTGCCATACATCTTGTGCATCTGGTCGGGGGCTTGGTTTATGCGTTATTTTTGAGGATTTATTTCCTGAAAATCGGACAAAACCCCGTAAAAGCCCTCGTATTTTTGTCGGATGATTATGCCAAAATCAAAATCAAAATGTTGCTGATTTATTGGCATTTTTTAGGTGTGGTGTGGTTCATATTCTTTATTTATCTATTATTTGGCTCAAAATAATCAAAGTCGAATCCCGATAACGGTAATATCATCGCGCTGTGGTGCCTCTCCCATGTGTGAATTGAGAGAATTTTCGAGGTGTCCTTTCTGATTTTCGAGCGATAGGCTGGCGTATTTGTTGAGTAATGCCTTGAGATATGGCGTGCCAAATTTGATACCATTGATATCGGGTTGATCGACCATGCCATCTGACGACAAATAAATTAGGTCGCCCTCTTCCAGAAAAATGGTTTGGTTCGTAAAATTACGTGTTTTGCGCTGAATGCCACCGACAGATTTCTTATCGCCTCGTAATTCAGCCAATTCTGTTCGGCTGTTATCGTAATAATAAAGTGGTCGTTTTGCGCCCGTGAAAGAAAGTTGTACGGTGTTATCTTTCTGATATTCAATCAAAACCATACAAATATCCATGCCGTCATTATTAAATCCTCGGTCTTGTCGGAGTGCTTCCTGAATGCGTTTGTCCAATCGTTCAAGCATCAAATATGGAATGGGTTGCGCTTGTGTATTGACAATTTCGGTCAATAAATCTGTTCCGACCATTGACATAAACGCACCGGGAACGCCATGTCCCGTACAATCGACCACCGCCAGCAAGGTACGTTCTGGCGTGTGGGAAATCCAGAAAAAATCACCCGAAACAATATCTTTGGGTCTGAAAATAACAAAATAATCGACAAAAGCCTCCGTCATTTCGGTATCCGTGGGCAAGATGGCGTTCTGAATCGTTTTGGCATAGCGGATGCTGTCGGTTATTTTTCGGTTATTCTCTTTAATTACTTCGTAGGATTTGGCATTTTCGAGCGCAATCGCCACATAAGAAGCCATCGACCGAAGGACAGTAATATCCAGATTGATATACGCATTTTTTTCGTAACTCTGCAAAGTCAGCACGCCTACGGGATTGCCGTCAATCACTAAAGGCAAGTAAATCAAGGACTTAGGCGAATCATTTTGAAGCGTATAATTCTCCAAATTCAGATAATTTTGATAATCCTCTTCCAGATTATTAATCACGATTTCTTTTTGATGATTAAAGCACCACACCGAAAATTTATTTTCGTTATGCAGGGATTCTGATGTATAAGAATGCTTTTCGCCATTTTCGATATACCCCTTAAATTCGATGGATTGCATCGCAGGATTATAAGACCCAATTCCGAATACGGGCGCATCACCTAATTTATTTACATTTTGATAAATGGTCTGTACCAAATGTTCTAATTCCAGTGATGACGTAATTTTTTGACCAATTTCGTTCAGCGTTGAAATATTCCCTAAGGCTTGTGCTAATTGTGTTTTTTGTTCCTCTAATACTTCATTTTTACGTTTGACTTCCGAGGTGCGCGCCTGCACAATAAATTCTAACTTTTCTTTTTCTTTGCGTAAACGTTTGGTATAGAAAACGATTGATAACCAGACGGTTATGAATAAAAGGGCAATAAACAAGAAATATGCCAAAGGAGTCCGATACCAAGGCGGAGAAATCGTAAAAGCATATTGCGCCTCAAAACTTTCTTTGCCATAAATATTCCGAGCCTTAACCCGAAAAACATATTTTCCCGCAGGTAAATTTGTATATTCTTTCTTGGTTTCTTTGCTCCAAACCCAATCTTTGTCGTAAGGTTCTAAATAATGTCCGTATTGATTCCCCTCCGTATAATCATAGGATGTCGCCGAATATTTAAAGGTTAATGAATTTTGTTGATAATTAAATTTCGGAATTTGTGTGCGGTCTTGATAGGCAATGAGCTGATAGGTGCTGTCAGATAATTGTTTGGTGTGTGTACCATGAAACAAAACCGAGTCTTCATGAAGTCGCACCTCGCTGATTAAGGCATGAAAATCATGCAATAAATCATGTTGCTCGTCCCGCATTTCGTATCGGAATAGTCCTTCCGAACCACCAATCCAAATAATCTTGGGGTTTTTGCTCAAAAACACTTTATTTTCGAGCATTTGCGGAATGCGTCTGAACGGAATATCATACCATTGATAGCGGTCGCGACGCTTATAACGAGCAATGCCTATCGGGGCTTCAAAATTATTAATGCCTGATATCCAGACATTTTTATCACGATCTTCTACCGCATGAAAGATATTGCGTTGCTGAAATTCTTTGCCAAAAGTTTCGGACGAAACAAACTTATTTTGTTGCTCATCAAACCGATACAAGCCTTCGGGCAAGCCAAATAAAACTTGACCATCCGCCCGAAAAACATACGGATAACGCAACGAAGGCAATCCGTGGGACTGGTCATATTTGGTAATTTCGACTTTTGTAAAATCTTGTTTATCAGGAAAATGCGCCTTCAAAATACCGTTTTGGTAGGTGCAAAGCCACAAATCGCCTTGCCAATCCTCCAGAATATGCCGAATTTCATAGGTCGAGGAGATATATTCAAAAATAGGATGCGTATCCCATTTCAATAAGCCAAGCCCGCCTGTATGCGCTATCCACGTTACGTTTTTGTGCTTCTTGGAAGGATATGCTGTAAAACCCGCAGTACCATCCGAAAAATGATGAATTTTTCGGATTCTGCCATCAGACATTAACTCATTAATGTTTTCATCTTCCGAAAAAATAACCGTAGATTGAGTATCTTTTATAGGGATTCGTTCAATAAACCACGCTTGTCGGGTCATGTTATCTAATTGACGAACTTCTCCATTTTCAATATAAAAAACACCTTCCCCCGCCGTAACATACACCTTATCATCTACTTCTAAAAGATCATTTACCAAACCTCGTAATCCCGAATTACTACCAAAGTACGTCATGGGTTTATTGAGTTCAGCACGCATAATACCTTTGGATAAACCTACCCAAATGGCATTTTGCTGGTCTTCATACACAAAATAGGGCGTAGATTTGAGGTCGGTATCTTCGGCAAGCTGATAAAGCAGATTTCCTTGATTATCAGTGATTAACAAGCCTTCCGTAAGCCCACAATACGCATAATTTCCATTTTGCAAGACAATGCCATGATAAATTTGGGGATTCATAGTATTGAGTTCGGACTCAAAAACAATAGGATTTCCTGCATTATTCACTAAATCCATCAGAAAAAAACCAGAACGTCTTGTGCCAACTAATTGTTTCCCAGAGGGATGCGGAAGAATGGAAGAGATAATTTTATCAGCAAAAAAATCGCCATCCTTAATAACTTTGAAATCCTCCCCCGTAAATCGGCAAATGCCTACGCCAGCTTGTCGGAGAAACACTTTATTATCAATCAAAAACGCTCGATGATACGAATTAGGAAGTTGATGCCACGCTCTTATTTTGCCATCTTTGAGATGAAAAAAATGCGTTCTCCCCTGAAAAATTACATCATTATTCCCACGAACTAAAATACTCCAAATATCCTTAAAATTACGATAAGTTTCAGGAATTTGGTCAATCAAAGAAACGTAAACTATTTTGCCAGTTTTATTTGGTGTTAAATACCCAAATTCATCACTTGCCCCAACATAGATGGTGCCATTCGGAGAAATTCCCAAAGAACGCACCGAACTCCGATTGGGCAAAATGGTTTGTTCCCAACTTACGCCATCATAGCGCAAAACACCCGCTCCATTCCCGACATAAACAATACCTTGCTTATCCTGTAAAATTGCCCAGTTTTGCGTTTCGCCATGATATTCTTGAGGTAAATAATTGCGTGTGAACACTTTACCAACATTTTGAGCCATCAAGTTCAGCACCAAGCCACTTGACAGCCAAAGCCCCCAGAGCAAAAAAAAGCGTTTCATAAAGTCCTGATTCAGCTTTTTCAAAGCGTAATGTTTTTATTCTTCTTGTGTTGTTATTGCGATATAAAACTATCTTTTGTATTTTGGTACAAAAAAGATACCTATTTTTTTATCTGTCTGCAAAGTGCCTATTTATGGACGTGAAATATAGTTTTTTATTTATTGTTTTCCTAATCTTTGGAAACGAACTCATGGGATGTTTGGCGGGGTTAGTATAGGCAAGGATACCAAATAATTGAATTAAAAAGTTGATTATCAATTATTTACAATTTGTTTTTTAACATTTAGCTCAACTTTTCAAACTCAAAAACTTTCCCAACGCACCAGCTTTGCCGTGCCTTTGGAAATGTAATTCCACGACTCAAAATCAAAATGAAGTTCGGCAATCGTGGCAGGTTTCATGGGCATAAAATAGGCGTTGATTAAGTAACTTACAAAATTTGTAATCGTGGGATTGTGATTGATTAACAGCACATGATCGAAAATATCATCCAGATGATTGACAAAATTCAATAACACAAAAAACTCCGTGTTATATAGGTTCATGTCCAGTTCGATGGTAGCCGTAGGATAATGAATTTGATGGGCAATCCGTTGGGCAGTCTGGGCGGTTCGCAAGGCAGCCGAAGCACAAATTTTATCAATTTTGATATTTCTTTTGCTCAAATCTTGCCCCAGAAGTGTTGCGCTGTGTTCGCCACGTGCAGTTAATTTTCGTTTAAAATCCGAATAATCTTCGGACTCAAACCCCGCTTCGGCGTGGCGTACCAAATAAAGTGTTTTCATCGTTTTTTCGTCAAATTTCGCCAAAATTTCAGAAGATTGCAACTTCAAAATCAAACCCCATCGTGTTTTTTTAGGGCAAAAGAATAACAATTTTTTAAAACTCATGTATTTAATCTGAATAAATCGTAAAACTTCTTTTTGAAATATTTTTGATTACTATAATCTTACAAACCATAATTTTAGAATATTTTAGCATTTTTTAGATATTAATTTCTTAAAACAATTCTTATTTTGTGCCAATTACACACGCAAAAATGACAACATCCAATCAAAAAATCTATTATGCCTCTGCACTTAGTTCGTATCTGGTGTGGGGCTTTTTACCGATTGCTCTCAAATATCTGGACGATTATCCAAGCGGAACAATCGTCTATTTTCGGGTCGCTTTTGCGGTGATGTTATTGTTTATTTTGAGTTTCACGATACGCCGAAAAGCCTTTCGTCTGACGATAAAAAAACTGCTCGAATTGCAAAATCCTGCACTCTGGAGTTTTATTATTTTAAGCGGAATTGCTACGGCAATCAACTGGTTATCATTTGTTTATACCGTAAATCATGTCGGCATCCAAACGGGTGCTTTTGCCTATCTGATTTGCCCAATTATTGCTACTTTTTTGGGATTTTTATTGTTAAAAGAACCTCTAAAACGTCCGCATCAACTGGCGATTATCTTGAGTTCGATAAGTTGTATTATTTTGGGGAGTGGCAACTGGCAAAATCTGGGCTATGCCTTATTAATTGCCTTTTCGTATGCGTTTTATATGATTTTGCAACGTAAACTTCGGGCGTTTGATAAATTAACACTCCTGACACTTCAATTACTTGTAAGTTTTTTAGTAATTGCACCATTTTTTGAATTTTTAATCGTTCCAGAAACTCCAATATTAAATGTACGTTTTATAGGAGTTACACTAATAATTAGTGCTTTCTTTACAATTTTTCCTTTGTTTCTCAATATTTACGCGCTCAAAGAACTGACTGCTGGTGCGGTTGGGATTCTATCTTATCTAAATCCTTTTATCAATTTTGTATTGGCATTTTTCTTTTTTCGAGAGGCAACAAATGGACTACAAATCACGGCTTATCTCCTGATTTTTATATCGGTAATTATCTATAATTCGGAGTTTATTCGTCGAGAATTATTACGTAAATGAGCCGTAAAACTTGTTTAATTTAAGTATTAGTATAAAATTAGTTTTTTAGTCTAAACGAATGTAAATTATTGACTATCAGTTTATTATATCATTTACAAGAATTGATAAGTATTTCCTCGATACCATTTAATTTTGGTGAAAGCCTGTATAATGTGTACCTTTGCGAACTTATTAAATTCCTAAAAAATTTAGAAGGTTTAACATTCAATTTCTGAAAGAGGCATTCCATCTGGAGTGCTTTTTTTATTTGTAATGATAAATTTTTTTTGTTATCTTTTGAACAAATTTTGCCAAAAAAGTACAAGTAAAATTCTTTAAAATATCAAAAATTATGACCGCAACACCATTATCATTTTTGCTCATCGGATTGACCGTAGGGATTAGTTGGTATATGTTCGAGAATCCACAAAAATTATCCCGTTATATGCTAAATCCTTATCAGGTCAAGCATCGAAAAGAATACTATCGTTTTCTTTCGTCAGGTTTCATTCATGCGGGCTGGATGCATCTGATATTCAATATGTTCACGTTTTTTTTCTTTGCCCGCGTGGTCGAAGTAAGCTACGTGTACGAGTACGGATTGATGGGATATGCCTACTTTTTATTGGTCTATCTTGGCGGAATTATTTTTTCCGATATTCCCACGTATTTGCGCTATAAAGATGCGCCACATTACAACTCCTTAGGAGCTTCGGGGGGGGTAGCAGCCATTCTATTTAATAGCATTTTATTCTCACCTCTGTCGCAAGTATGTTTATATGGATTTTTGTGCATTCCCGGATTTATTTGGGGAATAGTTTATGTGGTGTATTCGCACGTCTATGACCGTCAAGGTTCGGGTGATAACATTAATCATTCGGCTCACCTTTATGGGGCATTGTATGGCTTTGGTATCGGCATTGCGATTGACCCTACGGCACTTGTCCGATTTATCGAACAATTAGCCGAATGGCGTTTATTTTAAAAGTTTTTTTTGTAAAATATTGATTATCAAGTAGTTATTTTTAATTTATATCGAATGACATTCAGAAAACAAGACCCCACGGCAGTAGAACGCAAACAAGACCACATCGAATTGGCGTTCCAATCGCAAGTAGAGGGCATTCATTTAGACCAACGTTTTTTTTACGAACCGATTTTGACAGCACATCCGTCAGAAAATAACACTACATTTCAGTTTTTAGGAAAAAAAATGCAATTTCCTATTTGGATTTCGAGCATGACAGGCGGTACAAAATTAGCCAAAACTATCAATCAAAATCTGGCAAAAATCTGTGGGAAATACGGGTTAGGCATGGGATTAGGGTCGTGTCGTGGGCTTTTGTATTCGGATGAGTATTTTGAGGATTTTAATGTCCGTAACTATTTGGGCGATGCGCCTTTTTATGCCAATTTGGGCATTGCACAGATTGAAAAATCAATCGCCGAACAGGAAATTTCACAAATAAAAAATTTATTAAACCGATTACAAGCCGATGGATTGATTATTCATGTAAATCCTTTTCAGGAATGGTTACAGCCTGAAGGCGACCTTATTACACGTCCACCGATTGAAACAATTACCGAATTTTTGGAAAAAACTGACCTCAAAATAATTGTTAAAGAAGTAGGGCAGGGCATGGGATATGAAAGTCTGAAAGCGTTATTTCGCTTGCCTTTGGAAGCGATTGATTTTGCGGCGCATGGCGGCACGAACTTTTCGATGGTCGAATTATTGCGTAGCGATGATATTCAACAAAAAACATATCAAAACTTGACATTTGTTGGGCATTCCGCAGAAGAAATGGTTGATTTTACAAATCTGATAATCAATGATTTGGATGATAAAATGCAATGCAAACAAGTGATTATTTCGGGAGGCGTTCGGGATTTTTTGGATGGATATTATTTGACCGAAAAAACCAATCTTTCGGCAATTTATGGACAGGCTTCGGCTTTCCTGAAATACGCCACAAAATCATACGAAGAGTTAGAAAAATATACAGAATTGCAGATTCAAGGTTTTAAATTAGCGCAAAAATTTCTTAAAATACGCTAAAAATTCAAATGTGATTTTATTTCATAAATAGAAGTAAAATATGTTATTTTGTTCGTGTTGCCTTGTCCAAAATGGTTTAAAAACTGTGTCATCAATTTGTATTGTTACAAAAAAATAACTTTTTTCGTACAAAACTCAAGGATTTAAGTAAATTTGCTAATTACGGATACTCCAAATATAATCCGACAAAATGAGCTTGAATTTTTGCACGAAATATTTATGAAAATCTCTTATAATAGACTCAAAAATTACATCCATACTGATAAATCAGCCGAAGCATTAGGGCATATCCTGACTGCCTGCGGTCTTGAAGTGGAAGGAATCCAGCGATTTCAACCCATCAAGGGCGGGCTGCAAGGCGTAGTTATTGGTGAAGTTTTGACCTGCGAAAGGCATCCTGACGCTGATAAATTGAGCATAACCACAGTAGATTTAGGCGAGAGCGAATCCGTCCAGATTGTCTGCGGTGCGCCCAATGTAGCTCAGGGTCAGAAGGTTGCGGTCGCCACTGTCGGAACAACGCTGTTTCCTATGGGTGCGGCGGAAGGCTTCAAAATCAAAAAATCCAAAATTCGAGGGCAAGTTTCTATGGGCATGATTTGTGCCGAAGACGAATTAGGTTTGGGGGCAAGCCATGATGGAATTATGGTTTTGGATACCGATTTGCCAAACGGTTCGCCGCTAAGCCAACTTATTGATTTAGAGGAAGATGATATTATAGAAATCGGCATTACCCCGAATCGGGCGGATGCCATTTCGCATTATGGCACGGCACGAGATTTGGCAGTTTTATTTGACCAAAAAATCGAACTACCTTCCGTGGAGGCTTTTCAAGTTGATAATCAATCACTTACGATTGGTGTAACGGTCGAAAATTCCGAAGCCTGTCCTCGTTATTCTGGTGTAACGATTTCTGGCGTAACTATCAGAGAATCACCTGATTGGCTTAAAAGATTCCTCATTTCTTTGGGACTTACTCCGATTAATAATGTGGTGGATATTACCAATTTTATTTTGCATGATTTGGGACAACCTTTGCACGCTTTTGATGCAGATAAAATTGAAGATAATCGTCTGATTGTCAAGACTTTACCGAAAGATACTTCTTTCAAAACACTGGACGGTCTGGAGCGCAAATTATCCGCAAACGATTTGATGATTTGTGATGGAAACCAAAAACCGATGTGTATTGCGGGCGTTTTTGGTGGCATTGAATCGGGCGTAACAGAAAGTACCCGAAATATTTTTTTGGAATCAGCATATTTTGAGGCGGCTTATATCCGAAAAACATCCCAAATTCATGGGCTGAAAACCGATGCTTCCTTTCGTTTTGAGCGCGGAACTGACCCTGAAATAACGATTTATGCAATAAAACGAGCTGTTTTATTGATTAAAGAATTAGCGGGAGGTCAAGTTTCATCCGAAATTGTAGATATTTATCCCGAAAAAATATCAAATTTTGAATTTTCGGTACGTTATGAAATGATAAATCGGTTAATTGGTCAAATCATTCCAAAAGAAACGATTAAAAAGATTTTGACGGGTTTGGAAATCGAAATTTTAGCCGAAACCAAAGACAGTTTAGAAATTGCTGTTCCGCCATATCGTGTTGATGTTCAGCGAGAAGCGGATATAGCGGAAGAGATTTTACGAATTTATGGTTATGATAATATTGCCATGAACGAGCATTTGAGTTCGTCATTTTTGGCAGATTTTCCGCCCAAAAGTAAAGAGAATCTTCGGATACAAATTACGAATGTGTTGGCGGGACGGGGTTATTCGGAAATCATGACGAATTCGCTGACAAAATCGAGCTATTCGGCTTCGATGAAATCGCTTGGGAATGCTTCGGATGTGGTGATTATTAACCGATTAAGTGAAGATTTGGATGTCATGCGTCAGAGTTTATTGTTTACAGGTTTGGAAGTTTTGAGCCGAAATATTAATCGCCAGCGTCCCGATTTGAAAGTATTTGAATTTGGAAAAACGTATCGAAAAAAAGTTAAAGAAGACGGAAAAATTACATATCATGAAAATGAACAACTTGCGTTATTTTTAACAGGAAATCAGACTTCGGAAACGTGGAAACACTCAGCTTCGGAGGCGGATTTTCATGATTTGGCAGGAACGGTGTTAGATATTTTAGCAAAATTCGGAATTAATGACTTTGAACGGCAAGTATCTGATTATGAAGGGTTTACTGGCGGTTTATCGTTGTTTA
>CAZNYR010000053.1:0-6917 GCA_964577275.1 uncultured Cytophagales bacterium | reverse complement strand
TCAATCGAAAGGAAATTGCAAAAGTAGGTTTGTTAAAGAAATCAATATTAAAACCACAGGGCATTCGTCAGGATGTTTTTTATGCGGAATTGGATTGGGATATGATTTTGAAACTCAATGCTGGAGGCAAAATCGTATTTGAGGAACTGGCAAAATTCCCCGAAGTACGGCGGGATTTGTCGTTAGTTCTCAATATATCAACGACTTACGATGAGATACTGAAAATTGCTCAAAAGACCGAGCGCACGCTATTGAAATCGGTAAATGTATTTGATATTTATGAGGGCGAAAATTTGGGGGAAGGCAAAAAGTCGTATTCGGTGAGTTTTGTTTTGCAAGACACAAATCGTACCTTGACGGATAAGGTTATAGATAAGACGATGAACCGATTAATTTCAGCTTATGAATCTGAAATTGGAGCAATAATTCGGAAATAATTCGTATATTTTGGGCATTCATTGGCTTTTGTCCTGATTTTCAGGATGAAAGTTATTTTTTTAGGTTTGTCTTACAAACGATTCAGCATATGAAAGAATCAAATCTTGAAACATCGGTTCAAGAATTGGAAAAAAAGGTGCAACTTTTGATAAAGGAATATAACTATACAAAAGTAGCTTTAGAACGGATGACTGCGGAAAACCAAAAGTTGAAAGCCGTCATCAAAGAACAGAAACAACAACTGTCAGGTTTTGATTATCATCAAAAAATCGGGCAGATAGCAGAAACTTTGGAAAAAGAGCAAAATCCTGAAGTTTTGAAACGTAAAATTGACGAATACATCGAAAAAATAGAAAGTTGCATTTCGTATTTAAATGCACAATTATAAGCGGAAGGGCAAGGATAGTGGGATAGGATTCGTTCATAAACACGTCAAAAAAAGTTTTTAGATTATTTATAAGATAATTAAAATTAAATTTTTTAGATTTCTAAACATTATTTTGGAGTAACAATTTGGTACAAATTTGTATGGTATTTGTCAGATTGTTCAGCGACAAATATAGTTTTAGAAGTCCGAATAACCCCTAAACGGATGAGCGTAATTCCTGTAAAAATCAAAATCTTAGACCGAGAATATACGCTACGAGTCAATGAGGAGCATAAAGCCCAGATTCAGCGTGCGGAACAAGCAGTGAATCAGGCGATAAAAGTGAAGCAACACCAGATGAACGTAATTGATAAACAGGATTTATTGTCTTTTGTGGCATTTGATGGTTTTTTTGAAGCGATGAGTCAGGAAGAGATTGTGGATACATCGCAGGAACGTCTTGAGAAATTGACCGAATTAATTACAGAATCCGTGAAATCAGATGTAAATCTGGGTTAATTATTTTATAATCAGTCGAATACAGATGGATTTTTCTTTAGTTTTCTGAAGGTTTTGCGAAAATGTTTCGAGCGGTTCGGAACATTCGACCATTTTATTACTTCAAAAAAATAAGGAAAATGATAGAAATAACCATCGCCTTAGTTGCCTTAATTATCGGCATTTTTGTAGGGCGTTTTTTGTTGCAAAAAGTTTTTAAGCAACAAGAAGAAGAAGCGAAAGAAAAAGCCCAAACGATTCTGGAAACGGCTAAAATACAAGCAGAACGCCTCGAAAAAGAACGAGAATTGGAGTTCAGGACGCAGCATCTGAAGCGTAAAGAGGAGTTTGATGAGGAGATGACCCGTAAAAAGAACCAAGTCATCAATAATGAGAAAAAGTTACAGAAGCGAGAGTCTTTGCTCAAGCATAACGAGCTGAAAATCAAGCAAAGAGAAACGGCACTTTCCAAATCCCAAGAGCAACTCAAGCAACAGAAAGCGGAGTTAGATTTGATACGAGATAGCATTGATTCTCAATTAGATGCGGTGGAAAAAAAGGTAGAAGAGGCAGAAAAGATGCGTCTTTCACAGGTTACACAACTGGAAAAAATCGCAGGTTTGAAGGCAGATGAAGCGCGCCAGCAACTCATCGAAGCTCTCAAAAGTGAGGCAGAAACAAAAGCCACTTCGCACATCAAACAAATCATGGAGGAGGCAAACATGACCGCCGCCAAAGAAGCCAAAAAAATCGTCATTAATACCATTCAACGGACGGCTACCGAACACGCCATCGAAAATTGCGTGTCGGTTTTCAATTTGGATAGCGATGATTTGAAAGGCAAAATTATTGGACGCGAAGGGCGAAATATTCGGGCATTGGAAGCGGCTACGGGTGTTGAAATTATTGTGGATGATACGCCAGAAGCCATCATTATTTCGGGTTTTGACCCTGTGCGGCGAGAGGTTGCTAAACTTTCGTTACAACGATTAGTAACGGACGGGCGGATACATCCTGCTCGTATTGAGGAGATTGTAGCAAAAACTCGAAAATCAATCGAAGAACAAATTATCGAAATTGGTGAGCGTACCGTAATAGATTTGGGTGTTCATGGTTTACATCCTGAATTGATTAAAATGGTCGGACGGATGCGTTTTCGTTCATCTTATGGTCAGAATTTGTTGCAACATTCCAGAGAAGTAGCCAAACTTTGTGCTACGATGGCTTCGGAGTTGGGTTTAAATGCCAAATTTGCGAAACGTGCTGGTTTACTGCATGATATAGGTAAAGTTTGGCACGAAGAACCTGAACTTCCACACGCCGTTTTGGGCATGAATTTGGCAAAAAAATACAAGGAACATCCCGAAATTTGCAATGCGATTGGAGCGCATCATGACGAAATTGAAATGACCACACTGATTTCGCCTATTGTTCAGGCTTGCGATGCCATTTCGGGTTCCAGACCGGGCGCAAGACGAGAAATGATGGAGTCTTATATTCAGAGGCTCAAGGACTTAGAAAGTTTGGCACTTACTTTTAAGGGCGTAAATAAATGCTATGCCATCCAAGCGGGGCGAGAGTTGCGTGTCTTGGTGGATGCCGAAAATGTAACGGATAAACGGGCGGGCGATTTGTCATTTGAGATTTCGCAAAAAATTGAAAAAGATATGCAATATCCCGGACAAATCAAGATTACAGTTATTCGGGAAACTCGTGCGGTTTCTTATGCCAAATAATTGAGAATCAATAAGATATAAAACCTTCAATCACCAAATATTGAAGGTTTTTTTGCGTTTTTTGATTGGGTCAGGTGCTTGTATTTGCGTTTGAGGCGTTGCAAAAAAGTCAATCTGGGCGGGGCGATTTGTTGATAAATTTGGACATCATATTGCGTATCCGCTCCGATAAACGGGCTGGTTTTCAGGGGGAAATGAAGTTCAAAAGTAGGTAAATGTGTAAATGGACTTATTTCGCCTTGTGTGTGCGTGGCGTGGTCGTCAGTACCGATATTGGAAACCAGATTTTTGGTAGGACTAATTGCCAGTCCATTTTGTAAAATTCGTGCAAAAGACCATTGATAATCCCACCAGTCAATGTGCTGATTATGAAGGGTTTTATCATAAATTTGTTGATGATATTTGAGATATGATTTATCATTCCAAAAATGTTGAATGTACCGTTTGATTTCGGGATTATTCCATTGAAGTAATTGATAATCAAAATGTTGCCATGCTCTCTGCCAAGTTGCCCAGCCCCAACATCCACCAAACATGGAGAAGAAATAATCATAGGTATTTGCCTGCCATTCAGTGAGGTAATTTGTGCCGCTAATTTGCATAATTCGGGTATCGTGCTGGTATTTTTGGAGTAATTCCTGACAAAAAAAGAAAAATGATTCATTGGGCAAACAATCATCTTCTAAAATAATCCCATATAGATTTTGCTCAAAAAACCACGAAATCGCCGCTGCAGGCGCACGTCCACAGCCTAAATTCAATGGCTGAATTAATGTTTTGAGTTCACAATCCCAATCAATTTGTTGGGAAAGAGCCATCACTTGCCGAATGTAAGGAATATCGTTATCATGTCGTTTTCCGTCAATCGCCAAAAAAAGTTGTTTCGGGCGTACTTTTCGGATTTGCTCAAACACTCGGCGGGTAGTTTGAGGTCGATTGAAGGCGATTAATAAAATAGGTGTATCAAACATAACGTGAGTATCAACTGTTGTTGCGTCATGGGTATTGAAATGATATAATCGTTTGAAAATCAGTTTTTTATGTCAAAATCAATACCCAGTTGCTTATTGTCATGTACTTAAAATTTCATTTTACCAGTTATCTTGTGGAGCAGCAGACATGGGCAAAATATACATGGTGGAATCGTCCAGAATTTGGTCGGCTCTTTGATATTTGGCGCAATTTAGCTCGACCGAAAGCGGATTGGTGGGGATGGGAAAATCGCCTTCTTCAAAATATTGGGCTAATTTAGGGTCTTTGAGCATATTATCCATAAACAATCCATAAGCGGGCATCGCCATTCGTGCGCCTTGCCCGTAGTACATTTGTCGGAAACGAATCGAAGGTTCTTCGCCTCCGCCTCGCACACCCACGACCAAATTTTTGGTAACACCCATAAACCAACCATCCGAATTTCCGTTGGTTGTGCCTGTTTTGCCTGCCACGCCATTTCGTCCGACTTTTTTGCGAAATTCGTATCGCCACAAGCCCAAGCCCGTTCCGCCCGGTAATGTGGTAGGTCCTTGCAATAAATGCAACATCAAATAAGCGTGTTCTTCGCTGATGGGCTGGCGCGATTTGGGGCGTTTGGTATAAATGACTTTTCCATTTTTGTCCTCGATGCGGTCAATAAAATGCGGTTCAATCCAACGTCCTTTGTTTACGAAAGTAGCATAAGCTCCAGCTAAGTCCCTGACAGACACGTTACTAACGCCCAGACAAAGTGCAGGAATGGTATCCAACTTGGTGGTAATTCCGAGTCGATGTGCATATTTAACAGCATTAATTGGTTTGAGTTTTTTCATTAAGTAAGCTGCCACCGTATTGACCGATTGTGCCAAGCCCTGCCGCAAAGTCATCTGGCGATTGGTGTATGCGCCTGTGCTATTTCGAGGTTTCCAAACCACGCCATTATCACCCACAAAAGTAACGGGCGAATCATACACATAATCGCAAGGCGAAAACCCATGTTCCACGACTGCGCCCAAATAAATAATGGGCTTAAAAGTCGAACCCGGTTGGCGAGGCTCGGTTACGTTGTCGAACTGGAAATATTTGTGATGAATGCCCCCAACCCAGACTTTGATTTGTCCGGTAAATGGTTCGACGGCGGTCATGCCCATGTGCAAAAAATGTTTGTAATATCTGACCGAATCTATCGGGCTGAGCAAGGTGTCTTTTTCGTTATTGGGCGACTTCCAATCAAAAACTTTCATTCGGATGGGTTTGTGCATGATTTCGGCAATCTTGGTGCTATCGCCATCAAACTCCTGTTTTAATGCCCGATAACGGTCGGTTCGTTTGGAACGAGATTCCAAAAATCCTTTCAGCACTTGCCAATTTTTATCTCGCCAAGGTTCTTTATTTTTCCAAGATTCAAAAAATTTATCTTGCATGAATGCCATGTGCTTGGCTACGGCATCTTCGGCGTGTTTTTGCATCCGAGAATCAATCGTGGCATAAATGCGTAATCCATCGCCAAACAAATCATAGCCGTGTTTTTCGCACCATCCCATGAGTTCGTTTCGGACGGCAGTTCGGAAATAGGTCGCAATGCCCGTGTTGTGGTCTTCCTCTTGCGTTTTGAGGACGATTTCGGTTTTTTTGATAGAATCGGCTGTGGCTTGGTCTAATCTTCGATACTTCACCATCTGATTGAGAACCGTATTCCTTCTTCGCAAGGCATTATCATAATAGCGTTCAATCGAAGGATTATAATATGTGGGGGCTTTGAGCATCCCGACCAGAATTGCCGCTTGAGCCACATCCAATTCGGCGGGCGTAGTGCTAAAATATTTTTTGGCTGCCACATGAATCCCAAACGAATTTCGACCAAAATCTACGGTGGTCAGATACATCGAGGCGATTTCTTTTTTGGTGTAAGACCGCTCCAAACGTACTGCCAAAAGCCATTCTTTCGTCTTGATTGTCAGGACATTAAATAGAGGAATATCATAAATCCAGCCGTGCGCTTCTGTCTGGCGAGTACGGAATAAATTTTTGGCTAATTGTTGGGTTAATGTACTCGAACCTCGTTTTCTGAACTGAACTAAATGCCACAAAATCGCAAACGTTCCCTTAAAATCAATGCCAGAATGTTCATGAAAACGAATATCTTCGGTCGCATACAGCGCATCAATCAAATCTTGGGACAAATCCTCATATTTGACGGGTTTCCGGTTCTCTCGGTAATATTTACCCAACAAAACCGAATCCGCAGACCACAACTCGGAAGCCAACTGATTCTTAGGGTTTTCCAGTTCTCTGGGGTCGGGCATCCCCCCAAAAATCCCAAACCAATTCCCACTCACAGCTCCCACCCAGAATATCAAACCTATCATGCCTGCCATGAAGGTAATCCAACTAATTTTTATGATTTTGAAATACATGACAATTTCTTTAATTTCTTTTATCTTTTTCCAAACCACGTAATAAACTTCGTGCAAATCCAATTAATTCACTATTTTGGTACTGATTCATAAAGGCATTCAACGCAGCCGTGTATGTGCCTGTGTCTTTCGTTTTGCCGATGACCATCGCCCGCAACAAAAATACTTTATCCGAATTTTTACTTTCCGAATATTCGCTCAAAATTTTATTCAATGTCTGCTCGGCTTGTTCATAATTTCCCGCCTGATACAACTGATAGCTTTGTTGATATAATTGGTTTACTTCTGGGTTATCTCCCTTATTTACAGTACGTTGCACAGGTTTGACGATTTTATTCTGAGCCAATTTGGTGTAAGTTGAAGTAGGAAAATTTTTCGCCAATTCATTGATAAATTCAGCAGTATCGCAGGCTGATTTTTCTTCTAATTTACAAATTTTCAGCAAATTATAAATTGCCTCATCCGTATATTTTCCTTTCGGATATTCTT
>CAZNYR010000052.1:0-27528 GCA_964577275.1 uncultured Cytophagales bacterium | reverse complement strand
CCCGCCACTTTGTAGGTGTACATCGAATTGTTCAGCACGGCAGCCAGAATTTCGCCTGCCACTGCAATCATATTTCGTCCGCCAAAGAGCTGATTATAAAAGCCTTTACCTGCCGTTTTGGGGGTCGCCATAATCAATTTTTCCAATAATTGAAAGAATGCCTCTTCGCCCATGCCCTCATCTTCGAGCTTTAAATCCAGCAAATCGGATAGTGCTTCGGGCGATTGATAAGGAAGAACAGGATGCTTTTCGTGGTCAGAAATATACTTTTCTGCAATTTGAAAGGTTTTATTCAGAACTTGATTCATCAGTTATATTAAGTTAGACCTAAAACGTTGTTAATGGTATGACACGTCTGGAACGTGTTTTTTAATTCATTGAAATAATTTAAAAACTTACATCCGAGATATTTTCACGAAAACAGCGCAAAAATAAGAGATAATGTATCGTTTTTAAAATCATAGGATTGGGATTCGTATAAAGTAACGCTTTTTTAAACAGGGTGTTCTATAAATTATCACAATTTATACTCGTAGAATGCAAAAATACGCAATTTTTACGAATTAAAACTGCTGGCAACTCACGAAAAAAACTGCTTCCGTTCGATTTCCTTTCCTTCATACATTTTGTGTATCAATCTATTTTATTGGGTCTTTGTGGTTGCTGGGTATTGTTTTTATTTCGTAGAACGTAAAAAGAAACCCCTAAGTTTTTATCCCTTGATACACAAGGGGTTAAGGGTCAAAATTCAATTCATTGCCAATAACTTTTTGATTTTCAAATTATTATATCAAATTCATGGGACTTACCGAATTACTTTTTATCCTTACTTAAATGCGGAATCCAATCAAAAGAATGTCATCAATTTGTTCATTTTTTTCGTAGGTCGCATGATAAGGCGATTCGGCACGCATCCAGTCATCCAAGGCTTGGCGCACCGCATTTTCTTGGTGGGCGGGCGTTTCTTGATGGATTTGCTCAAAAAGTGAAAACAAACGTTTGCTCATAAACTTTTTGTGGATTTCTCCTCCAAATTGGTCTTTATAACCATCCGAATAAATATAAAACATCGGGTTTTCATCGGGTAATAATTCGACCAAATGTTTGGTATAACTGATATTTCTGGGTGTTCTGGTGCGTCCGCCGATGGATTTCCTGTCCGCCTTAATCACCTGAATTTCAGGAACTTGATTATGGTTCTGGACATAAACCAACGGATTTTTTGCGCCCGCATATTCTATTTTACGGTGCAATTTATCAATCTTACAAATGGCGATGTCCATGCCATCCGAACTGCCTGTTTCGTGGTGTCGGAGCGTTTTTTGGATTTCGGTATCTAACCGATTCAAGACCTGTTCGGGCGAATTAATGCGTTCAATGTGGATGATATTTTCGAGCAGATGTTTGCCAATCACACTCATAAAAGCTCCGGGAACGCCATGTCCCGTGCAGTCAGCGGCAACCAAAACATATTGCGATTGACTTCGGAAAAGTGGACTAAACCAATAAAAATCACCCGAAACAATATCACGAGGTTTATAAAAAATAAAGGATTCGGGCAAATATTTCTGAATTTCGGGCAATGGCGGAAGCATAACCTGCTGAATACGATACGCATAATTGATGCTATCGGTAATGTCTTTATTTTTTTTGCTGATGATATTTCGTTGATTATCAATCTCTTGGTAGGCGTTGGCGTTTTCCAATGCCGTAGCAATAAAGGTCGCCAGATTTCGCAAAATATTTAGATGATATTCCGTATAGGCATTCTGCTCAAAACTCTGAATTGTCAGCACGCCGATAGTTTTTTTCTTAGAAACCAAAGGCAAATACACCATGGATTTGGTTTTTGAACCCCCATGAATCGAGCCAATATCCTCCCGAATGTAGTTCAGATATTCTTTATCAAAATTATTGATAAATACTTCACGCTGATTTTTCAGACACCAAATCGCCAGCCGATTTTCCTCTTCCAATCCCATCGAAATGCCGGGCATTTGATTTCCATTTTGCATAAATGTTTCAAAATCAAGGTGTTGGGTTTGCTCATCATAAATCCCGACCGCAAAGGCTTCGGCATTCATCAAGTTTTGCAAATGGTCATACACATTGAGAATAATCATTTTGGCATCCAAATAAGACGTGATTTTCTGCCCGATTTTGCTCAACAATTTGACATTTTCGTAAGCCTGCGAAATCAAGGCATTTTGTGCCTTAATCTGTTCGGTATTCGCCTCAATTTTTGCCATCATTGTACGCAAATCACGCGATAAACTCCCAATTTCGTCCCGTGTGTTGATATTGGCAATTTTGCGGTCGGGCGCAAAATCGGATACAATTAACTCCCGAATCGAAGCCGAAAGCTGGATAATCGGTCGTCCCAATCGTTGCGTAACCACGTATCCAAGCATAATATTGAGCGTAATTCCCAAAAGCATGACAATGATTAAAATAATTTTGATTTGTACGCTTAACTCTTCGGCGCGATGAAACACGCTGGTATTCAGTTCTTTGATGAGCCGTTCGATGTCATCGGTTAAGACAATGAGTTCACTTTTGAGTCCGCCGTGATTATGAAACCCAACAAATCCCTCAATCGCCACCAATTCATGGAAATTTCTTTGATAATTCTGCAAATGTTCCAGCAACAACGTTCGCATTTCGGAATCGGAGAGATTTGCCAACAAATAAGCCTCTAAATCTCGGATGTGTTGGTCTAATTTTTGGACATACGTGGACTGTTTTCGGATAATGAAATCTTTTTCGAGCCTGCGGATGGTCAAGATTTTATTTTGAATGATCGGATTATTAATTTGCTGATTTTCAATAAAATGAATGTGCGAGCGCATTTTGCCTTCCAATCCGAAATCCTTAAAACCTCTTCGGTGAATCAGATGAACTAAAGTGTCAAAATGCACTTCAAATTCGTGAATTTCGAGGCTAATCAAGTCGATTTTGTGAGCAATGTCCATGGGATTAATCTCTTCGGTGTGGCGCAATTCGGTCAATAAATCATCCACATCCCGAATCAAAATATCACGCTGGTTCAGGAATCGACTTTCTTTGGTTTGATAAAATGCAGGATTAATGCTTTCATAACTAAAAAAATCTTTTTCCATCTTGCTGATTTCCTTGACTTTAAGGTTAAGTTGATTCAGAATCGTGAAGACTCTTTCGACCCGTTCTTCTTTCAAATCGAACCAAAAAACGGTCAGAATCATAAAACAAGTTAATAATAAAAATGAAGTAAAGGATAATAATAATTTTGCACGCACCGTATGAATCGCAAAAAAAGATTCTTTGGGCTGTTTGTGGTTCGGAGTCGTCATGTTGCTTCCAAATTAATTGCTCATCAACAAATAAACCTTCGCAACATGAACTATGTTTTTACGAAGGTTAATTTTATTGATAATGGTTATTAATAATAAAGTTGTTTGCTTGGAAACAAAGACAATTTTGGAATAATTCCGTTTGAGAAAATAACAAATGATGAATAATTTGGATGCAAAACCACGCACAAGCTACGCCGTGATGAATTGCTCTCCGAGCCACTCTTGGGCATCTTGTTCGGTATTGAAATAATCTGCCTCAAAGGCTTTACTTTGCTGTTCGGAGAACATTTGTTCAAATGAAATCTGCGAAAATAAATCCGCACTCCGAATGACGGCAACCCGCCGCAAACCCGATTGGGCTTGAGGTAAGGAAATCGTCAGATGCACCCATTCTTGCAATTCGGGCGCAATCGTCATAAAAAACTCGGCACTATCGACCAGCATGAGCTGTGGCTTAAATTCCTGACATTGAGCGAGTTTGTCTTGCTGGTATTCCATAAATTTGGCTTCGGTCATATAATTGGAAGCCGCTTTCCATTCCTCTCGCATCATCGCTGATTCGGCGACCAAATACAAGACAACAAACTCATTTTCAATTAACTTTATCATGTTCGTTTTTGCTGTTTTAGAATCGTAATTTTAATGTGTGAATATAATTTTTTGAGTGAATCGAAACTTTCACTTTTGAGGTGTTGTTTGTCCGAATACATCACGAGCGATTGGTGGTTCGTTTCAAAAGTAAAACCTACTGCAAAATCAAATAATTCCGTTTTCGGGCTGAAGGGCTATTAAATTCGATGACTGCTCAATTTTCTTCGATAAAATTTGGGATTTACACGAAATTCGGATACTTTTTCAAAAATTTTACGCAAAAATCACGAAAATTAAAACCCAAACCATGACACAAAAACCCAACAAAATTGCACAACTCAAACAATATCTTCAGCATGATATGTGGCAAATTCGGCTGGCAAATCAACCGCCTAAAAAAGCCCGCCAAATCCGAATTTTGAGGATATTGGTGCTGATAGGCGAAAAATTCCAGAAAAATAACTTAGCACATGCCGCCTCCGCAATGACTTTTTTTACCTTACTTTCGATTGTCCCCATTTTGGCGATGATTTTTGGCATTGCCAAATATTTTATTTCCGAAAAGGATGTCGAAAAATTCATTCAGGATGGATTACAGGGGCAGGAAAATACCGCCGAAAAAATTATCGAATACGCCAATTCTGCCCTCGCCAACTCGCAAGGCGGACTGATTGCGGGGCTGGGATTTGTGATGTTGGCATATAGTGCCTTCAAGTTGTTGAGCAATATCGAAATCATTTTCAATACGATTTGGCAAATTGACAAACCCCGAACTATCATCCGAAAAGTAGTCGATTATCTGACCTTGACCGTGCTTTCGCCTGTGGTCATTATCTTGGTGCAAGTTTTAAATATTATCGGGGCTTCCATCCATGAAATTGCCCAAAAATACGAGATTACGCCAGAACTGACGATATTAATTTCTTTTTTGACCAATTTATTACCTTATACCTTTTTGTGGTTTTTATTCACAATTTTGTATTTGGTCATGCCCCATGCAAAAGTAAAATTCAAATATGCGTTCTTGGGCGGTGTGTTTGCGGGTTCGGCATATCAGTTGGTACAATGGATTTATCTTGAGTTTCAGATTGGGGTTTCGGGTGCAAACGCAATATATGGAAGTTTTGCTGCCTTGCCGTTATTTTTGGCACAACTGCAATTGGGATGGACGCTGATTTTGGTCGGATGTCTGCTTGCTTATGTGGCACAAAATGTACATCAATTTGAGCGATATACGCCCGCATATCGTGTACGTGAATCCGAAAATAAAATCCTGATTGCCACAATATTAGCCGAAATTAATAGGTATTTTCAGCACCATAAAACTGCGCTTACGGTCTTGGAAATTGCCCAAAAAACAGACATTCCCATTCGGTATGTGGAAAATATGATAACGCTTTTGGTGGAGCATCAGATTCTGGCACAAGCGGATGCCAAAATCCACAAAGAAAAAGGCTACCAACCCATCATGGATGCCGATAAATTGACTTTGCATTTTGTGCATCAAATGGCTGAAAATTTTGGCGACGAACCCTTCAAAATTGAAAATAAAGATTATCACAAGCTCAAGGAATTATCCCACAAATTAAGTCTGGAATCCCAAAATTCGGAGGCAAATATTTCATTGACCCAAGAGATTTAGCTTTCCCAAAAATACGTGCTTATCTGTCAGATTATCAGTTTGATAGTTTTATTTTGAAGCAAATGAAATATCATTTTTACGGTGTTCATTTGCTTCAAAATCTAACGCCTATTGCGTGGATTTGTAACGGCATCCTGTTTACTTATTGGCTCATAAATAGTCGCTCCAATTCAGTGTTTCGCCACTTTGGGTATCTTTCAAATAACCACTTATCATAATATTTAGCATTTCCAAAATCCATTTTAACCATAAAACCATTTTGAGAGGCATTAAAATAGCCCGAAATTTGAGGTAATAAAATTGATGACCCACATCGTCATCATTTTACTTTTCTTAGTAAAATCCTTACTTTTAGAAGTAATTTGAATCAAAGCTAATTAATCTGAAAAAAATCACAGCACAACAACGATACGGAAATATTTTTCCGTCCCCAAAATTAGGAACGCAAACAGAATATGAGATTAATTATATGGTTTAATATTTTACTTGGCGGTCTGTTTTTTGGGCATTCTGCATACGCGCAATATCAAAATATTAAGTTTGAGAATGTTCTGACAGGCAAAGGCTTGACGCGTAACGCAAATTGTATCCTGCAATCGCACGATGGCTTTTTGTGGTTTGGGACGGATGCGGGCTTGCTCAAATATGACGGCTACGAATACGAAACGTTCAAATATTTGCCACAAGATACGCTTTCGATGAGTCATTCGATGGTTACCGCAATTTTTGAAGACCGTGAAGGCACGTTGTGGGTCGGTACGCATCAGGGAATCAACCGATTAGAACGAAAAACCGAACTATTTTCCCGTTTTCAACAAGTTCGATACGTGAATTGCATCTATGAAACCCGAAATCAACAGCTTCTTATCGGCACGCATCAAGGACTTGTAATTTTTGACCGAAAAACCGAAAAAATCACCAAAAAATACACCAAAAAAGAAGGCTTGAGCGATAATGTCGTTACGTCTATTTTGGAAGATTTGCAGGGCAAATGGTGGATTGGAACGGAAGAAGGCTTAACCAAATTAGACCCTGAAACCCAAGAAATAGAAATTTTTAGGCATCGTGAGCAAAACGCCAACACCTTGAGCAGTGATAGAGTAACCGCCGTTTTTTTGGATAAATGGGGCATTTTGTGGGTCGGCACGCAAGACGGACTCAACCGATTTGACCGAAGTACCAAATCGTTCACGGTTTATCGTCATGAATCCGAAAATAGCACTTCGTTAAGCAACAACGAAGTAACTTCGATGCTCGAAGATTCATACGGAAACTTCTGGGTTTCAACACGTTATGGACTCAATCATTTTAATCCGATTGATGAAAATTTTACCCAATATTTCCCAAAAATTGATATGCAAATTAATAGTTTGGATAAAGCCAATATTACCAAACTTTACGAAGATAAATCGGGGGTCATTTGGCTTTCGACCCGCAATCGGGGGGTACATAAAATGGTCAAAACTCGAAAATTTTATAACTACAAACACAATCCCAAAAATCCTAAGTCATTGAGTGGCAATACGATACGAACCATTTATGAGGATGCCAGTGGCGATACGTGGTTTGGGGTGCATAATGGGGGATTGTGCCGATTAGACCGAGAAACGGGTGATTTTACAACATTTCTGCCTTATCCCGATAGCGAGGAATCCGAACTCAACTCCATCACAGCGATTTTTGAATTTGAGCCAGACCAATTTTGGGTCGGTACGTGGGGCGGTGGCGTGATGAAATTTGACGAAAAAGAACAAAAATTTTTGCACGATGACCGCATGATTCCGTATGATTACGAAAATCTATCCAATAATCACATTCAATTTATTCGGCGTGATATGCAAGACCGATTCTGGATAGGTACAGATTTTGGCTTGCATTTGGTGGATACACCAAATGCAAAAACACATTTTTTCAAACATAACCCTGTGGATGTCAATTCGTTAGCCAGCGGCGGACTACAACCTCAAGGCTTTCACGAGGAGCGCAAAGGCATATATTGGCTGGGGACTTGGGGCGGACTAACACGCTATGATGAGGAAGAAAATAAATTTGAACGCCTGACACAACTGCCTAATTATCCGATTGTTACGATTCATAGTCGCAGTCGTGATACGCTTTGCTTAGGCACTTATGACGGGGGATTGATTTTGTATAATATTCGCACCAAGCAATACAAAAATTTTACTGATGCGGACGGATTGCCTGATAATACGATTTATTCGATTTTGGAGGACGAGGAAAATAGTATTTGGATGAGTACCAATCATGGATTATCTAAATTTCATCCTCATTCGGGAACATTTACCAATTATTCTTCGACCGATGGTTTACAGGGCGATGAATTTTATTGGGGAGCTGGTTTTCGAGGCAAATACGGGCGAATGTATTTTGGGGGCGTGAATGGCGTTACGGTCTTTGACCCCAAAAATATTCGGGATAATACGTATGTCCCCCCTGTAATGCTGACCCATTTCAAGAAATTTTATCAAGATGTCCCGATTTTAGGTCAAAATTCACCCCTGCAACAGCATATTTCTTGGACAAATCAGATAGAACTCCAACATACGGATAATATCATTTCGTTCCGATTTTCGGCGTTGGATTTTACCGACCCCGAAAAAAATCAGTATGCCTACAAATTGGAAGGTTTTGATGAAGATTGGATTCATACCGATTACCGAAACCGAGAAGTTACCTATATGAACTTACCGCCCGATACGTACACCTTTCGGGTCAAAGGCGCAAATAACGATGGCGTTTGGAACGAAAAAGGAAAAGCCCTCAAATTGATTATTCATCCTCCAATTTGGGTTACGTGGTGGTTTCGCACAGGCGCAGCGATAGTAGGTAGTCTGCTCATTTTTATCATCTACAAAATTCGGATGCGTGCCATCACCATACAAAAAAAGATGCTCGAAAGTCTGGTCGAGGAGCGCACCATTTCGCTTCGACAAGCCAATGAAGACCTCTTGCAACAGAAAGAAGAAATTGCGGCGATTAACGAAAATCTCTCCGAAAAAAGTCAAGAACTGCTTGATTCTAAGGCAGTTATCGAAAAGAAAAATGCAGACATCACAGCCAGCATTAATTATGCCAAACGTATCCAACAAACCTTATTGCCGCCCATGCACGAGATTGGAGAAGAATTACCAGACTTCTTTATTTTGTTTCGACCTCGTGATGGGGTCAGTGGCGATTTTTATTGGTTTGATAAAAAAGATGACAAAATTATTCTGGCAGCGGTCGATTGCACGGGACATGGCGTACCCGGCGCAATTATGAGCATGATTGGCATTGAACAACTGACCGAAATCATCAATGTCAATCAAATTACGCACGCGGACGAAATTCTTGATGAACTCCATCAGGGCGTGCGAACGATTTTGCGACAACGAGAAACAGGCAATCGAGATGGCATGGATATGGCGTTATGTGTTATCAACAAAACTACCCACAAAATGGAATTTGCAGGCGCAAAAAACCCCTTGGTGTATGTCCAAAAAGGTGAACTTTTCCGTATTCGAGGCGATAAATATCCCATCGGCGGAAAGCAACTCGAAAAACGCCGTAAGTTTACTCGGCACACCATAGATATTGCCGAACAAACTGTAATTTACTTATTTTCAGATGGTTATCAAGACCAATTCGGAGGAAAAGAAGGCATGAAATTCATGAGTCCAAAATTTCGGAATTTATTATTAGAAATTTCAATACAACCTATGGACAAACAACAGCAAATTCTTGAGGAAACCCTCGACCAATGGATGATGCAAAAATATAAGCAACTCGATGATATTTTGGTCATGGGTGTGCGAATTTGATACGTTCAATCGCCACATCAAAACGCAATAATTCGGATAAAAAACCTTCCAAAATATCAAAATTCGCTTTATGACGAAGCAATTTTTTCATCGCCCAATCAAAACGTATTAATTTTTTTGCCCATCGTGTTTTTCGCATAAAAATACAAAAATACAAAGCGCATTTTTCGGCATCCCGCACCCATACGAATGAGCCTGATTCCCTTGCATAACTTTCAAATTTTTCCAGAAAAATGCCATAAAATTACAATATTTGCAACTGAAATTCAGAACTGTTCAAAATTTTGTAATTCGTTTTAGAGTTTACTTGATTTTATTCAGTCTAAAAATATCAAAATCGCTCAAAATTAGACGCTCAATTATGGATGAAAAATTAATGCCTTTGGATGTACTTTCGAGCATTAAAGGCGCAAAATCGTCAGAAGCCGTAAATCAATTATTTGACATTATCAAAAATGCAACGATTGATTATCAGGAGGATACATTACAATTTAATACGTCAATCGTAGATTTGGAAGACCTCCGAGAAGATGAAATTATCGCAAGCAAGGAAAACGAAAAAAATATCATTAAAGAAAATTTCCCTGCTCAAAAAAATGGATTTTTAGTCGTCCAAAAAGTGATTGAGTAGTAATTATTTAAACCTATAAGGTTTGCAAATTTGAAATAAAATCATGTCAGAAATCCGTAAAATTCATCAAGATTTAGTACAAAAAAAATATTCGTGTACGGACTTGATTCAACATAAATTAGCCGAATTAGAAAGCAGTCCGCATAATTCTGCAAACTCCATTTTGGCACAAATTGCCCTCGAAAAAGCCAAAAAAGTGGATGAAAAAATCCAAAATGGACAAGAAATTCACTTGTTGGAAGGCGTACCTTTTGGTTTAAAAGATGTCTATTTATTACAAGGAACTTACGCCACCGCCAGTTCCGATATGCTCAAAACCTATCAATCGCCTTATACCGCCACCGCCATTCAGAAACTTTTGGACGAGGGCGCAATCCCGATGGTGCGCGAAAATTGCGATAGTTTCGGACACGGAAGTAGCAGCGAAAATACGGTCTTCGGGGCGGTCAAAAATGCCCATAATTTAGAAACCGTAGCGGGCGGGTCAAGTGGCGGAAGTGCGGTCAATGTCGCAAAAGGTTTTACCGCCTTTTCTATGGGTGGCGATACGGGCGGTTCGATTCGGCAACCTGCTGGTTTTAACCGAGTTTACGGCTTAAAACCGACCTACGGACGTATCTCCAGATTTGGTTTAATGGCGTATGCTTCATCGACAGATTGCGTGGGAATGTTCACCAAAAACTTGGAAGATATTGCCATTTTATTGAACATTTTGAGTGGCAAAGATTACCACGACCAAACGACAATTGAATCACCAAAAATTTCCGATTTTTCGACTTGGAAAAATGACTTTCATCCACAAAATTTGAAGGTCGGTTTTTATACCAATTTTATCGAAAATCCAGCCTTAGAACCCGCCATCAAAACCGATTTTTTGAATCTGATTGAAAATTTACAAAAACAAGGCATTTCGGTCGAATCATTGGATTTTTATGATGTAAAAACCTTAGTTTCAACTTATTACGTGTTGGCAATGGCGGAAACTGCTTCCAATTTGGCTCGTTTAGATGGCATCAATTATGGTCAAAGAAGTGAAGAAAAAGTGTTAAAAAATGCGTATGCGCTTACACGTTCGGAGAATTTTACCGAAGAAACGAAACGAAGAATTGTGAGCGGAAACCAAGTTTTGTCGCAAGGACATTCGGACGAAATTTATTTGCGAGCGCAACAAATTCGGACACAAATTAGCCAGCATTTTGCCAAAGATTTTGAACAAATTGATGTCATTTTATCGCCCGTTGCGCCAAATTCTCCGCCCAAAATTGGCGAAAATTTGAAAAATCCACTTGCCATGTATCTCTCGGATGCTTATACCGTTGGTTTCAGTTTGGGCAAACTCCCGACCCTCACCGCACCGCTCGGAACGGAAATCGGCATACAAATTACAGCCAATACAAATCAAGAAGAAACTTTATTCAAATTTGCCCAATTTTTAAACCAATTAACGAGATAATCAAAATGCAAGTAGAAGAATTAACCCAAGAGCTGGAAAAATACGGTTTAGAAGTCGTCATTGGTTTAGAATCTCATGTAAGATTGAACACAAAATCTAAATTATTTTGCACTTGTCCGAACCAAGAAGCATCAAAACCGAATCAAAATATATGTTCCGTTTGTACGGGACAAATGGGTGTTTTGCCCTCCATCAACAAAGAGGCAATCAAAAAAGCGATTATTTTTGGCAAAGGTGTCAATGCCCAATTTAACGAGCAAATTACTTGGGATAGAAAGCATTACGAATACCCCGATTCGCCAAAAAATTTCCAACTCACGCAGTTCCAAAAACCGATTATCAAAAATGGAAAAGTTCACTGTTTTCGGGATGATGGAACGAGCTTTGAAGTCGAACTGGAACAGGCTCATATTGAGGAAGATGCCGCCAAATTAATGCACGAAAAAAAGCAATCTTTGGTCGATTTTAATAAGGCGGGTGTGCCGTTGATTGAGGTCGTTACCAAGCCCTGTATTCGTGCATTAAAAGACGCTTCGACTTATGCTCAATATTTGCAACGTATTGTCCAAAATTTGAATGTTTCGGAAGCAAATTTGGAGAAAGGAGAGTTCAAATCGGATGTCAGTATTTCGCTCCGCAAAAAAGGCACAAATGCCCTAAATCCTCGTGCCGAAATCAAAAATTTGAACTCCTTTAAATTTATGGTTGATGCTCTAATTGAGGAAGTTACGAAACAATTAGCGTATTATTTAGCACATAAAAAATTCCGACCTGAACAAATTACGGTGTTGTGGGATGAGAATCTCAAACAGACCAAAACCATGCGCTCAAAAGAATATGCTGCCGATTATCGGTATGTCTTAGAGCCTGATATTCCGATGGTTAGCATCAAAAATGCGCTCGAAAACATCACGATTGACGAAAGTTTATTGCCTTTCCGTATTGAGTCAGTTTTGATTCAAGGAAAAGTCCGCCCACAAGATGCCAAATTTTTCACTTCCGACCCCAATCGCTCCAAAGTTTTATTACGAGTTTTGGATGAAATTGAAGATGTACTTTTTGTAACAAAAATATTATTAAATAATCTCAAAATTGAGGATTACGAAAAAGTTACAAACTTGTATGCTTTGACCGAAATTTGTAAATTTTTCCGAGCCGACAAAATCACACCGATTTTATTGCAAAAAGGAATTGAGCAGTTACTCCAAAATCCAGAGTTTGATTACGGAAAATATTTTGCCGAAAACAGCATTTCGGAAGAGAAAATAGCGCAAGCAATTTCCGAAATCATTGCTGAAAATCAGGAAGTTGCCCAAGAAATCAAGGCAGGAAATCAGGGCAAAGCTGGCATTTTGGTCGGAAAAGTAATGCAGAAAGTTGGAAAAGGCGCATCTGGAAAAATTATTCGCCAACAAATTTTGGATAATTTGGCGGGCAAAATTTCACAATCATCTGAAAATGAACCTTTTACAAAATCAAATCTACAAAATTTAACTTCCAAAAAGGGAAACGAAGAAGAAATTTTGCCTCTTGCCCAAGAAATTATTATTAAAGAAAATTACCGCACGCACTTGGTTTCACAACTTTCAGAAAGTTCTATGAATCAGGAAGTTACGCTTTGCGGTTGGGTTTCAAGCGTGCGCGACCATGGGGATTTGGTCTTTATTGATTTTCGGGATTCGAGTTATGAAGTGTTGCAAATCCGATTGAGTCGGGAGGCGTTTGGAAATCTGGACGATTTGGCAAAACTCAAACCCGAATCCGTCATTTATGCAGTCGGAAAACTCATTTTGCGTCAAGAAGATGACTACAATCCAAGCCTCCGAACGGGAAGTATCGAGTTGGATACCAGTCAGTTAGAAGTTTTGAATTTGGCAAAAAATTTACCTTTTGAAATCAAACGCGCCACCCAAACCAGCGAAGCCATCCGATTCAAATACAAATTTCTTGACCATCGAAACGCCGAAAATCGGAAGGTGATTATTAATCGGCATCGAGTTATCAAAATGATTCGGGATGTACTTGATAATGAGAACTTTATCGAAATTGAAACGCCAATTTTGACGGCTGGAACGGACGAGGGCGCACGGGAATTTATTGTGCCAAGCCGAAAATATCACGGTTCGTTTTATACGTTGCCACAAGCTCCACAACAATTCAAACAACTTTTGATGGTGGGCGGGTTTGAGAAATATTTTCAGATTGCCCGTTGTTTTCGGGACGAGGATTCACGAGGCGACCGACAACCCGAATTTACGCAATTAGACATCGAAATGGCGTTTGTTAGCATGGCGGATGTCATGGATTTGAACACGCGATTATTTAATGAAATTGTACGGAAATTGTACGGAAAAAAATGGCAACTCAAAGATTTTCAGTACATTACGTATTACGAAGCGATTGAAAAATATGGCACAGACCGCCCCGATTTGCGGTTTGGGTTGGAGATGCAAGACATTACCCAAATCGTCAAGGAAAGTTCGTTTCAGGTATTTACCAAACCGATTGACGAAGGCGGCATCGTAAAATGTATCAAAGTCGATGGAAAATATCAACAAAAACGGCTTTCTAAAGGTCAAATCGAACGATTAACAACTTTGGCACAAGCGCATGGTTTGGGTGGTTTGGCGTATATTATCGTGAATGACCATGAGTTACAATCTCCAATTATTAAATATTTGGGCGAGGATATTGCTCGGCGAATTGTCGAAAAATCAGAAGCCATTTCTGGCGATATTGTGTTCTTTTCGGCAGCCGATTTTGATACGGCAAATAAGGCGTTGGATGCGGTGCGTCAGGAGTTGGGCAAAATGCTTCACCTTATCAATCCCAAGGAGTTAGCTCCAGCTTGGGTGATTGATTTTCCGTTATTTGAAAAAACCGAAGAGGGCGGCTGGACGTTCTCGCATAATCCATTTTCGATGCCAAAAATCAAAGATTTGCCAGACCATTTGGCGGGCAAAAATATTGGTAAAATTTTATCGCAACAATACGATATGGTTTTGAATGGCTACGAAATCGGGGGCGGTTCGGTGCGGGCGCATAAATCGGAAATTTTGGCGGCAACCTACAAAAATATGGGCTATGACCACGAGGAAATGCTCAAAAGTGTGGGACACATGTACGAATCGTTCAAATATGGTGCGCCTCCGCACGGCGGAATTGCGTGGGGAATTGACCGCTTGATGATGATTTTGGAGCGCAAAGTGTCGATTCGGGAAGTGATGGCATTTCCAAAAACCAACACAGGCGAGGATTTGATGTTTGGCAGTCCTTCGCCACTTTCCGAAAAGAAAATAAACGAAGCCAATATTCAGGTCATAAAAAAGAAATAAAATACTGATTATCAAACCGATAAGGTTTTTTAAAAATCTTATCGGTTTATTTCATAAATCTTCTTCGTCCAGTTCTAAATTAATCTCATCAATTAGCATTTTCAAATCGTTATCTGAGATATTTTCAGTTCTGGATTTGTCATAAATTGCCACCAGAAAAATGGTCGTTTCTTGATTTTGTTCGTCTTCCTGAACTTGTAATTCGATTTCAAAGACGTAAGTAATAATTCGTAAGCCTCCACTTTTGCCTTTTCCTTTGCTTTTGACCGCCAACCGAATTTTATAAGTATCTTCATGAATTAATGTTCCCATTCTGGGATTTTGCATTAATTGGGTTTGTAATTCAGCAAGTTCTTGTTTGAGCGATATATATTTCTTGACTAATTTTTTTGCATCACGTTTAAATTCCTGAATTGCAATAATTTTATAACTCATCTAAAAACTCGGTTAGGGTTGTCGCTGATTTTTCATCATTTTGAATTTGTCGAATTTCACGAAACGCATTTTTGAGTTTATTTTTCATAAATACCAAATTTTCCATACGTTTAAATTCTTCGACAAAATTCTCCCAATCTTGCCAATTTAATTGGGCAAAGAGTTTTTCTCCCTGATTATCAACAACATAATTTGCTTGTGGAATGCTCATTTTTGAATATTATTTTTACCAAATTTATGAAAGTTTACGAATTGGAAAGCTAAAAAGTTAAGTTTGATTTTGTGAAGATAGTTTAAAAATAAAATACTGATTATCAAACCGATAAGGTTTTTTAAAAATCTTATCGGTTTTCATTAAAAAATTCACGTCTTATTTTTGGAAAATCCCCATTTTTTTCCTACATTCTTTATCAAACAAATCGCATCAAATTATGGCTTTTTCTGATTTTAAAAGTACATTGGAAGTAGCAAAAAAATATGACTTAAAAACAGGCAATCGTCGTTTTTTGGAGTCAAATTTATCGCTTTCATTGCCTCAATATTTTTGGGATGATTTGGAGTATTCATTAAATACTAAAAAACCAAATCCGAGTGAAATTGCCTTGTCTGAAAATTTCATTTCTCCCATCACTCGATATGTGGTCAGACGTTATCCTAATTTGATGGTTTGGAGTCGAGAATACGATTTGAATGTGGATGAAAATCTTTGTGGAAAACCTGATTATTTAGTTTGCTATACTGCTGAACCTCATATTTTTACACAAAACAATCCTTTAGTTTGTGTGGCTGAGGCAAAAGTAGAAAAGTTTGCGGAAGCATGGGGACAAAATTTGGCTGAAATGGTCGCCTGCCAAAAACTTTATCCCGAAATTACAATTTATGGATGGGCAACAAATGGTTTTACTTGGGAATTTGGAAAACTGGAAAAAGGTCTATTTTTACAAGACCCTCGTTCTTATTCATTGCCTACACAAGCCGAACAAATTGCAGGGATTTTGGATTGGATTTTTGCCGATGCCGTCCGACAAGCCGAAACTTATTTAAACCAATAAAATTAATGCCAAGTCTGACAAGCATACACAAGCAGAATTCATCAAAGAAGTGTATGAATCCCACATCACCGACCATTCAGAGAATGGAAATCCAATATTTACGAGCAAAATGATGAATGAACGCCAGCCATTTGTAAGTATTTTAGTGCCTGCCCGTAATGAGGCGAAAAATATCCAACGGACTTTAGAAAGTTTGGCGAATTTGGAATATCCCACGCAACAACTCGAAATCTTGGTCGGAAACGATAATTCGGAAGATGAAACCGAGCAGATTATTTCGGAATTTATCCAAACACATCCACATTTTCGACTGATTTCCATGACAAAATCACAAAAAAAAGTACCTGCAAAAGCTGGCGTAATTGCTATTTTGGCACAAGGAGCGCGCGGAAAATTTTTGTTCATGACCGATGCCGATACCGAATTGCCTCCGACTTGGGTGCGGGCGATGCTCCAAAATTTTGATGAAAATACAGGCATCGTTACGGGGTTTACACTTGTCAAATCCCATCAGATTTTTGATAAAACACAAAACTTAGATTGGTTAATTGGTATGGGACTCATCCAAATTTTGTCCGAATATGGATTGCCACTTACCGCCGTAGGAAATAATATGGCTGTCCGAACTCAAGCCTATCAACAAACGGGCGGCTACGAAAAAATCCCTTTTTCCGTTACCGAAGATTTTGCACTTTTCCAAGAAATCAGAAAACTGAATTATAGCACCAAAAACCTCAAAAATTCCGAAACACTTGCCTGGACTCAAGCCGAAAAAAATATCGCTGATTTGTTTCAACAGCGTTTGCGTTGGGCGTGGGGAGCAGTGCAAATTCCGATGTTTTTGCTTCCAATTTTAGCATTTTATTTGCTTTTTGGGTTAATTTTGGGGCTTTTATTTTATATAAATTGGAAAATTGCATTAGGATTGTGGATTTTGAAGATGAGTGTTCAATATGGCATGGCGACATATTTTATGTATCATTTTAAACAATTTCAACTCCTGAAATGGATTCCCATTTATGAAGTTTATTCGCTTATCTTTAATATCATTTTAACGGGATTTTATCTTTCATCTCGTCAGATGAAATGGAAAAACCAAACCTACACAAACTCAAAAAAAACCTTGCCCGCATAATGACGAAGCAAGGTTTGCATAATTCAGATGTCAGTTAGAGTTTATCGAATTAATATTCCCTTAGTTGCCACTACGTTTCGGTAATTGGCATTATCAACTGATTGAGAAGGTTTTAGAATCACAATTTTGGTTGGTTTGGCGGCTTCTTCGATTGCCATTTGGGTTTCCGTCTGGACGGTTTCCGTGTTGCCTACGGCTTCGCTCACGGCGTGAATTTGTCCAGCAGATTCAATGTAGGCAACTTCCTGAATCGAGTCCTTTTCTTCGGTCAAATAATCTGGCTCAACCAATGGAATCGCCTCAATAATTTTGGGAGCTTCTATTTGGTTAGAAACTGATTGTAAAGAAGTAATGGAAATTTGGGCGGTCTGATTCGTAACAAAAAGTGGGTGGATGGCTTGTTCTCGGTGCAATTCCTCACGGACAATTTTGATGTGTCGCCTCGCCCCGATAAATCGCTGCATATGATATTCCGAATGCAAACGGGCAACGATAACCCCACGCTTGCGTAACGAGCTGGCATGCACAAACTTACCATCTTTGAGATAAATGCCGATGTGTTCTACGTTTTTGCCATCCGACCCAAAAAAGAGCAAATCGCCCATTTGTAAATTTGTGGTATCAAGTTCGAGAATTTCCTCTTGGGCAAAAATGGCAGCCGAATTTCTTTGAAGCTGAATATCAAATACTTGGTGATAAACCTGTCCCACAAATCCCGAACAATCCGTGCCATTTTCCTTAGAACTCCAGCCGTATTGATAGGGCGTTCCCATCCATTCGGAAATTTCATGCACCAGTGCCATATTGTCCTGTGGCGTGATGGATACGCCTAATTGTTGGGAATAATACTGGTAACTTTTTTTTTCTTTTTTGATTTTATCAAATCGGAAAATGGGGGTTTCGGCAGCGTTATCTGCCTGTATATCATTTGGTTGGGCAATCAATAAGCCCACACAAAAGAAGACCTTGTATAGTTTTTTGGTCGTAAACATTTTCTAAGCAAATTTTAATTTCTTTCAACTCAACTTTGACTATTTAATAACTTCATTGTAAGTTCAATAAAGTGTTTTGTTTGAAGTTTGAATTGGACTGAGTTATGTAAGATTTGTTTGCCGAAATGAGTTTTTACAAACCTCAAGCCAAACGTGCCAAAAAAAAAATTTTAACACGAAAAATGTTATTTTTTTAACATTTGAGGCGTAACCCAACCCAGAAAAATACGTAATTTGCTCAAAATTTTAGGAAGAAGAAGTAAGCGGTTGCTTACAACAAAAAATATTTGTGAAAAAATTTGAAAAACGAGGCACACTGCGAAGCGAAGTAGCAACCGAAGGGTGTGTGAAGATGATGAGTTTCATGATTGTAATGATTTGATTTTAGTTATTTGTTTGTTTGATGACATCCTCAACTGACAAAGCGGATGTAAGTTTTTAATTAAAAAAATCAAAAAAATATGGAAAATATACTTTTTTTACTTATTGGGCTTGGCATTGGGATAATCACTACGTGGATTTATCTCAATTTTAAGCACCTAAAAACCCAACAAGAGGGGCAATATGATAGTTCCGCAACGAAAGAAAAATTGCATATTTTGAGTAAAAACTTTGATGAAAATAAGAAAGTTATCGACTCGCAACAAGAACGAATTTTACAACTGACCGAAAAATTAGCCGAAGAAAGGGTGCGTTTGGTAGAGAAAAATAAGCAATTAACCGAAAATGAAACGAAGACTCATGAACTAAGTAAAAGGTTTTCACTTCAGTTTGAACTCTTGGCAGAAAAAATTTTTGATGAGAAATCCGAGCGTTTTATTTCGCACAACAAACATGAAATCACACAAATTCTTAGTCCGCTCCAAGACCGCCTTCGAGATTTTGAGCGGAATGTACAGCAAATGTATGAAAATGAGGCAAAAGAACGTTTTTCCTTAGAAAAAGAGTTAAAAAATTTGGTAGAGCTAAATTACGAACTTAGTGCGGAGGCAAATAAACTGACGAATGCCCTGAAAGGCGAAGCCAAAATTCGGGGAAATTGGGGCGAAATGATACTGGAATCGGTACTGGAACGCTCTGGATTGATATTAAATCAAGAATTTTTTGTACAAAAGTCATTTCGAGATAATCAAGGTAGGCTTTTCCAGCCTGATGTTTTGGTTAAATATCCGGGCGAACGTTACATCGTCATTGATTCTAAAGTTTCATTAATTGCTTACGAAGAATTTTGTAATGCCAGCCATGCGGAAGCGCAAAAAAAAGCCGCACAAGAACACATCCGTTCTATCAAAATGCACATTAATAGTTTGTATTCCAAAAATTATCAAAACCTTCCAGAACTCCAAAGTTTGGATTTTGTCTTGATGTTTATTCCGATTGAAGCGGCGTATCTTACTGCTTTACAGACAGATATGGATTTATGGCACTATGCGTATGAACGGCGAGTTTTGCCCGTAGGTCCCGTAAATTTGGTGGCGATGCTCAAAATGATTTCGGTCTTGTGGCAGCGTGAACTCCAGAACAAAAATGCCCTTGAAATTGCCGAAAAATCAGGCGCATTGTATGATAAATTTGTCGGGCTGGTCGAGGATTTGATTGAAGTAGGGCATAAATTGGAGCAGGCACAAACCCATTACAAGGGAGCAATGAACAAACTTCATACGGGCAAAGGAAACCTTATTAAGCGTGCCGAAAATCTGAAGGAATTAGGCGCAAAGACCAAAAAATCGTTACCTAATCCCTTGATAAACAGAGCCAAAGAAGAATAATCTATATTTATGGAGCGGTAGCTTTTTTGTATTTTCGTTTATTTTTCTGGAGATATTTAAGCGCATCTTTTCGGGTGGCGTGTTTTTTGGGGGCGTATTTTTTGATTTTTTCGTAGTATTGGTATGCCTCCGTCATATCGCCGTGTGTATCAGCATATTGCGCCAAAGTTGCCAAGGAATAAAGATAATATCCCGTTTGGTAGGCTTCTAATTTTTCGGAATATTGGACGGCTTTTTTGTAATACGTGATGGCTTTATTGACTTCGCCTCTTGCCCGATAAATTGACCCCAAAAAGAATCCGGCATATCTTCCCGAAGTGGCTTCATAGCCCGTCCATGCGGAATCGACCCGTTGCATGAGCGTATAAGCCACAGGTTCGAGCGGCGTATATAAGCCTTTGGTATAAAGCATACGGGCATAATAGCGATGGAAATAGGCATTATTGGGATAGGTTTGGAACAAATATTTAGAAATTTCTAAGGCTTTGGCATGGGTTTGGGTTTCGGGTTCGGCGGCATAAATACGCATCAAATAATATTGGGCTTCGGTTTTGGTATAAAATGCGTTGCTGACTACGGTTTCTAACTGCTTGATTCCCTTGTCTTTATCGCCTTTTTTGAAAAACCATAAGACAGGTTTGAGCATGGGATAATTTTCGGGAATCCAGACGGCAAAATAATTATAAAGCGCATCACCAAATAAAAATTCGGGACTTAAATCGCCTTTTCCTTCGGCAATTTCCATGTATTTGAGGGCATTTTTGCCTGCTACGGTGGCTTTCGACCAGTGGTGTCTTTCGCCGTGCAACCGCCCCTTGAAGCCGTATGCGCCTGCCAGAAAAAAAGCCGCTTCGAGTTTTTTGGATGCTGATTTTTCGTATAATATATCGGCTTTTTGGATGGTCGAATCCATATACGCCAAAAATTTCTTATCGTGTTTGGTTTGGTCCATGTTGGGCATCATCTGCCACCATTCGCACAATCCCAATAAAAAATAGGGCAACGGATGTTCGGGATAAAATCGGCGCATTCGCATAAATTGACTTTTGGCACTCCGAAACTCAAAATTATACATCGCATCCACCGCCTCGGTGGCTTCCATCTGGACTGCCATGCTGGTCAAAAGCATCTCCACGCTATCCATGTGCGGGAGCTGTTGGGCTTGTATTTTTTGTCCCGAAAAAAATAATAAAAAACTGATTACCAATAATTTATGATTCATTTTGGTTTGATTTTCAGGGATTTTGCAACCATTCATTGATACCAAAACGCCAAAATTACGGACTTCGTTAGATTTGAGATTCGGAATCAGAAAAAAAAGCAAAATTTGATTGCTTTTGGATAGACTTTGAAAGAGATTCGGGACAGAACGGAACGAAATCAAATAAAATTGACTTAAAAGTACAAAACTGGCAATATTTTCGGGGAGGTTTATGTACGAAATTTTTGGATGCAAATACGTAGTTGCGCTTTTAAACCGTTCTGCGTATGTAGGTTTCCAATCAAATCAATTTCCTCAAACAAACAACTCAAACAACGCCATAAAATCGGACTTGGAATTTGTCCACTTTTTAGGCAATTTAGCTTAGAACTTTTACCGAAAACACAACGATTTTGGAAAAAAAAAAACTAACCCTGACGAAAAAATATGGCTTGCTCGCCGGTCCGCTTGCCTTTTTGATTATTTTGTTCTTGCCCGAAATGCCCCCGATTACGCCTGATGCCCAAAAAGTACTGGCAATATCGGCTTGGATGCTCATTTGGTGGGTTACCGAATCGGTACATTTGGCAGTTACGGCTCTGTTGCCGATTGTTTTATTTCCGCTGGTGGGCGTGATGCCCGTTGCCAAAGCCGCCACCTCGTATGGCAATCGGATTATTTTCTTGTTTATGGGCGGATTTTTGATTGCTTTGGCACTCGAAAAATGGAACTTGCATCTGCGTATCGCCCTGATAATCATTAAGAAAACAGGCGCAACCGCTGATGGTATTATTTTCGGATTTATGACCGCCACCGCCCTATTGAGTATGTGGATTAGTAATACTGCCACGACCGTGATGATGCTCCCGATTGCTACGATTGTCATTAACTTATTGGAAGTCAATACGGGATTGCCCAAAGAACGCCTTAATAATTTTGCGCTTTCGATGATGCTGGCGGTGGCATATTCGGCAAATATTGGCGGCATCGCTACGCTCATCGGGACACCGCCGAATATTATTCACAAAAATTTTATTGAAAAATTATACCATTACGAAATTAGTTTTTTGGATTGGTTTATGGTCGGGTTTCCGTTTGCCGTGATTTTACTTTTGATTATGTTTGTGATTTTGGTCAAAGTGTTTTATCCACACCGATTGGGTCGATTGGATAATCCCAGAGGCGTAATTGACCAAAAATTACGGGATTTGGGACCGATGAGTATGCCAGAGCGATTAGTATTGGCTATTTTTCTGCTCACTGCCTCCCTCTGGATGTTCAGCAAGCCGATTCAGGAATTAGAATTTATCCAGAGGCATCACATTGATATACACGATTCGACCATTGCCATGCTTTCGGGTTTATTGATGTTCATTGTGCCGTCAGGCTCTAAAGAATCCAATTATTTGCTTTCTTGGGAAGATACCAAAAACCTTCCCTGGGGGATTTTGATGCTCTTTGGCGGCGGCTTGAGCGTGGCGAGTGCCTTAAAAGATGTGGGGCTGATTCAGTTGGTGGGTGATACGGTGGCGGCTCATACTGAACTAAGTATCTTACTGATTGCCAGTATTTTAATCCTAATTATGTTGTTCATGACCGAAGTCATGTCCAATTTGGCATTGACCTCAATTTTTGTGCCTGTGGTTGCAGGCATTGCCATTGGGCTGGGCGAAAATCCATTAGTAATGACCATTGGCGTTACGATAGCCTCCAGTTGTGCCTTTATGCTCCCGATGGCGACTCCGCCCAATGCGATTGTTTTTGCCAGCGGACACATTAAAGTTTTTCAGATGGTGAAAGTTGGATTTTGGTTAAATATGATTTCGATTGTGTTGATTATCTTTTTTGTCAAATTTGTGATTCCCTTTGTCTTCGGAATCGAAGCGGGCATCCTTCCTGATTGGACAAACAGTACGGCAACGCCCTAAAAAATAACAAAAATTTCAAAAAACATGATTTTAGCTTTCAAATCATCCGAAAGTAAACTCATGTTTTTTGTTTGATTTATAATCATTGTCATTTGTTGGACAAAATCGAAATGGATATTCGTAACTTTTTGAGGCAGAATAGACTGTGCGGCGGGCTTATTTCGATTATAAAACATTGATAATCACGTTTTTATATAATATAATTTTTATGTAAAAGTTCTTTTATTGGCACAAATTTTTGTTTTTGAGTAGATTTTACGGTACTTTGAAAGGTCTATTTGTAGGGCGATAAAATCTGTTTTGATACCTTCAGGCACGCCTCTTGTATTTTCCGAAGGACAAAATTTCGAGAAAAATCGCATGATTTTTGACCTACAATTTCTGACAACAAAAACAACTGATTCCTTAACTCTGATAAGTATGAACGCTTTACGTACAGGTATTTTACTTCTTTATTTATGCTGTATTTCCTTTCCATTATTCGCCGAACTTCCTGATTTATTGGCACTTAGAAATACCAAAGAGCTGCTTCCTTTTCGAGATGTTTCCGAGCGATATGTCTGCCTGACTATCGGAAAAGAGGGCAAAAAATTTCAGCAAATAATTTCGGAATATGCGCCGACATTTTCCGAATTTATGGCGACCGATTCGGCAATGCAAGCGGCTTTCCCGTATTTGTGTAACAGCAAAAAAGTGATTATCGGTTTGTTTGAAAATGCGGATTATGCCTCTCCGAAACATTTTGGCATCAGCGGCGAAGCCCTCAAATTTATTCGAGCCTTAGACCAAAAAACGGATGTGGTTTTGGTGGTGTTTGGTCGTCCGTTGGCATTGCCTTATTTTATGGATAATTCGACCATTATTTATTCAAAATTTGAGCATACAAAAGCCCAAAGTCAGGCTGGACAAGCACTTTTTGGGGCGATTGGTATTCGTAAACCCTTGAATATGAGAGGAATAGAAATGACTATTCATACGGGAGAATTAATTCAGCCCCTTTCCAGATTACAGTTTGATGTACAGCCCGAAGCCGTGGGGATGAGTTCTCGCATCCTAAACCAGATTGATTTGATTGCTCAAAATGCGATTTCGTCAAAGGCTACGCCGGGCTGTCAGGTGTTGGTGGCTCGTCATGGAAAAGTGGTATTTAATAAGGCATACGGACATTATACATACGACCGTCAGGTGAGCGTAACGGATAATTCGTTGTATGATGTGGCTTCGCTAACTAAAGTTTTGGTTACGGTGCCCGTATTGATGCAACTGGTGCAGGCGGGCAAAATTGATGTCAATAAAAAGGCTTCGGAGTATTTGCCTGACCTCAAGCAAAGTAATAAAAAAGACCTGACAATCAAGCAAATACTGCTTCATAAGGCGGGGCTTTCGCCCAATATGCCCGGCTGGTTCGAGACCTTTCATACGGAGGAATTATTTCGGAAATATTATATGTCGGCACCCTCCAAAAGTCATCCGATTCAAGTTACGGAAAATGTATATGCACCTAAGCATCACGAGGATAGCCTCTGGAGTTGGGTCAAAAATTCGCCACTTTCAGCCCAAAGACGAGATGGCAGTTATGGATATAGATACGGCGATATGGGCTTTTTTATTCTCAAAAAAATATGCGAAAAAATACTACAAATGCCCATGAATCAATACGTTGAAACGGAATTTTTCGAGCCGCTGGCACTCCAAAAAATGACGTATCTGCCACTCCAAAAACATCAAAAAACACAAATTGTGCCTTCGGGTTATGACCCGTATTTTCGTAAAACTACCTTGCAGGGTTTTGTCCATGATTATGCCGCTGGCATGATTGGGGGCGTAAGCGGACACGCAGGTATATTTAGTAATGCCAAAGATATTGCGATTTTGATGCAAATTTTCTTGCAGGATGGCTATTATGGTGGCAAAAAATACTTCACACCCGAAGTCATTTCGCAATTTACTTCTGCTCAAAACCCATTGAGTAGCAGGGGGTTAGGTTGGGATAAACCGCGCGCCTATGGCAAGATGAACCCTGCAAGTAATAGTGCTTCGGCGCAGGCATTCGGACATCGAGGTTTTACGGGAACGTGTGTTTGGGTGGATCCCAGACACGAACTTATTTATGTTTTTTTATCGAATCGAACATTTCCCAGTTATAAAAATCAAAAGTTATTAGGCATGAAAGTTCGCCGCAGAATCCATGATGTGATTTATCAGGCAATCAAATAATTACCTGATAATCATTATTTTATATCGCTTACGGAATTTTATTTTTGCGTTTATTCCTCGACCGAAACAAGCAAGGTATCCAAAAAATTAAGTAGATAAATAAATATAAATTCGGTATTTTCGGTATTTATCGGGTCTTCCCAGATATCGTCATCCTGCAAACACGCAATGAGCATATCCAGCAAATGAGGCTGTGCATGTTGTGCAAACAATTTTTCGAGATTCACATTTTCCTCGTCATCTTCTTGGGCGAAACGCTCCAATAATTGGTCATTTTTATGGTCAATTTCTTCGAGCAATTCGTGCGTAGCACCCTTGATTTTGGTGGTGTTTTGAGCGATAATAAACCAAGTTTGTATTGCCAGCATGAGCATCATCTGTCGTTCTTCTTCGCTTAATTCATCATCTACGGTCATCACGTAGGCAAACAAAACTTCTTGTTGTTTTGTAAAGGCTTCGATGTATTCTTCCATCTGATTATCAGATAGTTGGTTAAATTTTTGGAAGGTTTTCGTGATTTGTTCTTCTGTGATAAGATTCATAATTTTAAAAGTTAAATTCAAACACAAAGTTACGACAAAAAATAAGGCGGTGGGTCAAAAGATTTAAAAAACATTTTGATTGCACAATAAATCTTTCGTATAGGACATAAAAAACAACAAAAATCTTTTCCGAAATAGGTGTAAAGGCTTATCTTTGTTGAATAGAAATTAGCAGTAAAAACCAAAAAAACAAATTGGTATGACTACCATTATTATTACCGCAATCGTGGCGTTCACGTTTGTCATTGCCCTTCTGGTTGTGCTGTTGCTTTATGCTCAGGCAAAATTGGTGCAGAGCGGAGACGTAAAAATTATCGTGAATGGCGACCAAGCCAATCCGATTATTGTATCGGCAGGAAGTACATTGCTTTCGACACTCTCAGCCCAAAAGGTATTTCTTCCCTCCGCTTGTGGTGGAGGTGGGACGTGTGCCATGTGTAAATGCAAAGTGTTGGACGGCGGAGGCGATGTATTGCCTACCGAAGTGGGGCATTTGAGCCGACAAGAACAACAGGAGCAAGTTCGTCTTTCCTGTCAGGTCAAGGTCAAGCAAGACATGGTTATTGAAATCCCCGAAGAGATTTTTGGGATTAAAAAATGGGAATGTGAAGTCGTTTCAAATTATAACGTTTCTTCATTTATCAAGGAATTTGTCGTTCGGCTTCCCGAAGGCGAAACCCTCGATTTCCAGTCGGGGGGCTATATCCAAATTGATGTTCCTGCCATCGAATGTGATTTCAAGACCATTGACATTGCCCCGCATCTCGATGAACCTTTGGGCAAGGATAAATTCAAGGATGAATGGGATAAATACAATTTGTGGGACTTGAAAATGAAAAATCCCGAACCTATTTTCCGCGCCTATTCTATGGCAAATCATCCTGCCGAAGGAGATATTATCATGCTCAATATTCGGATTGCTACGCCACCTTGGGATAGAGCCAATAATAAATGGATGGACGTAAATCCGGGCATTTGCTCATCTTATGTCTTTACCCGAAAACCCGGCGATAAAGTAACGATTTCAGGTCCTTATGGCGAGTTTTTCATCAAAGATACCGATAACGAGATGATTTATGTCGGCGGTGGAGCAGGCATGGCTCCTTTACGCTCGCATATTTTCCATTTGTTTCATACCCTTAAAACAGGACGAAAAGTGTCTTATTGGTATGGTGGACGTTCGCGACGCGAATTATTTTATACCGAACATTTCCGAAAAATCGAAAAAGAATTTCCCAACTTCAAATATTATATCGCACTTTCAGAACCCCTGAAAGAAGATAACTGGACAGTAAAGAAAGATATTCACGATGAAAAAGCAGAAGGTTTCGTAGGATTTATTCATCAGGTTTTAATTGATAATTATCTTGGCAAGCATCCCGAACCCGAAGAAGTTGAATTTTATTTCTGTGGACCGCCTCTGATGAACCAAGCAGTCGTTAAGATGTGCGA
>CAZNYR010000051.1:26522-28518 GCA_964577275.1 uncultured Cytophagales bacterium | reverse complement strand
AATTTTTTTGCGCTTTTTTTATACTTTTTTGACCGACTTTTTAAACAAGTTCATTTTGTCCTGACCATCAGGACGCAAATTTACGGCAAAAACGATGCAAAGTTTTGGGTTTTTATTTGTATTTTTACAAACATCAAAAACCAAAAAGCGAGATGGAAAGACAATTAGTATCCTTTGATTGGGCATTGAAAAAACTGCTTCGAGATAAAGCAAACTTTGGGATATTAGAGGGATTTTTGAGTGAATTATTGAAGTTTGACCTCCAGATTCAGACTTTGCTGGAAAGCGAAGGGAATAAATTGGATGAATACGACAAATATAATCGAATAGATATTTTGGCAAAAACCGAATCTGACGAACTGATAATGATCGAGCTACAGTATGATTCGGAGGTCGATTATTTTCATCGGATGTTGTATGGTTCATCCAAATTAATTACCGAGTATATTCAGCAGAGCGAAGAATATGGTTCGATACGCAAAGTATATTCGATTCATATTGTGTATTTTTCGTTGGGGCAGGGCGAAGATTATGTGTATGAATATGAAGGAAAATTTATTGGTTGGCACAAAAAAGATGTATTATATCCCTCGACTTATCAGCGCAAACGGTACAAAATCAAGAATGTTTCGGATATTTTCCCCAAATATTATATTCTGAAAATCAATAATTTTGATGATGATGCCCGAAATACATTGGACGAGTGGATTTATTTTTTCAAGAATAGTGCTGTAAAAGAGGAATTTCATGCCAAAGGGATTGATTTGGCGCGTAAGCGATTAGAATATGAAAATATGACGAAAACCGAGAAAAAAATTTATGACCGTTATATAGAGAATCGACGTGTCGAAAAATCAGTTCGCAGTACCGCCTTAGAGGAGGGACTACGAGAGGGTATCCAAAAAGGTTTGGAAGAGGGCATCAAGCAAGGTTTGGAAAAAGGTTTGGAAAAAGGTTTGGAGCAAGGTTTGGAAAAAGGTTTGGAGCAAGGTTTGGAGCAAGGTTTGGAGCAAGGTTTGGAGCAAGGTTTGGAAAAAGGAAAAAAACAAACGCTTTTGGATATGGCAAAAAAATTAATGGCATCGGGTTCGGATAATACATTTATTCAACAGGTTACAGGCTTGGAGATTGCCGAAATAGAAGCCTTACGCAACCACTAATTTCTGAAAATATGCCTTTGATTGAAAATAAAAAGAAAGTATATCCCGTAGGTGATGGGTTGCGGCGATTTTTAGATAAATATGGTTTAGAAACTGCTATTCCGTTGCAATACTCTGATTTAGAGCGATATAACGGGGCTGTAACACTTTATGACCGACAAGGCGAAGATACGCTCTGGCTAACGATTTTTTATTCGCAAACCGATACACCCGAAATCCACCATAATCTCAAAAAAATTTATTCCCAACTCAAGGTCGAAGGCAACGTTTCAATTCTTGACCACCTGTACGTTGATAGGGTCGATGTCTGTACGTATGGCAATACGCGCCCGTTTCGAGTACGAATCGTCAATAAACTCAATGATAATTTCGATTATTTTTACATCAAAAGAGCAGATGCTTCCCGAATTTATGGCTTAGAACTCGAAGATATTTTATCCCCAAATCGGGTGCAATATCTGGTGTACCAAGATACGCTTATTGAAGAGCATATCGCAGGCATTCCCGGAGATATGTTCATGAAAAGTTACATTAACGAAGATACCAACAAAATTCGGCTGGCGAAGGAATTTATCAAATTTAATGAACGTTGCTTTGTTCGTTTGTTAGGCGATATGCACTCCAGCAATTTTGTGGTGGATATTACACCTGATTTTGAGGAATTTCATTATCGAATCCGAGCCATTGATTTTGACCAACAATCCTATGAACCCCGCAAAAATGTATATATGCCACAATATTATAAACAAAATAATCCGATTATTCAGATTGGAATTGAGGTACTTTCTCCCGAAACAGTACGTCAGTATCAGCAAGAAGAGCGGTCGTTGATTGCC
>CAZNYR010000051.1:13521-26512 GCA_964577275.1 uncultured Cytophagales bacterium | reverse complement strand
TTCACGTTATGTTCTCAAAGATATTTTGGATGTCATGAGCCATGACCGCATTGCTCCGCCCGAAAATGTAAATACACTCAAAAAAGAACTCCACAAACATTATGGCGATAAACGGTTTTTGGACTGCCAAAATATGGGACAAGTACTTCGCATTCATCTGAAAACACTTTTCAAGGATGATGAATAAAAAAAACAGGAACAAAACCCGAAAGTTTTATCCCTGCTTATTTTTTTAAGAAATAGTTTCTTTTCCTAATAATGATGATTACTGAGCAGCTTCTTCAGTAGTTCCTTCAGTTGCCGTTGTGTCAGCTTCAGTTGCCGTTGTATCGGCTTGAGCTGGCTCTTCAACTACTTCGGGAGCTTCTGTTTCAGGAGCTTCTGTTTCAGTTGCCGTAGTGTCAGCTCCTTCGCCCTCAGTTGAGCCGCCTTCACCACATGAAACGAATGTGAACATACCCGCCATCATCAATAATGCTAATAACTTTTTCATAAATGACATTTGTTTAGTTTGGTTTCTGGGAGCAAATATATGGAAAATTTAATTTTAACGAATTTTTAGAAAAAAAAAATCTTAAAAAATCTTATAATTTTTTTAAAACTATCTGATAATCAGGTAATTAAAATTTATAATTTTGTTTCAAAAAAATAAAAAAATCTAAAATCCTAAAAATTAAGCCGTTCGACCTCAAGACCTACCAAGTCTTCAAGACTTGGTAGGTCTGCAAATTGCTTCAAAAGACCATGATTTTCTACCAAATTCGGGTAATTTTGTCCTTCAAATAAATCATATCATTTTGAAACCAATCAATCGAAAGGCACTTACTTATATCTTTATTGCCAACGGAATTTCGGGGTTTGCACAAGGCATTTCTATGCTTTCTATTCCTTGGTATTTTGCCCAAAATCAGCAGACGGCAGATTTCAATTTGTATTATGCTTTTGTTACTTTTCTGACGTTTTTCTGGAGCATTGGTGCAGGAACAATCGTGGATAGATTCTCTCGTAAACAAGTTTTTTTGATGAATAATGCAGTCGAGATGATGGTTGTTGGGACGGTTGCCGTGGCTGGTATTTTTGCCCAGCAACTCCCTGATTTTCTGATTGTTATGGTCTTCTTTGTAACCGTATGTGGGTATCATATTCATTATCCCAATTTGTATGCTTTTGTGCAAGAAATTACGCCCGGACGAGAATACACCAAAGTTAATTCTTACATCGAAATTGTCGGGCAGACAACCAATATGATTTCAGGATTTTTTGGGGCAATTTTATTGGAAGGATTCGATGGATATATTTCCGTTTTCGATACCACTATTTTTACGATTCCTCGATGGGAAATCTGGGAAATTTTTGCACTCGATGCCTGTACTTATCTGATTGCCATCGCTTTAATTACGCAAATTCGGTATATTCCCCAAAAACAAAAGCATATCGAAACAGGCGCATTCTGGAAAAGAGTCCGTTCAGGCTTTCACTTCTTGAAAATTAATCCTATGATTCTTAAATTTGGATTATTTTCGTATTCTGTGTTTATTATTATGCTAATTAATATTCATGCCTTAGTGCCTGCCTATGTCAAAAATCATTTGATGTTGGGCGGAGTCATGTTTGCTTTTGGAAAAGTAGCAACTGCCTGTGGCTCACTATTTTCGGGTGTTTTATCCCGAAAATTATTTAAAGAACTAAATTCTACTCAAATTGTCATTATTTTCTGTTTATTAGCTGGTACTGTGTTTGTTATCGCCTCAATAACCCGAAATATTTGGATATTTCTGCTTGTAGGATTTTTGTTCGGTTTTTGTAATTCGGGTGCAAGAATTTATCGCTTGAGTTGGCTTTTTGCACACGTCCCCAATCATATTATCGGACGAACAAATAGTATTTTTTCAATAGCCAATATTATTTTGAGAGTTTTCTTGATTTCCTTATTTGCCACCGAATTTTTTAATACGGGGTCAAATGTCGTTTATGCGTATGCGCTCACGGGCGGTGTGATGCTCTTTTCGGGGGCGTTATTAATTCGAGAATACACGGGATTTCGGGATTTGCCACACTCAAATTTTTCCTAAGATTTAAAAAAAGTGATAAAGTTTATCACTTGATAATTAGTAATTTAAATAAGTAAATTTAATACTCTGATTTTTATTGTAATATATTGATTATCAAATGATTGCATTATGTTAATATACTGTACTAAATATTTCGTACCACTTACGTAAAAATTTATAACCTCTAAACACATAATACTATGTCTGTACATCACTCATTTTCAGCACAATACAAAAAATTAACGACACATCGCCTCTTTGAAATGAAACAAAATGGCGAAAAAATTTCGATGCTTACCGCTTACGACTATTCGATGGCACGCATTCTGGATGGCGCAGGAATTGATATTTTGTTAGTCGGCGATTCGGCTTCTAATGTCATGGCAGGCAACCAAACGACCGTCCCGATGAGCCTTGACCACATGATTTATCATGCTTCGTCAGTCATTAAGGCAGTAAATCGGGCTTTTGTGGTTGTGGATATGCCTTTTGGTACGTATCAGGGCAATTCTCGAAAAGCTCTCGCCTCCGCCATTCGGATTATGAAAGAAGCGGATGCACATTCGGTCAAAATGGAAGGCGGTGCCGAAATCATTGAATCCATCGAGCGGGTTTTGACCGCTGGCGTACCCGTCATGGGGCATTTGGGACTCACTCCTCAATCCATTTATAAATTTGGAACATATACCGTGCGTGCCAGAGAAGAGGCGGAAGCCGAGAAACTTATCGAAGATGCGGTACTGCTCGAAAAGGCGGGATGTTTCGGAATTGTCTTGGAAAAAATCCCCGCTAAATTGGCAACTCAAGTGGCACAAACCGTCAAAATTCCCGTCATTGGCATCGGAGCTGGCAATGGCGTGGATGGGCAGGTATTGGTCGTCCATGATATGTTGGGCATTACACACGAATTTAGTCCTCGATTTTTGCGCCGTTATGCCGATTTGAATAAAATCATGACGCAAGCCGTCCAAAATTATATTGAAGACGTGAAAACGGGCGACTTCCCAAATGCCGAAGAATGCTATTAAACATTCTGAATATGTCATCTTGACATAGCTCTGCCTGAAAATATTACCTTTTCAATTTGAAAATACGTCATTTTGACATAAAAAAAATAATTTTTCGGAATGGTACACGGATTGTTCATAAGGAAATAAAATTGAATGTTAAACATAAAAACACACCAAATCATGAACATTATTAAATTTAATCCGACTTACGTACCGAGCGTATTTGACAGATTTGAAGGTTTTTTTGATGATTTCTTGACTCGCGATTGGGTTGCGCTCCAAAACCAACGCAATTTGCCTGCGGTAAATGTCTATGAAAATGAAAACGAGTTTCGGCTCGAAGTGGCTTCGGTGGGTTTTCAGAAAGAGGATTTTAAATTAAATCTTCAGGATAAACAACTGAAAATCAGTGCAGAAAAAAAATCGGGACAAGAAAATACGCACGAAAAGTTTGTCCGCAAGGAGTTCGGATATGCCAAGTTTGAGCGTACTTTTATGTTACCCAAAAACATAGACACAGAAAACATCGGTGCAAATTATGCGAATGGCATCCTAAACATTACATTGCCTAAATTGCAACCCGAAACGCCGCATCAACGAGAAATTGATATTTTGTAATCGTATCACAAACAGCACACTTTGTCGGAGAATTACGCTTTGGCAAAGTGTCGTTTTTTCCCAATTCCCCCAAAAAAAGAAAAAGGGCATACTAAGATAGCATACCTTTTCCAACCTTAACCAATAAACAACACATAAAAACACATGCTTGTTGTAAGGGAAGGAATCGAACCTTCCGCAAGACCTCTTTTTTTCGTTAGATTTAATTTTCTTCTTACATGATTTTTGTCAATAGAAGCGATTGGGTTATCGTCATTTTGACACTACAAAGATACGAGAACGAAATCCTTTTTTGCAAAAAATTCAATAATTTTTTTAATTTTATGGAATTGCTAATAAATTCTCCTAATTTTGAAAAAATTATAATTAACAGCAAGTAGGATGGATAAAAATTTAGATATTGATAATGTCGATATTAAGATTTTAGCCGAGTTAATGAAGGATGCCAAAACCCCCTATACCGAAATTGCCGAGCGTGTATTTGTTTCGGGCGGTACGGTACACGTTCGGATGAAAAAACTCGAAAAACTGGGGGTTGTTCGGGGCGCATCACTTTCGGTAAATTTTTCGCAGCTTGGCTATGACATTACCGCTTTTATTGGCATTTATCTCGAAAAAAGCTCCATGTTTGAGGAGGTTGCCAAAAACCTCGAAAAAATTCCCGAAGTCCTGAACATCAACTATACCACAGGCGAATACAGTATGTTTATCCGGATTATTTGCCGAGATACTGCACATTTACGAGAAGTATTACATGAAAAAATACAAAGTGTACCGGGAATTTTCCGAACGGAAACCATGATTTCGTTGCAGGAAAGATTGCATCGCCCTTTGCAAATTGGGGATTTATAGAAATAATAATATGCACGTATAATTCTCATATTCAGATACTTATCATCAATTTATCGCTTGTTTTTTGCCCAAACCTTTGTAACATTTCAAATAGTGTACGAAGGTTTTTTTGGGGAAAAATAAACATCCGCCCGAACTTTATCAAGTACATATATTTGGTTAGAAATTTTGACGAAAAATTCTCAAAAAACACTGAATTTATGTCCAAAAATGATAGTTTTGGGATTGAGCCAGCGTGTCCATAAAATCCCTTACATAACCTCACTTTTGAGGCATAAAATACGTATTATGAGGTAAGTACTAAAACATCTCAAAAACCAATATTGCCACATCTAAAATCACACATGATTATGAAAAAATTTTTTGTTTGTACCGATTTTTCTGAATGCTCCGCCCAAACCATTGATTATGCCGTAGGTTTGGCACAAGAAACGGGCGCAGAACTTATCCTTTTTCATGGATTTTTGGTAACTACTTCGCCTCGTGTGCATACACCACCGGCGACCATGATGGACGAGGTTACTTCCTTGCGGGAGCAAGATATTTTGGCAAAACTCAAAAAAATTGCCGACAAATATGCTACGATAAAATATTTGTATAACCGTGATAATCAGAAGGTTAAGTTTTCATTTTTAACGCATAACGGATTACCTGAAGATGATATTCCTGAACTTGCCGAACGGGAAAATGCCGACCTAATTCTGATGGGCGCAAAAGGCAAAACAGCCTTAGAGCGTGTATTTTTGGGAAGCGTAACGCACGCCATTATTCGCGAAAATTTGCCGTGTCCGGTGTTGGCGATTCCAAAAAATGCAATTTTCAAAACGCCAAAACACATTGTTTTTGCCAGTCAGTTTTCAGAAAAAGAGTTTCGTTCGGTGGATCATTTGATTGAGGAATGGGGCAATCGGTTTGATGCAAAAATCACGTGTCTGCACATTGATTCGCCGATGGAAGATAACCCGACTGCGGTCAAATTTAAGGATAAATATTTCTTTACGCCCTCAAGCCGAATGGATTACGAGCGATTTACCAGTGATGAGGTTGCCGCATCAATTCATACGTATCTGACCCGAAAAAATGCGGATATAATTGCTTTATTGACCTACCGCAGAGGTTTTTTTGAGGAAATGTTTCATCACAGCCAGACCGAAAATATTTTGCAACAGGCAAAACTTCCGATATTGATTTATAAAAATAACGAATAAGATTTTCAACATCACCGAAGAATGCCTTTGTGAAGATGCCAGTTTTATCGAAGGTACTCCTCTCGTGTATGTTATTGTAATTAATTTAAAATTTTATTCATAAAAGCACAAAAAAATATGGAATATTACATTTTATGGGGCGCAAGTTATGCTTTGATTGTGGCAGGCGTATTCTTGTATCGCTCCCAAAAAACAAAGGGATAAGTTCCAAAAAGAGCGCATCAAATAATTAATGATGCGCTTTTTCAGGTGATGAATTATTAACTTTGTTGATAAAATTTTGCTTAGGCACACAGCGTTTGTTCTTGGCGTTGTTTGCGTTGGTTTTGCCGAAGAACTTTTTGTCCTTCATAAATTTCGTTGAAGGCTTTGAGTCCTTCCATCGTCAAGGATGAGCGCAAAACGCTATAAATGAGTTCTAAATAATAATCAATACGCTTTTCTGGGGATTTGTCCTTGAAAAAAACTTCGGCATCCGTGAGCCACGAATTAAACAAAATTAACATCCCATGAATGACCATATCGTAATGTCCCTTGATACGTTCTTCGTGCAAATATCCCTTGGTGTAGAGAAAATTAGCAATATCGGTACAAAGTTGTTTTCGCTTCTGAAACTGTATTTTAGAGTCCTGACGGATTTCCTCAAACCTACGATTGAGTTTGTTAAATTCCAGAAACACAAATCGGTATTTGTGATAAACCGATAGCAACACCCGCATACTGCGTAACATGAACTCAAACCGATACACTTCCTTTTTGATATTACCAAACTGCTCGTCCAATTCGTCTTGCATCCGAACGTAGAGCGACAGAATAATATCGTCTTTTCTCGGAAAATGATACGTTAAGTTTCCATAACTAATGCCCAAAGTATCGCTAATATTTCGACTGGATACCGCACTAATTCCTTGAGAATTAAAGAGTTGTAGTGCTGTTTCGAGTATTTTATCTTTTGTTTTCATAATAAAAAAACTGAAGAAGTACTTTTAAAAATTTTGGAAAATCATTGGGCTGATTCTCGGATTCAGAGTGTTGGCTTCTTGCCAAAAAAAGATTTCTTAATTCCAAATATACAAAAATATGATTTTTTTCCTAAAAACTATCCGATTTATTTTTTAACGCACTGATTTTTAGTGGTTCAGCGTTGGGATGACCAGAGCGGAATGCCGTGTTTTGATATAATTCTTTGATTATCAATAAAATAAAATATATACATTCGTTTTTCTAAGATTAATCTTGCCACGCATTCGCCTTGGTACGAAAAAATATCTAAAAAAATCGTGTACTTTGGGGCATCATTCTTTGAACAAAACCTTAAAAAATGGAATATGAAACAGGATTACTCATCCGTTAGATAATGTCAATTCGGATAAATAAATCAATAAATCATTGAATTTTAATACTAAAATGAAGCAAATTAAATGGATTACGATGGGCTTGGTTGGGCTGATTTTGTGTGTTGCCTCGCCCGTATTCGGACAAATCAAACTTTACCCCCTTGCGGTTCATCAGCACACACAACCAACTCGTATTGAGGAAGATACCATTTATTTACGCCTGCCTTTTTTCGATGATTTTTCGGGATATACAGGCAAACCGACTCCCAAATTATGGAAGCAAGGTGGTGGCACATGGATTAATAATTCGTATGCTGTTGCGCCTCCTTCCCTGAATATTGCCACGTTTGATGGCACGGATGCGAATGGATTGCCCTATAATTTTGTAGAGCCTCGCACCGCTGATTTGGCAGATGAACTAATTTCGCAACCCATTGATTTATCGGACAATACACCCACCGATGATATTTTTGTCAGTTTTTATTGGCAGGCAGAAGGCTTAGGCGATGTGCCTGATTCGATTGATGGCGATTTTTTGCACTTAGAATTTCTGAACCAAAACGGCGATTGGGTTGAGCAATGGAAAACCTACGGACAAGCCGATAGCGGGTTTCGATATGTCATCTTGCCGATTGTCGAGGAGCAGTTTTTGCATCCTGATTTTCGCTTTCGATTCCAATCATTTAACAGATTATCAGGAACTTATGATATTTGGAATGTCGATTATATTTATATTGACAAGGATAGAACGCTGGATGATAAATTTGTTATTGATATTGCGATTAGCAGTGCGCCGACCCCTTATCTCAAAAATTATCAGGCGATGCCCATTCAACAGTTTTTTGCGAACGAAAAAGCCGAAACCTCCGAACGAATTACAGCCATTGCAACAAATTTGCACGATAATTTTAATGTGATTAATTATCAAATGATTCTACGGGAAACCTTGACGGGCGATACTTTGGGCGTGCTGAAAGATACCTCCAGCCTCATCGAAGCGAATGAAAAATATTTGTTATTTGCGACCACACCACAGGCACTGCCCCAAGACCGTGAAAAAATAGTGCTGGAATACGATTTTTTGTTAAATACAGGAAATTTAAACCCCGTTTTTGGGGTGAATTTGCGCCAAAATGATACCGTTTCGGCGCGCACCGTACTGGATAATTATTATGCCTATGATGACGGAAGTGCCGAATTTGGGGTCGGTATCCAGCAACGATTCGGAAAATTGGCGTATCAATTTACGCTCAATCAGCCCGATGTCCTGACGCACATCGACCTGATGTTTGTCCGATTGGGCGAAGATTTGACAGGCGAAACCTTCAATCTTTACATCTGGAAAACCCTCGATACCCAAGGCGGTTCGGATGCCGATTCGGTCTTGTTGGTGCAGAATGTCATTATCAAATATCCCGAAAATCCGAACGAATTGGAGCGCGTAAAATTAAGCCGTCCCTTGCCACTTTCTGGCTCGTTTTATATTGGTTTTGAGCAACTTAACGAAATTGATTTGACCTTTGGTTTTGACCGAAATACCAATTCGATTCACAAGGCGTATTATAATGTGTCCAATCGGTGGGAGCAAAATCTAAATCTTTTTGGAAGTATTATGATGCGCCCTGTTTTTGATGCCAGCCTTGCGACTTCTGTCGAACAAAACTCCCCAATCTTATCGCCCGTTCTGTATCCCAACCCAACGGGCGGTACATTGTTTTTGAAAGGAAATATCAAAACGGCACAAATTTTTGATTTGGCGGGTAAAATTGTACTTCAAAAGTCTTTTCACGCATTTGAAACCACAAAACAGCTTGACTTTCCGACTCATTTACCGAACGGAATGTATATTTTGCATCTGAAAGGAGAGAAACAAACGGTAGTCAAAAAATGTATTTTGAGGCGTTAAAGACCGATTTAGACTAAAAAAAACCACAAAAAAAGGGGAACAGTAAACGCCGTTCCCTTTTCCAACTAAACTACTTTAAACCTAATTACAAACTAAATTCAAATCAAACGTGAGCCAAGCGTAATCGACTTGTGCAAAATTTTATTGATGAGGCAAATGCCTATGTTTACTTTCTTTGACGTGTATATTTCGTGTTAAGTTGCGATTCAAGACGCAAATATGCCTGAAAATCAGCTATTACAATATAATCATAACAGAATTTATGACCTTTTAACTTTTGTTTTGTAGGGGAAATTGTCTTTAGTTATGTTACGCAAATATGACAAAAATGGTTCACGCCAATCTGAAAAAAACATAAAAAAAATGGCATCGCCCCAAGTAGTATATGCTATAAAATAGTTTGTTGATTACTTAGTTTATTCCCTGAAAAGATTTTAGGGCAAAACCAATAAATTTTGTCAAAGTGCCTAATTTTTTAGTAAATTGTACATCATTCGTAGCGGTCATATTCGTTCTACCATTTAGTTAAAAATATGAAAATGATGAGGCTCAAAATCAAATCCAAGACGATGAAAAAAACGCTATTTTTTGTGTGTATTTATTTGATAATCAATTTATTAAATGCACAAACGACCATACTTTTTGAGGAAGATTTTCGGGATAATGCCAGAGGATGGACGTTCCGAAATGAAGCGAAATTTTATGCCGAAGTGTATCATGGCAATTATATTCTGAAAAATAAATCCTTAGACCAAATCCAAATCGAAGCCCATCGTTTTGACCTTTTGAATGGCAAAAATTTTCAAATTGAAGCGCAATTCAAAGAAATTGACGGATTGCCCGAACGTGAATTTGGGCTAATTTGGGATATGGAAAATGCACAAAATTATCGTGTGATTTTGCTGAATGGAAAAGGATTTTTTAGGATTCTCGAAATTAAAAATGGGCAAAGTACGACCCTCCAGAAAACGACCGATGCGGTGCGTTTGATTAATCCAAAAGGAAGAGCTAATGAACTGATAATCAAACAGAAACCCGAAAGCACCGAATTTTTTATGAATGGAAAATTGGCGTGTGCTATCCGACAGTTGAGCCGTATGGGAAACCAAATTGGGTTTCGGCTGGATGGTTATTGTGGGCTGGCGGTCGCATCCGTGCGTGTCAGTATGCTTAGTCCCGTGATTTTGCCCCAAGTTTTCCATGACGATTTCACGGATAATATGCACCGCTGGAATTTGATTCATACCGCTACGAGTCGTACTCAAATCGAAAACGGTAAATTTTTGATGCAACGGCTTCAGCATGAGGGCAGTAGCTATTACACGAACGAAATTCATGTCCTGCCCGAAGAGGATTTTGAATTGGAGGCACATCTGAAACAATTAGACGGAAAATCAGCGGGTTATGGGCTGGTTTGGGGCATGAAAGACCTCAATAATTTGCATGGATTTTTGATAAATAATAATGGATATTTTAAGGTTTTTCGATACGAAAATAACCAACTCTACGAGGAAAAAGATTGGACAAAAACATCGGGCTTGGTGAATCCTTTTAATGCCTTTAATAAGCTGACTATCAGGAAACAAAAAGGAAAAATTAGCTATTTAATCAACGACCATTTGGTACACATTTCGGAGCATGGCACACTTTATGGCGAGCAATCAGGTTTTACGATACATAATGCCTTGGGTGTGGCGGCAGATAATTTAACACTTCGGCAAAACCAAAATGTACAAATAAATCACGGAATAGTACAACCTCCAGAAATTATTTTGTTGAATCCAAATATCGAAAAATCAGAAACTTCGGGACAAATTTATAACCTGCAAATTGGCATCAAAACGAAAGCCAAAATTAATTCGGCAAAAGTATATGTCAATAATCGTTTGATGGATACCGAACGAGGTTTTGAGGTGGTCGAGAAATCTGAAAAATATAACCTCTTGATTAACAAGAAGATACGTTTGGTTTTGGGTTCAAATGCCATTCGCATCGAAGCGACCGATAATTACGGGTCGGTCAGTCTGAAAAATTTAACATTGATACGCATTGAAAATCAGGAGATTGCCAAACCCAATATTATTTGGATGAATCCGCTTGGCGAAGAAAGCACCGCCTCGGAAAGCGTGCTGACCCTCAAGGCGGGGATTACGTCCGAATCAAAAATTATCAAAGCACGGGTTTATTTGAATAACGAATTGGTCAAAAATCGGATTTTTGAGGAGGTAAAACCCGGACGCTATAAATATGCGCTGATGATTGAACGAAATATGGTCATGCAGGCTGGCAAAAACGAAATCCGAATCGTTGCCGAAAACCAAGACGGCGGAATTTTGGAATCGACCCGAACTGTCTCATTTCGAGAAACTTCTGCCGTGCTGAATGATGAAAATACAACTCAAAATATACAAATCCGCACCGATTATGCCTTGCTTTTTGCTACGGATGAGTACGACCATTGGGGCAATCTGATGAATCCAGTTCACGATGCGGAAACACTTGCCAAAGAGCTTTCGGAAAACTATGGCTTTCGGGTCGAAGTGGTCAAAAATGCCGACAAAAAAACGGTTTTAAGCACCTTAAAAATTTATGCCACAAAATCATATCTTCCTGAAGACCAGTTATTTATATTTTTTGCGGGGCATGGCAAATTCGATACGGTTTTTGGTGAGGGCTATGTGGTTTGTAAAAATTCATTAAAAGATGATGACGGCAATTCGAGTTATATTCCACATTCCAGTCTTCGGACAATTATCAATAATATTCCTACCAAACACACATTGCTGGCGATGGACGTATGTTTTGGCGGTACTTTTGACCCGATTATCGCTTCCAGAGGCGAGGAGGATGCCAAAAAATTGACCTCCAAAATTGATTTTATTCGTAAAAAAATGCAATTTAAGACCAGAAAGTACCTCACTTCGGGCGGCAAAGAATACGTGCCGGATGGTGTTCCCGGACAACATTCGCCATTTATGCGTAAATTTTTGACCGCATTACGAAACTATGGCGGTGAAGATGGAATCTTGACAACGGGCGAACTCCTGACCTATTTTCAGGGCATTTTGCCTGCGCCTCGTTTCGGAGAGTTTGGAGCAAATGAACCGGGAAGCGATTTTATTTTTATTGCCAAAAACTAAAAAACTTTGTCAAAATCTAACTTTTGACAAAGTTTAAGTATCTGTAAATCAATAAATTACAAATTATCAATCGTATGACAAAGATTTACAAAAATTTCTTCGATTGTTCCAATTCCATGAATTGAAAAATACTTATTTTGGGCTTGATAAAATTGAGCAACGGGAGCAGTTTTGGTTTCGTATTCGTGGATTCGATTTCGTATCAGGTCTTCATTTTGGTCATCGGCGCGTCCCGAAGTTTTGCCTCGCTCCAAAATGCGTTGTGTGAGTTCTTCTTCAGTTACTTCTAAGGCAACCATTCCACTGATTATCAGTTGGTTATCCGCCATGATTTTGTCTAAGGCTTGGGCTTGCACGGTCGTTCGTGGGAAACCATCAAAAATAAAACCCTTGGCATTTTTGTTATCCGCTACTTTGTTGGCAACCATGCCGATAAGTACCTCATCAGGAACGAGTTTGCCTTCGTTCATGTATTTTTTGGCTTCCAAACCCAACTGCGATTCGGCTTTGAGTTCGGCACGTAGCAAGTCGCCCGTAGAAAGATGTAAAAGTCCGTATTTTTCGATGAGTTTAGCACTTTGAGTGCCTTTGCCCGCACCCGGAGGACCAAATAAAACGATATTTAACATTTTGTCGTACTTTTATGATTTTCGCAATTTTACGGCAAAAAAGTCAGAAAAATCAAGCCTTTTTGTCCGAAAATTATAAACTTTTATAAATTTAAGTCATTTTTTTGTAAAAACCGAATTTCAAAATTCAAAAAAACACAGAAATCGTACCAAATTTTGGTCGTTTTTTAGTTTTCGAGCATCGGCTCAATCATGCTTTGTAGTTCTTTGGTGTGCGTTTCGCCGTTGATAAATTGACGG
>CAZNYR010000051.1:3903-13511 GCA_964577275.1 uncultured Cytophagales bacterium | reverse complement strand
GCGGGACTAAAAATCAGCGTCATCGGAATATCGCCCTGCCATTGCGGTTCGACTTTATCAATCCAAGCGTTATAATCGGGTTCGTCCAGAAGCCAAATTTCTGCTCCTAATTTTCGGCGTTGCACAAACGGAATCACGCGCTTTTCCAGTTTATCCGAAAAATCCAAACTAATCAAAATCATACGAAATTTTTGATGCGTATATTTTTTTCTAATCACCTCAAAATCAGGAAGTTCCTTGACGCAGGGCGCACACCATGTTGCCCAAAAATTCAGGACATATACCGTATCCGAAGTGCTGTTGAGTACGGTTTGCACTTGGTCAAATTTGACAACAGGAATAGACGTTTCTTGAGCCTGAACTGCTCCATGAATCAGCAAAAAAGCAACACATAACCGAAAAGTTTGATAAATTTTCATACAATTTAATGATTATCCGTGATAAAATTACAATATAAATAATCTCAAATATACTAAAATAATTCATGCCATAAAGTCGCCAAAAATAGTTTGTTTTCATGCAGTTTGAAAGAAAAAAACCTACTCAACTTCTTGATATTGAGTAGGTTTTGAGATAAATTTTGAGGAATACGTATTTTTTGACTTGTCGTTAGCCTTTAGGCAAACTACTAATTTTGAGAAATAATTTACGGAAAAGCGGTTCGATAAAAAGTACAAATCCTAAAATTCCCAGCCAAATCTGATGGATGTAATATTGGTCAGAATGATACATATATCCGTTCATAGATTCCTGCATTAATCCCAGCCACCAAATAACAAAGGGCGTGGCAAATGTGGTCATAATCAAGCAAATCGCCTTAAACATCGAAAAACTATTGGCAGCAAAAATACGCAAACTTTGCACCAAAGCGACAGCATAAACGCCGAAACCCAGAAAAAGCAAAGTCGAATCATTGTTTTGTCCAATCGAACCAAAAATTTCGTTGGTAAGAACCGCAAGCATCGCCACGCCAATCGCTACGGCAATAAATCCGACCGCCGAAACGATAAAATCTTTGAGCCGAACCATATTATAAATCGAGAGCAACAAAGACAGGAAAAATGACAGAAAAAACATGACCGAAAAGATTTGATAAGTATGCGCTTGGGTTTGTTCCAAGTCATATTTTTCGTTCGAGATGCGTCCAATATTACTTTGTACCGTATGTTTTTGGTCTGCCAAATAAGCAATATGATGCGCCATATTCACGACCGAAACGCCTTCGTTCTGACGGATATTGATGATTTCATCGGCTGATAATTTGATATTCCCACCGTATTTGTTGAATAACCGAATATACTCGGCAATGTATGCCTTATGTTGAGCGGTATTATCCCAAACATTCGCCTTAAAAATTTGATAATCAGAAAGTTCTACCTTGTCTTTGATGCGAGCTGGCTCTGTTTTGTAGGAAGAATAATACGTCAAAGCTGTTGGATTATAGAAAGAACAAATGTTTTGGGTTTTTTCCGAAATTCTGTCATGCAATGCCTTCGGAAACTTATACGTATCCATGACACTATAATATGTGTTGTGGTCGTATCCGTTATCCAACAAAAATTGCATTTTCGTATTGGTTTCAATATCAGTAACTTTGGCATTAATTTCGTGTTCGGTCAAGAAAAAAGGATTATACAAATTCAACGATTTTTCGTCTTGTGCCAATGTTTGGTCATCGACAAAATTGGCGACACGATGTTGCATCATCAGCACCGAACCGAACGGAATACTTAGAAACGCCATCGTACATACAAGGTATAATCCGAACCGCATTTGGTCTAAAAAAGCATATCGTTTGCCGTAATTACGTTCGATACTGAACGAGATTTGTTTAAAAACCCAATACGAAAGCGGAATCAGGATGATAAATGTACTGATGAGCGCAAACATTTCGGAGCGTGGCAAATTATAAGGCGTGGGATGCCAACGGATGTAAGCCATGCTCAACAAAAAGGCAATACCGACATAAAACAGTACGTAATGGACTTTGGTTATCCATAATAATCGGTTATGCAATAAGGACTGACGGTCAAGAGCTTTGAGAAAAAACGGGGTCAATTTTTCGAGAAAATTTTTCATGCGTGTTAATGTTGATGATTTTGCGAAACATACCATTTTTTACGAACCTGCGTGGGACAATGTTTGCCCTTTGAACGAACTTTACGGACAATTCCGTATGTCTTTTTCAGGATGTTGTATTTTAGATGCGTATTGGTCTGAAATTCCACAAAAAAAAAGTATTTTTTTGAAATTTTTGGAGAATGGCTCAAAATTAGATTTGGCAGTTCCAAAAATCCGAACTTTGACAAAATGCAGCACTTTGTCAAAGTCTAAATTATTGGAAATCAATGGGTTAAATTTTTGAATTAGACTTCAAAGGCAAATCCTTCGGCATCTAATTTTCGGTACGTACTTTTATCAAATTTGAATAGTTTGGCGGCACGATGTGGCACACCTTTTTGGCGTTCGTCAAGGTCAGTCAGCAAGCCCATTTTCAAGATTTTCTTACGGAAATTACGTTTGTCCAAGTCTTTTCCGATAATAATTTCGTACATTTTTTGGAGTTGGCTGAGGGTAAATTTTTCGGGAAGTAACTCAAAACCAACAGGTTGATAACGAATTTTGCTTTGCAAACGAGCAAATGCTTTCTGGAAAATCTCTTGGTGGTCAAAAGCCAATTCGGGCAGTTCGCTAATCGAAAACCACTCCGCTCGTCGGGCATCCGAAGAGCCTTTGGGTTGTGCATATTTATCCAATTTTACGAGAGCATAATACGCAATGCTGATAACTCGTCCTCGTGGGTCGCGGTCGGGACGGCTAAACGTATAAAGTTGTTCCATATACATATCGCCGATGCCTGTTTCTTCTTGGAGTTCTCGTTTGGCGGCGAGGTCGGCTGGCTCATTAATATCGACAAACCCCCCCGGAAACGCCCAACTTCCCTGAAATGGCGGATGTCCTCGTTCGATTAATAATACTTTTAAGTCATCATTGTCCAAACCAAAAATAATACAATCGACCGTAACGGACGGACGAGGATATTCATAGGTGTACATAATTTTAGTGCTTAGGTGATTTATTTTTTTGTGGTAGTTACATCTTAGGGTAAAAATCACACGAATATAAAAGTTTCATCAAAATTTAACAAGAAAATTCCCTCAAAAATCCAAAAAACAAGCGAATTTTCGCACTTTTTAGCATTTCTGCCCGTAAATTTAGTATTTTAGTTAAATTTTTTAGAATCAATCACGTATTTGGGAAGTCATATTGCTTTCGGATTTTATGAAACTAAATTGCCATGCAACTGTATTTCGGAACAGAAAGTTGGGATAAAAAACGCCTGTTGGCATCGAATAATTTTACGACCGATTATCAGGGCAAGACCCTGCAATTTTGTCGGGAATGGATGCAAGGCAAAATCGAGTTTGAACTCCAGACTTCAGGCTCGACAGGCAAGCCTAAAACCATTCGGGTTCGGCGTATTCAGATGCAAAAAAGTGCCGAAGCCACCGCCCAAAAATTAGGGCTTCGACCCCAACAAATGGCACTTATCTGCCTGAATACCAATTATATCGCAGGAAAAATGATGTTGGTGCGTTGCATGGAAATCGGCATGAATGCACGCATAGTCGAGCCTTCGGCAAATCCTCTCAAAACTTTTACCTTGCAGACAACATTTGACTTTGCCGCATTTGTCCCGATGCAACTGGACACGATTCTGGAGCAATCGCCCGAAAAAATTGCGCTTCTAAATCAAATGAACGCCATCATCATTGGCGGTGCGCCAATTCAACAAGAACTTACACGGCAGTTGCAACACATTTCAGCCCCAATTTATGCCACCTACGGCATGACCGAGACCGTATCACACATTGCGCTCAAGCGTTTGAATGGCACTCAAAAACAAGGCTATTACGAAGTATTGCCCAACGTCAAAATCGGGCAGGATAAACGAAATTGCTTGACAATTTCTGCGCCCATGACATTAGATAAACCATTGATAACCAATGATATAGTACGATTAATTTCCGATACACAATTTGAATGGTTAGGACGATTCGACAACATCATTAATTCGGGGGGCATCAAAATTCAACCCGAAAAAATTGAACGCATGACCGAGCAGATTTTAACCCAAATGGCGTTGGAAATTCGTTTGGTAGTCATGGGGGTTTCGGACAAAAAATTAGGTACAAAAATAGTTTTATGCCTCGAATCTTACATATTGCCTGCAGAAATGGAAGAGCATCTGAAAAAACAACTTCAACAAAAACTCCATCCTTACGAAATTCCGAAACAATTTCTATATTTCCAGACCTTTCCCACCACACCGACAGGCAAAATTTCACGTCAGCAAATTCTTGAATTAATACAAAAATAAATAATCATAATGCACTAATGGCGTTTGCCCTGCTTGTCCTGCAATTTCGGCGGCAACCTGCGAATCGGTACGGCTCACCCCCACCCCAATCGGTGTGCCAGTCGTATCTAAAATGCTGATAATGTCGCCTTTATCAAATTTGCCTCGAATACCCAACACGCCTACGGGCAACAAACTGACGGCTTTTTCGGAGAGCAAAGCACGTTTTGCACCGTCATTGACCGTTACTGCGCCTTTGGCATAGCTTCCCGATTGGGCAATCCATGTTTTGAGGTCGGAAACATTCTTCTTTTCTGGCAAAAAATGCGTGCCAACTGCCTGTTTTTCAGTTAGTTGTTTCAAAATATTTTCGGTTTTTCCGTTGGCGATATATACCGAAATTCCCAGTCCTGCGATTTTGTGTGCCAAATTACATTTGGTAATCATGCCTCCTCGTCCGAAGGATGATTTCTTGCTCGAAACGAACGCCGAAAAGTCCGTGATTTCTCGTCCAATTTCGGAAATTAACCGTGCATTTGGAGCGGTCGGATTGCCGTCAAAAACCCCATCAACATTACTCAAAACAAACAGGGCTTCGGTCTGTAACATACTGGCAACCAGCCCCGCCAACTCATCATTATCCGTAAACATTAATTCGGTTACCGAAACCACATCGTTCTCATTCACAATCGGAATAATGCCATTTTTGAGCAATGCCACAAGGCAATTTTTCATGTTCAGATAATGCGTGCGGTCTCTAAAATCTTCTTTCGTAACCAAAACTTGGGCGCACAAAATCCCATGTTGAGCAAATAATCGGGAATAGATTTCGAGCAATTTAACTTGTCCGACCGAAGCCAAAACCTGCCGTTCTGAAACAAGGTCAAGTTTATGATTCAGTTGGAGCGCACCCCGCCCCGCCGCTACCGCACCCGATGACACCAGTACGACCTCGATATTTTGTCGGTGTAAATCCGTAATTTGGCGTACTAAATCGCTCATAAACAGCACATTAGGCTGTTGGCTTTGCTCATCGGTCAAAACATTAGAACCGACTTTGATGGTAATTTTTTGGTAATAAGACACCGTTTTTTAGGATTTATTTTGTGAATTTTTAGTTATACTATAAAAATAGTACTTATAAACAATTTTATCGTTTGCGAATTTTTTTGAATATGCTGGGCGGATAAATTTTTGTTGATTCGATTTTATTGGAAAAGCAAAATTACGCAAAAAACACCTTTCGGAAACCCGTGAGTTTAAAAAATAGAGTTTCAACTTTAAACTTAAACTTGCCAAGTTTGAAACCTAAAATTTTAACATTTCAAGTCCCATGAATGACTTTCGTCATAGGATGCGATGCGGTTTGTGGTGTAATTTTACGGCTTCATAAAAAATCTGCTCGATGGAAACAAAACTCATGACCGACCAAAACACCCATTGTTATCATTGCGGAAATCCCTGCGCTGATACGCCTATCACCTCCGATGACAAAAAATTTTGTTGTGCAGGATGCCAAACGGTTTGGGAAATACTGAATAGCAATGATTTATCCGATTATTATTCGCTCGAAAACCGTGCGGGAATCCGACCCAATACGCCCAATATTCAGGATAAATACGTCTATTTGGATAATCCAGAAATTGCCTCTAAACTCCTGAATTTCAGGGAAAATGGTATTTCTGTGGTTACATTTTTTATGCCCCAAATTCATTGCAGTTCGTGTATTTGGTTGTTGGAAAATTTATATAAATTGAGCAAAAATATTGTCAGTTCGAGGGTTAATTTTTTCAAGAAAGAAGTCAAAATTACGTTTCAGTCGGATACATTTTCGCTCCGAAATTTGGTCGAATTATTGGTTACGATTGGTTATGAACCTCGCATCACCTTAGAGGACATGGAGGGTGCTAAAAATAAACACAAAAAGTCTGATAATCAATTAATTACGAAACTTGGTGTAACGGGATTTTGCTTCGGAAATATCATGCTTTTGAGTTTTCCTGAATATCTTTCGATTGCTGATTTAGCGACCGAATATAAGACCATTTTTGGATTCCTGAATATTGCTTTGAGCCTGCCTGTCATCTTTTTTGGTGCGACCGATTATCTGAATTCGGCTTACAAAACCCTTCGCAGTCAGCAAGTTAATATTGATGTACCGATTTCTTTAGGAATAATGACGCTATTTCTGGTCAGTATTTTTGATATTTTGACCGAATCGGGAGCAGGCTATATGGATTCTTTGGCAGGTTTACTATTTTTCTTGTTAATTGGTCGATTTTTTCAATCCAAAACCTACCAAACCCTATCTTTTGACCGTGATTATAAATCGTATTTTCCGATTTCGGTTACGCGAGTTCGGGATGGCAACGAAGAGGCAATTCCCGTCAAATCTGTTGAAGTTGGCGACCGCTTACTCATTCGTAATCAGGAACTTATACCCGTTGATGCGGTTCTGATGAGTGGCGCAGGGCAGATTGATTATAGTTTCGTTACGGGCGAGTCAGATTTGATTGACAAAACAGCGGGCGATAATTTATTTGCAGGCGGCAGACAAATGGGGCAACGCCTTGAAATTGAGGTCATAAAACCTTTTTCACAAGGCTATTTGACCAGCCTTTGGAACGATGCGGCATTCAAAAATGAGGACAAAAATCAGCTCACGACTTTGGTTGATAAAATGAGCAAATATTTTACGTTGGCAGTCATTTTGATTGCAATTTTGAGTTTGGCAGCACATTTATTGTTGGCTACCGGAGTGGGAATCAAGGCGTTTACTTCTGTTTTGATTATTGCTTGTCCTTGCGCTTTGGCATTGGCAACGCCATTTACGTTTAGCAGCGTTTTGCGTGTGGCGGGTTTGAACAAATTATTCTTGAAAAATACCGAAGTGGTCGAGCGAATGTCAAAAATTGACACTTTAATATTTGATAAAACAGGCACGCTCACGCAGGCGGATAAAGCCTCCGTTTTTTATGAAGGAAAATGCTTGGATGAGGCTGAAAAACAAATGCTTAAAACCTTAGTCGGCAATTCGACACACACATTAAGCCGTCAGATTTATGAATCCGATTATCTCAAAAATATTCCAAAAAATCATTTGCAAGTATCTGATTTTGAGGAATATACGGGTCGAGGCGTAAGCGCAAAAGTAAACAAACGATTGATTGAAATTGGTAAACTTTCGTTTATTGCGCCCGGACATGGCGAACCGCAAAGCAAGCGAGGAGCCAATGTTTTTATTTCGATTGATGGCGAATATCGAGGCAAATTTATTCTCAAAAATCATTACCGAACTGGCATCCGAGATGTCATCGAAAAACTGCGTCAAGCCTTTGATTTATACGTACTTTCGGGCGATAATGAAAAAGAAAAGCCTTTCTTGACGACCATTTTTGGCGATTCCTCCAAGCTCATTTTTAATTGTTCGCCACACGACAAACCAGCCTTTGCTCGCAAACTCAAAAGTCAAGGCAAAAACGTCATGATGATTGGCGATGGCTTAAATGATGCAGGAAGTTTGCGAGAAAGCAACGTAGGCATCGCCCTGACCGATGACATTACGGCGTTTGTGCCTGCGGGTGATGGGATTTTGCACGGCTCAAAACTCACTGATATTGAGAAGTTTATCCGTCTTTCCAAAGCCGCCGTTCGCATCATTCGGCTTGGTTTTGTGGTGTCTTTATCCTATAATATTATTGGACTTAGCTTCGCTGTACAGGGAAATTTATCGCCCGTGATTTCAGCGATTTTAATGCCCTTGAGTTCAATTTCGATTATTATTTTTACCACCACGGCGGTCGTTATTGCCTCCAAAATGATAGGGTTAAAAGTCTAATTTTGACAGAGACCCATCACTATTTGACACGCAGACCCACGACTAAAGTCGTGGGTTTCGTTTCGTACAAATGGATTGCTCTAAAACCGCACAAATTTTTGTTCAAAAATGGACAATAACAGTTGGTTTACATTTCAATTAAGCCTTGAAAATCAAGAAGTTATAAAACTGGTACGCAGATTGGAACATCGAAATTCAGAATCGTCAAATGAATTATCAAAAACTTATTATTACAAAAATGAATTTCAAAAATCCAATTATTTTGCGCCCCATTATTTTAGTATTTTTATTGTTGGGTACGGGGCTGGCTCATGCCCAAAGTTCTATCAAAGGGCAGTTTCTGACCGAAACCCAAGAACCACTCCCATTTACCAATGTATTACTGTTGAATGCCACAGATTCCAGCTTTCTGAAAGGTGAAATTACCGATGAAAAAGGCAATTATTTGTTTGAAAATATCCAAAACGGAAACTACTTGATTTCTGCCACGATGATGGGCTATCAAGCATATTTTTCAGATACATTTGAACTGAATAATTCTACCAAAAAATTTGAAACTATTTCTTTACAAGAAGCTGTAAATCAATTAGATGGCGTGGGCGTTACGGCTTCCAAAGCCATGATTGAAGTGGAAAATAATAAGGTCATTTTGAATGTCGAAGAGAGCGCACTTTTGAACAGCGGAAATGCTCTGGAAACCCTTTCCAAAGCCCCTGGAATTACCATTGACCAAGACGGCAATATCAGCCTCAAAGGAAAGCAAAATGTAACGGTGATGATGGATGGAAAATTAACCTATTTATCAGCCGAACAATTAAGCCAGTTACTTGAAAATACTCCTGCGGATAACATTGCCAAAATTGAAATTATCGAAAATCCTTCCGCCAAATATGACGCTCAAGGCAATTCGGGCATTATTAATATCGAAATGAAGCGCGATAAAAATTTAGGTACAAACGGAAATGTTTTCCTGAAGGGCGGTTATGGAAAATACGAAAAATATGGAGGCGGAATTACCCTGAATCATCGCACCAAAAAGATGGCGACTACCGTAAGTTATGACCAAAATTTTAGAAAAAACTATCAATTATTGACAATTAATCGCCGTATTCCTTACGAAGATGGCATCACGAATTTTGAACAAACGGCAGATTTTCCCAGACAAAGTACCAATCATAATTACCGCATCAATACCGATTGGTATGTCGGAAAAAATACCACTATCGGAGCGATGTTTAGTGGAAGTATTGGCAAATGGAAAGGCATAAATGATGGCAAAACTATCCTAAGTGGCTTAAATCCAAATGGTTATAATATCCTACGCTCGGACGTACAAAATACGATGGGCTGGAATAATTTGTCTGGAAATTTGAATTTGCAACAAAAAATCGGCAAAGCATTCATTTCCGA
>CAZNYR010000051.1:0-3871 GCA_964577275.1 uncultured Cytophagales bacterium | reverse complement strand
GCTGACTGATACCGAAATTGGTATTTGGGCTGGAAAAATGGATTTTAGTATGCCATTAGACGACAAAAGTAATCTGGAGATAGGCTGGAAAAGTAGCCAAGTAATTACGGATAACGCCCTGAATTTCAGTATCAAAAATAACAAAACTTGGGAAAATGATGCCTTGCGAAGCAATACCTTTGAATACAGCGAAAATATCCACGCTGGATACCTGAATTTGAATCGAAATTTGGGGAAATTCTCGGTGCAGGCGGGTTTACGGGCAGAATATACAATTTCGGACGGCTATTCTGAAACCTTAGACCAACGCAATAAACGAGAATATTTTAACTTTTTCCCCAGTTTGAGCGCATCCTACAAGGCGAGCGAAAAACATAATTTTTCGGTGGCATACAGTCGGCGTATTGACCGCCCAAGTTATGACCAATTAAATCCATTTATATTTTTCTTAGACCAATACACTTTCGAGAAAGGAAATCCGTTTTTAAATCCGCAGTTTACGAACTCATTTTCAGGAACTTATACCTTTATGAACTCCTCCATGCTTCAGGTCAGTTACAGCAAAACGACCGATGCGATGATGGATATTTTTGAGCAAGATAACGCATCGCAAAGCACTTACGTTACGAATGCCAATCTCAATGAATTTGAAAATGTAAGCCTTACACTTTCTACACCTATTCCGATTCAGAAATGGTGGATGATGAACCTCAATCTGACGGGGTTTCATAATGCGATTCGGTCGCCATTTTCGGAAGGTGGACAAATTGATAATGCCCAGTTTTCATACAATTTCAATATCAACAATAATATAAGCCTGCCGTGGGACCTAAAAATGGAAGTCAATTTTAATTATCAATCGCCAACGGTGTGGGCATTATTTGAAATTGAGCCGATGTACGGCACAAGTTTCGGGCTTTCCAAATCGTTCGGAAAACTGAACGTCCGAACTTCGGGAAGCGATATTTTCAATACCCGACAATTTGCGACCAAAGTACGACAAGGCGACATTGATTCGGACGTTACGAATCGATGGGAGTCGCGCGTATTCCGATTAAATTTAAGTTATAGTTTTGGTAATCAGAATGTGAAGTCATCACGCAGACGCAATACCGCCAGCGATGATTTGCAACAGCGCGCCAATAAAGGTAATTAATCCAAGTGAAAAAAATAATGTTAAAATATTGATTATCAATAGAATAAACCTGCCAAGTTTTCAAAATTTGGCAGGTTTTGAGTTTAATTTAGTACGTCATTTTTTGGTTTTTTGGGAGGCACGGGGTCATAACCACAACCGCCCCACGGATGACATCGCCCGATTCGTTTTAAGCCCAGCCAAGTTCCCCGAAATGCGCCATGTTCCCGAATTGCCTCAATCATGTATTGCGAACACGTAGGCGTATAACGGCAGGAAGCGGGCAAATGTGGCGAAATTGCCGTTTGATAAAATCGGACAACGCCAATGAATATTTTTTCCGAAATAGGCATCAATTCGTGCATTTAAGTTGGACATAAATTACTGATTATCAAGTTATTATATTGTTTATCCTTCGGCAATTTCAGAAAGTTCGAGCCATCGTTCTTCTTTTGCTTCGATTTGGAGATTTAACTGTTCGATTTTTTGCGCCCATTCCGTCAGTTTTTCGTGGTCAGTTTCGCCCGAATTGAGTTGCTTGCTAAGCGTTTCTTTTTGCTGTTCTAAGGCTTGGATTTGGGCTTCGATTCCGTCAAATTCTTTTTGTTCTTTGTAGGATAATTTTTGTTTTGATTCCTTGATTTTCAAGGCTTTAGGTTCTTTGGATGTTGGATTTTCGGTTGCCTGATTTTCGGTTTGTTGTTCCAATCGGTAATCGGTATAATTTCCTGCAAAATCCCGAATCATACCGTTTCCCTCAAAAATAAAAGTGTGGTCAGTCAGGCGGTCAGTAAAATATCTATCATGCGAAACAACCAACAAACAGCCGCCAAAATCGGCTAAAAAATCTTCCAAAATATTGAGCGTGGTAATGTCCAAATCGTTGGTGGGTTCATCCAAAATCAAAAAATTAGGATTCTGAATCAGGACGGTCAAAAGTTGCAATCGGCGTTGTTGTCCACCGCTTAATTTTCGGACATAATTATACTGTAAATCAGGCGGAAACAAAAATTTATTCAATAATTGTGCCGCCGTAATTTGGTTGCCGTCTGCGGTCGTAATGACTTCGGCAAATGCCTTGATGATGTCAATGACACGGTCATCGGGATTAAATTTAAATTCCTCTTGGGTGTAATATCCGATGTGCGTATTTTGTCCTTTGATAATTTCGCCCGAATCGGGCTGGAGTGCGCCCGTGAGCAAATTCAGGAACGTTGATTTCCCCACGCCATTTTTGCCGATAATGCCGATGCGGTCAAATCGTTTAAAGATATAATCAAAATTATCCAATATCACAAAATCGCCAAATCGCTTAGAAATCTGATGCAATTCGAGAATTTTTTTGCCTTGTCGCCGGCTTCCCAGATTGATGCTCAACGTATCTTTGTGGGTCGTTTTAGTGGCGGTCGTTTTGAGGTCTTCAAAGGCATCGACTCGATATTTGGCTTTTGTGCCTCGTGCTTTGGGCTGTCGCCGAATCCAGTCCAGTTCCTTACGCATTAAGTTGCGGGCTTTCTGGACTTCGGCTTGTTGGTTTTCTTCTCTTTGGGCTTGTTTTTCAAGGAAATAAGTATAACCGCCTTGATATTTATAAATCTGTTGGTTCTCAATTTCGATAATCGAATTACAGACTTTATCCAAAAAATAGCGGTCGTGCGTAACAATTAAAAGGGTTTGATTCTTGGAAGCAAATTCCTCTTCGAGCCACTCAATAATTTGTAAATCGAGGTGATTGGTGGGTTCATCCATGATGACAAATTCGGGTTCTTCGAGCAGAATTTTGGCGATGGCAGTTCGTTTTTTTTGCCCGCCCGAAAGCGTCCCAATTTTGGCATCGGTATTCTTTAAATCCAATTTATCCAAAATAACACGCACTTTATTTTCGTAATCCCATGCGTTCAAATCATCCATTTTTTGCATGATTTGTTGTAATTTTTCGGGGTCAGCATCTGGATTTTGTATGATTTTTTCGTAATCCTTGACCGTATTGATGGTCTGATTTTGGGTTTCAAAAATGGTTTCCCAAACGGTACTATTTTCCTGAAATTCAGGGTTTTGATGCAAAAAAGCCATGCGAATTCCCTTCCGAATGGATACCTTTCCCTCATCGGGCGGAAGTTCGTTCGATAGGATTTTGAGCAAGGTAGATTTGCCTGTTCCATTCACGCCGACCAGTGCAATTTTTTCGCCCTGACTGATGCCAAAAGTAACCTCCTGGAATAGGATTTTATCCGAAAAAGATTTAGAAATCGAATCAACCGAAAGAATATTCATGAAATAGTATTAATTAGTACGTATTGAAATGCTGTAATTTTGATGTTTACTTTTGAGAGCTGGAAAAAACAAAAATGCTAAAAAAGCCCAAGAAAGCCAATTTTATTCCGAAAATCAAAATTGCTTCATTCTACTTATCTTTACGTTATTTAAGTAGTACAAAGGATTACGTAATGTATGTCAAGATGTTATAATCACCTGAAAATCAATTTTTTGTATCGAAATTAAATTTCTAATGGCATTTTATCAGATACGTATTTTATTTTTAAAAATCATAAAAAAACATGAATTTAGACGAATTTCGAGAGCGCGCGCATTTTTTATCCGATGAGATGACGGATTATTTGCAACATATCCACGAATTTGCGGTCATGCCTCGTACCCAACCCCAAGAAGTTTACCGACAAATTCCTGCCTCGCCTCCACAAAAAGGCGAAAGTTTTGAGCAGATTTATGCGGATT
>CAZNYR010000050.1:26098-28623 GCA_964577275.1 uncultured Cytophagales bacterium | reverse complement strand
CGGCACCGCCAAATCGATGGTCGTCGCCGTGCCGGGACAGGGATCCCAGTATATCGGTCTCTATGTCGATACGGACGGCCAGTGGCTCACCGGCGAACACACCTACAAGATCACGCTTCCGAACCCAAACCACAAGTACCTGATACTGAATATCATTCAAATACGCATTCGTACTTCGCACAGGAAATTGACCTTGTTCGCTGGCTGGAATTGGTAATTTTTTGCATTCGGCTACGATGGTTTTTTCATTCAGGCTCGTAATTTTCGTAATCCCTTGAAAATGAGTATCATGGAACAATATTTTTGAGGCATAAATTTCCTTGCCGTCAATCTGAACTGGCGTTTGGATTTGATGCCGAAAAGTTGGTGCTTTTTCGGGATTTTTTTGCAAAATAACCCCTGCGCCATAATGATAACGAGGCAAACCTTTTTCGGTTTGGCTGTACACTTTCGCCTCAAAAATGATTTGATTTTCGTTCTTTTCCGTTTCTTTTGCTTCCAAAACATACTTTTTTGGGTCTGTTCCATCAAAAACCAATCCTTTGAATAATTTGGCTTTTTGTACTTCAACCAGTTGATAATCAGGATATAACTCCGCACAACTATTTGAAATCCAACCCATCGCATTGACAATGGGCAACACAGGATTGCCGCCAATCACATGATGATTCAGAAATGGATTATCTTCCAACAAAATTTCACGATGAATTTTATGCGTGCGTAAATCCCCCAAAAGCGATTGCGTAGTCGGCAACGTACTCCCGATAATTACTTGAGCATCAGACTGATAAGGCGTTGTCAATTCATTCACTGCCATCCACGCTCCGCCACCGGTCGGCACTAAGGAAACGCCATGCGCCTCAAACATTTTTTTGAGTTGCGGACTCACCATGCCCGAATCCCAAGCCCCCCAATTCACCGAAACGGCATGACAATTTGGATGGTTTTTTTGCATCAAATGCGCTGATTTACTAAGGATTTCGTTGGCAATCGAATAATCGGCTTGCCCAAAATTTCCGTAAAAACCCGACACCGAAGAGAATAACATCAAATGTGCCAAATGGTCAATATCCACGTTTTGCAAAAGTGCAAGTAACCCCTTGATTTTCACATCATAAACCATATCAAAATCCCATTCGGACTTGTTTTCGATGAGTTTATCCGCCAGCACACCTGCGCCATGAATTACGCCCGTGATTTTGCCCAATTTCTGGACGGGTTCGACCAATACATTTTTGACCGATTCGGCATCCGTAACATCGGCAGAAACGTAAATCGCTTCTCCGCCCACTTGCGAAATGTGGGTTAATGTTTCAGAAATTTCACGCTGTGCCAACACCGAATTGACGGATTTTTGTACGACTTTTGGTGTCGGTTTTTCGCCTCGATTTTTGAGGTCGAGCATCGCATTTTTCTTTAATTCGGCAGGATTTTCGATGCCTTTTGCCCAGATAGGCTCTGCGCCCGTAAACTTGGAACGCCCCAACAAAATGAATTTACAAGCGTGTGTTTCGGCTAATTTTTTGACGCATTCTGCCGTAACGCCTTTTGCACCACCGCTGACCAAAAACACTGATTGTGAGGTAATTGTCGTGCATTTTTGTTCCGAATCTCGGACTTCGGTTGGCACGCTTACTAACCGACTTCGTTGGGTTTGGGATTGTGCCGATTCGACCAACTGGCGGTTGGAATCGTGCAATTCGGCAAAAATATAACGTGCGCCATCGGTCGCCGAAAATTCAGGACTTAAATCGAATGCCCGACAAAAAACGCCCGACCATTCCAAGTTCAGACATTTGGTCAAACCGTTCAGACCTCCGCCAAAAATCGAACTTTTACCCGAATTTGATAAGCCAAAATTTCCGTCCAATCGAGTTACGGTCATCCAACTGGCACGATGATAGGTTTGGGAAAATTTCTGAATGGATTTGCTCAAATGTTTGGCTAAGAAAAATACAATTTTAATGATAGATTTTTCACGCACGGAATGTTTGGCAAAATTTCCATTTTCAAACTCAAAATAGGGATGCAAATGAATAAAATTACCAATTTGTCCAAATTCGGCTTCGATTTTTTGCAATCCCGCCAAAATTTCGGTGTCCGAATCATTTTCCAATTCCATGCGATGAACGCCATTCGGGAGGTCAATTCTTGGTAAAAGTAAATTTTTTGGCAAACTCAAAACCGCTACTTTTTCGCCTTTTCGGAGCAATAATTCGGCAACTTTGGCGGTCAATTCTGTACCCTCATCGGTCAGGAGATTGAAATGCGTTTTGGGGAGTTGGCACTCATAAAAATCGGGCTTCGGCACAAATTCAGATTGCACCAAAGCCCGTTTTGTATTTTCATGTAACCCTGTGGTTATCAGTCGTTCAGCAATTTTTTCCGAAGGATTTAGACCGTCTGTGGACTTTTTTTTTGAACGCCTCCCGTTTTGGATTTGACGTAAGTAACGACCTCGCCTAAGGTGCGTAATTCGCCCATTTCTTGGGGATTAACGCCCTCAATTTCAGGGTGTTTCTCGG
>CAZNYR010000050.1:9339-25998 GCA_964577275.1 uncultured Cytophagales bacterium | reverse complement strand
CGTAATTCGCCCATTTCTTGGGGATTAACGCCCTCAATTTCAGGGTGTTTCTCGGTAACTGCGCCAAAAATTTCTACGCGTTTAATCGAATCAATGCCCAAATCGGCTTCCATGTCCATTTCGAGTTCTAACATTTCGGCAGGATACCCTGTTTTTTCCGCCACAACTTCCAATAAACTTTCTGAAATTTGCTCATCCGAAAGTCCTGAATTTGAACTATTTATGTTTCCATTTGGCGAAGAAGTAACGACAGATTTGGGTGTTTCCACTTTTGCCACAGGAGCAGGCGTTTCCGCCACAGGTTGAGGTTTTGGAACTTCTACTTTTTTGGGTTGTGATTTTGGTGTTTCAACCGTTTGAGATGTCGCAACTTGTTGCGGTGTAACAACTTGATTTTGAGGTAATTGTATATTTTTTGTAGTACCAATCGCCTCGACACTTTTGCCGATAACCTGGATAAATGCGCGGCTGGTTTCGGCTTGTTGCGCCATAAACTGCTCGAACATTTTAAAACTTTGTTCTTGTTGTTTTCCGAATTGCTCAAGGGCTGTTTGGAGCATTTCAGTAAGGGCTGTATTTTCCTGATTCATGACTTCAATTTTTTCAGTCGGAACAAAAATTTCGACTGGTTTTTCAACGATTTTTATAATTTCAATGGGCTTTTCAACAATTTTTTCGACCACCTTTTCGACAATTTTTTCAACTTCGATGACCTTTTCGACCATTTTTTCCACGATTTTTTCGACAGGTTTTTCTACGATTTTTTCGATGCGAACGACCTGATTTCCAGAAATCGTATGTCCATCCGAGAGGGCAGTTTCGTAGGCTTTATTTGTTTTCGGACTGACGTAATTATTGCCCGCAATCGTAACAGCAATTTTGGCGGGTTTTTCGGCAGGCAAGGAATCAACACGATAAATATCTTGGGTCGAAAGATTCAAGCCCGCAATCTTCAATCGTAAAATCGCCTCAACTAATTGGTTATCAGATGGTTTCTTAGGATTTCCGTTCAGGGCAATCGCAAAATGCGGCTTTCCTTTCAAGATTTCGGAAACCAAATTGGTCAAAATGCTTTTCGCTCCAAATTCGACAAAAATCCGTGCGCCTGCTTGGTACATATTTTCGATTTCTGCCTTGAAATTCACGGGATTCAAAATGTGATTCTGAATCATGGTTTTGATTTCGGCAGGATTATTCGAGTACGCCTGTCCGCTCGTATTCGAGAAAACGGGTACGTTTGGCGTATTAAAATTGGTATTTTGCACCGCATCGGCAAACGGTTTTTGGGCGTGTCCGACATATTGGGTATGAAATGCCGCCGAAACTTTTAAGGGAATAACAGTAAACCCTTCATTTTCAAGGAGTTGCTGGGCATTTTCGAGGTCAATCTTTGAACCACCCAAAACCACTTGCGTTCCTGAATTAATATTAGCAATCGTGATGCCTCCTAAGTTTTGCGCCTTTGAAACAATTTGCATCGCATCGCCTTTGACCGCCAACATTCCGCTTGGCGTTCCTGCTGGCGTTGCCATGGCTTCGCCTCGTGCTTTTGCCAATTTACAAAAATCGGTATCGCTCAAAACGCCACTTGCCCAAAGTGCGGTTAATTCGCCAAAACTATGCCCTGCGGTAAAGTCGGCTTGGAAGCCTACTTTTTGCAAAACTCGAAACATTCCTGCGCTCAGCGCACCGATGGCAGGCTGTGCAAATTCGGTTTTGGTAATTTCCGATTTTTGTACTTTTCGGGTATTTTCATCAAAGGCTGGTTTGGGAAAAACGACCTCCGATAAAGACGATTTTCCATCTGCCAAAAATTGTGTATCCATGCCAGAAAATGCTTCCCGAATTTCAGGAAAATTAATGGCAGTTTCTTTTGCCATATTGACATATTGCGAACCTTGTCCCGCAAAGAGAGCCGCTACTTTATCCGATTTTGGTAAAGATTTTTCTCGGAAATAAATTCCTTTGAATGGATTTTGGATTACGTCAATTTGCTGATTTAGAATCAGTTGCGAAGATATTTTTAATAATTCTTCAGTTTCTGTTTTGGATTTGGTCAGAAATCCAAGCCGTACTTCCTGTTCGGAAATAACAGTTTTAGAAGAAATTTCGATTAAATTTTGATGTGCTTTTTCGCCATCTTTGGCTTGCAAATTTTGCAAGGTTTCAGCGATTTTATTGCCCAAAATCTGACGGTTCGGAGCAGTCAAAATGACGGTACTTTTCAGCGGATTAATTCGGTATTTTTCCGAGTGTTCTTTTTTGTACTCTTCTAATGTAAGATGTAAATTAATTCCGCCAAAACCAAAGGCACTTACGCCCGCTCGCCGAGGCGTTCCGTTTGCTCGCATCCATGGACGAACTTCAGTATTGACATAAAAAGGAGAATCCACCGATTTAGGGTGAGGTTGTGGAACATTAATTGTGGGCGGTAACACTTTGTGGTGCAATGCCAATGCCGCTTTAATCATACCTGCGGCACCTGCGGCGGCTTTGGTATGTCCGACTTGAGATTTTACGCTCCCGATGGCAATATGATTTTTCTTAGAATTATGATGACTAAAAACAGCAGTCATGGACTCAATTTCTGTGGCATCTCCGACTGCCGTCCCCGTGCCGTGTCCTTCGATAAGTCCGACCGTAGAAGGCTCATAACCAGCCTCTTCGTAAGCTCTTTGCATGGCTAATGCCTGTCCCGAAGCACGAGGCGCATAAACACTTTTGTATTTTCCATCACTCGAAGAACCGATGCCCCGAATGACAGCATAAATTTTATCGCCATCGCGCTCGGCATCCGCCAACCGCTTGAATAACAGCATTCCCACACCTTCGCCGATTAACATTCCGTCCGATGCGGTGCTGTACGGGCTGATTTTTCCAGACTTTGAAAAGGCAGGTGTTTTGCTAAAACTCAAATACATAAATGGCGAATTATCCGTATCGACACCGCCCGAAATAACCATATCGGCACGCCCCGTAAGTAGCTCACCGATAGCGAGTTGCATGGCACTCAAGGAAGCCGCACAAGCCGCATCCACGACAGTATTAATGCCACCCAAATCGAAACGGTTGGCAATCCGCCCCGAAATGACATTGCCCAACATCCCTGGGAAAGAATTTTCTTCCCAAGGGATGTAAGCCTTTTTCATTTTTTCAATAATTTTATCACGGTCTTGCTTCGGCACACCCGAACTTTCGAGGACTTTTTCCCAGACGGGATATTGCAGTCTTCCTGTCAGAGGGGTAATCAATTTTTGACCACCGCCCACACCCAAAACCACACCTGTTTTGTTGCGAAGTTCTTGCGTAAACTTAGGAGAATTTAAATAACCAGCGTCTTTGAGCGTATCCCGTGCGACCATTAACGCCAATAATTGGCTGGCATCAGTAACTTCCAAAATATTGGGCGGAAGTCCGAATTCCATAGGATTAAAGTCTATATCTGGCACAAAACCACCGACTTTGCAGTAGGTTTTGTCTGGGGTTTTGGGGTCAGGGTCGTAATAATCTTTGATGCTCCACCGTGATTCAGGAACTTCCGTGATGCAATCTTTAGCATCCAGAATATTTTTCCAGAACTCTTCGGTGTTTTTCGCATCGGCAAATATCGAACCCAATCCGATTATCGCAATCGGATTTTTGCGTAATTGATGACCGATGTTTTCCATGAATAAAAGGCTAATTTAAGGGGCTTTCGGGTCGTGAGATTTGGCAATTTTTAGTAAGTTATTCAAAAGATTCAGTATGTAATATATAAGATTCAGACTTCAAAAAAATGTATTTTGCCAAATACGTTACAACGACTTTCTTGCCTACTTTATAAAAAATATTTTGTATTATTAATTTAATCTTGATTCAGAAGTAGCTTTTGCGTTTACAAAAATCTACTTTGACGTAAAAGTACGATTTGAAATTGAGTTATGAAAATAAAATTATGGTTATCAAATGAGGACTTTCGCTCAAAATCAAGTAGGGAAGCATTTTTTTTATTTAACTTACTGATATTCAATATATTATAATGTTTCATAAAAATTACTAAGAACAGATTTTGTGTGGCAGAGAACTATTTTTAGAACAGAAAATCAGGCAGTCATGTGTTTGATTTTACAGACATTGCAGAAGTTTGTATCTTTGTTTTGTTACATCAATTCAAAACATTATGCAAAGAAAAACACACGTAAAGTCCAACTATTTCATGAAATTATCTAAAATACTTGGCTTGGGAATCTGTTGTTCGGTGGGTGCGCTTCATGCACAGGAATTGCCCGAAGTTCCCGCCATTCACAAGGAAATTATTACGCAAGAAAACGGAAAATATTACATCAATATTGAGGGCAAAAAAATCCCCGAAATTATCCGAGAATCGCCTTTGAATTTGCAAAATTTGCAGGGAAATCCATCAGGAACAGCCGAGGGTTTGGCGTTCGATTTTGGAGAGGGTTGCCCCTCTGGAACACTTTATTATGGGTTCATTCCGTATGAAGATTCCAAATTTTCATTGCCCGTTTATTTCAAAAAAACTGCCAAAATTGATAGCAGTCGAGCCGAAATTAATCTCCGAAATATGGCAGGAAGATATGATATGATTGGCTGGGAAAAATCTGGAAAAGGCGTATTAGGCTATCGAGTTACGAACTCAAAAGGCGAAATTTTGTATGATGGAAAAATCGGATTTAAGGTCGTTGGCAATACATTTGAAACGGATTTGACCATGACCGAAGGTGTTTTTGTAAATATCCTGACCGATGAAGGAGCTACGTTTTCGTTTACCACAAATCGAGCCGTAAAAGCAGAAATTAACGTGCATGGAAAATCATTTTTTGACCCAGAACCTACTGATAATCACGAAATTAAGGTTACGGGTTTGAAAGCGGGCACCACGTATGAGTATGAGGTGAAGTTCGGAGAAAATAGCCACAAATTTGCGTTTCGGACTGCTCCGAAAGCGGGTTCACGCCAGAAATTTACGTTTGCGTATTGTAGCGATTCACGAAACGGACAGGGTGGTGGCGAGCGAAATGTGCATGGCGCAAATTTTTATATCATGAAAAAAATCATGGCGTTGGCTTTGTACAAAAATTCGGCATTTATGCAGTTTTCGGGCGACCTCATTAATGGGTATCTGGACAATCCGCAACAAATGGAATTGCAATACGCCAACTGGAAACGAGCCGTTGAGCCGTTCCATCATTATATGCCGATTTATAAGAGCATTGGCAATCACGAATCACTGACGCGCGCCTTCTGGGATGACGAAAAAAAGCAATATTATTCGGTGGATAGATTTCCGTATGAAACCGAATCAATGGAAGTAATTTTTGCTAATTCCTTCGTAAATCCTACATCAGATTTGGAAAGCGAAGATGGCGCAAGCTACGACCCCAATCCCAATAAACGAGATTTTCCATCTTATAAGGAAACAGTTTTTGATTATACCTATGATAATGTAGCGGTTATCGTCCTGAATTCCAATTATTTATACGCACCTAACGGACGAGCCTTAGACAAAACTTCGGGCGGTTTGCACGCCTATATTATGGATAATCAACTCAAATGGCTGGCGAAAACCATTGTGAAACATGAAAAAGATAAACACATTGACCATATTTTTGTAACGCAACATACGCCATTTTTTCCGAACGGCGGACACGTTTCGGATGATATGTGGTACGGTGGAAATAATGATTTTCGACCACATATTGCAGGCAAACCCCTTGAAAAAGGCATCATCGAAAGACGTGACCAACTGCTTGATATTCTGGTCAATAAGAGCCAGAAAGTGCGGGCAATTCTGACGGGCGATGAACACAATTACGCCAAAACGGAAATCAGTCCGAAGACTAATATATATCCCAAAAATTGGGAAAAGAATAAATTAAAATTTTCTCGAACAATTTATCAAATTAACAATGGAGCGGCGGGCGCACCTTATTACGCCCAAGAACAAACGCCCTGGACTCCGTTTGTGAGCGGATTTTCGACCCAAAATGCGTTGGTTCTGTTTCATATTGAAGGCAAAAATATCGAAATGGAAGTGCTGAATCCTGATACTTTGGAGGCTGTGGACAGTTTGAAATTGAGATAATTTAGCAAAATTAAATTTTCAACCTATACGATTTTTATGTCCGATTTTTATGTCGTAATAGGTTGAAAATCAATTCATTAAAAAACCACTAAATTCGGTTTGTTTTGCAAAATATCTTCAATTCTTTGCATCACTTCGTCCGTGAGCAGTGGCAATACGTCTAAGGCTTTCAGATTATCTTCGAGTTGTGTAACTTTGGATGCGCCCAAAATTACGCTACTGACATGGGGATTTTTCAAGCACCACGCCAACGCCATACGGATGGTTGTCGTGCCTAATTCATCTGCCAAAATGGTTAGTTTTTTGACCTTTTCGATTTTGGGTTTTGCCTCCTCGCCGACTAATCGCTCCTTGAGCCATTCCATGTTAGGCAGTTCAGCCCGTGAACCTTTCGGAACGATTCCTTCGTTGTATTTTCCTGTTAATAATCCCGAAGCCAACGGCGACCATGTGGTCGTTCCGAGTCCGATTTCTTGGTATAATTTGAGGAAATCCCGCTCAATTTTTTTGCGATGGAACATATTATATTGAGGCTGCTCCATGGTGGGCGGAATCAAATGATATTGGCGAGCAACCGAATAGGCTTCCATAATTTCCTGCGCTGCCCACTCGGACGTACCCCAATAGAGGATTTTTCCTTGTTGAATCAGCTCGGTCATGGTGCGGACGGTTTCTTCGATGGGCGTATTGACATCGGGTCGATGACAATAATACAAATCCAAATAATCAACCTGCAAGCGTTGAAGTGCGGCATGGCACGCCTCGAAGACGTGTTTTCGGCTCAATCCTTTTTGATTTGGTAAATTTCCGCCCCAAAATACCTTGCTCGAAACGATGTAAGTATCTCGATTCCAGCCCATTTTTTTGATAATTTTGCCCATCACTCGTTCGGCATCTCCACCCGCATAGGCTTCGGCATTATCAAAAAAATTAATGCCGTTATCGTAGGCTAAAGCCATGCACGCCTCGGCAGTTTGTGCGCCGACTTGATTGCCAAACGTAACCCATGCTCCGAACGATAAGGCACTGATTTGTAGCCCCGATTTGCCTAATCTTCTATATTCCATGTATCTTGATATTTTTGAATTTTTGTCGTTTTTAATTCAGCATTGAAAGTACAATTTTCTCATGAAAAATCCTATCTGGTGTTCTGGATTTATCTCAAAAATTCAACATAAAATCAATTACAAATCATTGATTATGAATAAGTTATTACAGAATTATTTTCGTTTAAAGATAAAATTTCCGCCCTCATCACCCGTAAATGGTAATACGCCAAATTGCGGCACTTGCTGGTTAGGACTATTATAAATAACTGCTTTTTTGAGCATCACATACAACTCTTCGGCACTCAAGCATGATTCTGGATTATCACGTAATTTTTTGAGCAAATATTTCATAAAAACACTCTCGTCAGGCACCGTAGAGAGCGCACCGCTCGACATGGCACGCCGACTGGGTAATTTTTCCATTGCCTGACAAGCGACCGTGTTTAAGTCCCGTGAAAGCCCCGTAACTATCGAACCACTGAAGCACGCATCTGTAATGACCAAAGTGTGTCGTGATTTCATACCTCGCACATAATCACTTAGTTCTGAATTAGAAAACCACTTGAGGCGATTGCTCTTGTCCGCATCAGCAGGCAACCAATAACCGACATTATTTTGTAATGTGCCGTGTCCCGCATAAAAAATCAAGAGATGGTCGTCCTCCGCCAGATTTTGCTGTAAGTTCATCAAGGCATCCAAAATATCATTTTTCTTAGGATTTTTAAGAAATGTAATATCATTATCATAAAATGTATAATTTGATGTTAAAATATTCTTCAAATTGCTGGCATCTCGCAAAGGATTTTCCAAGTCATTGATACGTTCATCTTCGTAATTTTGTGTGGCAATCAGCAAGGCATGATAATTTCCGCTTTTCTGACCTGCATATTGCACGATTCGTTCTTCGGATATGATTGTATGATTATTCGTTTTTACGACAATTTTAATCCGATTTTGTCCCGATTTTAGTTGTACCTTTTGGTCAATATTTTTATCACAAACGCCGACCACCTCAAAGCCTCGTGCGGTGTAGGTTTGCCCATTGACATCAATTTTGTAATCCAGAATCGGGGCAGTCGAACTGATGCACGCCTTGATGTCGATGGTGGACGAAGCGGATGAACTTGTTTGCCGATTCGGATAATCCCACGTGATTTCAGGTGCTTGATTTACAGTGATTTTACCACGAAGTTCGGCTATTTTTGCCTGATATTTTCGAGATTCGCGAGGATTAATTTGTATGGCATATTCGTAATCATCAATCGCTTTTTCGTAAAGTCCATGCAATACGTAGGCTTTCGCTCGGTCAGAAAAATACAAAACCTCTTCGTCATGAAGTGCAATCGCTTTGCTCAAATCCTGAATAGCTTGCGTGTAATTTCCTAACTCCAAATGCGCTGCTCCACGCGTGTGATAGGTGTAATGTTTAGGCTGAATTTGTAATGATTTTGAAGCATCCAAAATTGCGCCTTGATATTGTCTTAATAAATATTTTGACCAACCTCGTGAATTATAGGCTTCCGAATTATTGGGTTGTAATTCGATGGCTTTGGTGTAATAACGCACTGCCTCCTCATAAGTCCCTGATTGATAGGCTTGATTGCCTTTTTCGTACCAATCGTTATATTGCGATGAATTATCAAAATGATAATCCGATTGCAAAACGGCAATTCTTTTTCCGTTATTCCACTCCTCTTTGATGAATTGTTCTGGAAATTGCGTCCGCACGCCACAGGTTTCAGGTCGCTGACCTTCAGGGAGTTGGGACATAATGACCGTCCACATATCATCCCCATAAGCTACTGCCGTGATGTTATATCCTTTCTGATATTGCGATTTGACCCAATCATTAGGATAGGCTTTACTTTGCAAATATTTCTGGTTCAAAAATCCCGTTCCCTTCGACAAAACGACCGCCCATTCGCCGTTGCCATAAGTCAAGTGGACAATATCTCGTCCCTCGTCCCATTTGGTTTTGATAAAATTTTCGGGGAAGTAACTCCTTGTTGCCCAAGAGTTTCCGTGCAGATTCGAGCCAGTGGACATGACCACCGCCCATTGATTATTGCCAAATCCTACGTGCGTAATGGCGTAACCCTCATCCCATTTTTCGCTAATCCAATCGCCCGGATACGTTGGGCTAAGTTTGTAGGTTTGCGTGCCATATTTGGTATTTCCCGATACGACAATCATCCATTTGCCGTTGCCGTAGGACATATTCGTGATGCGGTTGCCTTTGCGCCATTCGGTGCGGATATAATCGGCAGGAAAATCAGCGGTAAATTGATAATTTTGGGGATAATTATCCTCACGCATGACCAAAAACCATTGATTTTGGGCTTCTAATGCAAGCGTCAGGCAATAAAAAATGAGTGTGCCAAAATAATGTAACTTCATGTCTTTGAGGGGTTTAATGATGAATACAACAAAATAACGAAACAAAATAAGTTTTCTTATGAAATTTATCTTTAAGATTATAAACTATGTTTGAGAATCAAGCATGAGGGTAAAAATTACAAAATTTTGGGCTAAAAAAAGCTATTTTTTGGAGGCTCTCACCATTTCTTTTTTGCCAACGGGTCCTTGTATTTTTTCGATTTGAAAACCCACTTGTGCCAAATTTTTACGAAATTTCCCGCTTGCGCTGTACGTTACTAAAATGCCATCTTGGGCGGTCAAATTGCCAATTTTTTGGAGATTTTGGTGTTCCCACATTTCGGCTTGTTTGTTGGGCGCAAAGGCATCATAATAAATTAAATCGAACGGACTTTTGGGGACAAACTCTTCGAGTTTTTGATGAAATTTTTGAAACTCAAAGTTAGGCAAAAGTGTATATTTTTTTTCGGGCTGGGCTTGATGAATTTTCGAGAAAAATGCCAATATTGAGGGGTCAAAATTGGTCGAAAAATCCAATTTTTCGAGAATTTCGGTGGGCAACGGAAAAGGCTCTAAGGTCGTGAGTTGTACTTCAATTTCGGGATGATATTGGGCAAATTCGAGGGTTAATAGTACATTGAGTCCCGTACCAAATCCTACTTCTAAAATATTGATTTTCTGTAATTGAGTGGTTAAAAATTGTAATCCCGACTGAATATAAACGTGTCGGGATTCTTGGGCTGCGCCATGTAAGGAATGATACGTTTCGTTCAGTTCTTGCCAAAAAATAGAACTCGAACCATCTGCTGTCTGAACGATTTGTAAGGTTCGATTCATGGCTTAAACCGTTTCAAATTTGTAGCCCACTCCTTTGACGGTTTTGATGTATCCTTCGCCGATTTTTTCACGCACTCGGCGAATATGCACATCAACCGTTCGTGCCAATACATAAACATCTGCGCCCCAAATATTATGCAATAATTCATCTCGGCTAAAGACTTTATTGGGGTGTTGCGCCAAGAAAAAGAGGAGTTCAAATTCCTTTTTCGGGAGCGTGATTTGGGTATCGCCTTTCATGAGCGTATAACTCGTTTTGTCGATACTAAATTCGCCTGCCTTGATAATGTCGCGCGCTTCGATGGTGGTGCGTAGGGCTTCCCGCCGAAACATGGCATTGACTCGACTAATCAACGCTCTGGGCTTCACGGGTTTGACCAAATAATCATCCGCCCCCATCTCGAAAGCAGCAACTTCAGAATATTCTTCCATGCGGGCAGTCAGAAAAATGATTTTGGTTTCCGATATTTCGGGGAGTTCTCGGAGCTGTCGGCACGTTTCGATGCCATCCATTTTGGGCATCATAATATCGAGCAGGATCAGGTCAGGGATGAACTCTTTTGCCGTTTTGATGGCTTTCATGCCGTTGGTGGCGGTTCGGACTTTGTAGCCGTCTTTTTCCAGATTATATTTAAGCAATTCGATAATATCTGGCTCATCATCCACGACCAAAACCTTTTGTTGCGTACTCATGTCTGCAAATATTCAATTAGAGATTTATTGCTAATAGATTATGCGTAATTTAGTTCAAGCATTGAAACAATATAATTATCTGAAAATTAACAAGTTATATTCAAATCAAGTGATAAACTACGTCTTAGAGATTACTCCTGTAAAATTAGGCAAATCTCTTCGGAGTTCGTGAAAAAAAAGTGGTTTTAACGCCCAAACTTCATCTAATCGTAATATTAAAGTCAAATAAAAGTAAAACACAGGCAGATGTAAGAAATGGTATCCGTTTTCCGTGGCGTTTGAGGGTTTCATTTTCTCAAAAATAAACAAAAATAAAAGAGAGTTTTCGCACCCAAGCGAAGACTCTCCCTGTTTTTATTTTTTCTTAAACACAAATTCGCCACTTTCATGCCCCACCAGTCGGAGCGGTTCGCCAAGAGGTTCTTGATTGATATTTTTATCTTTTTTGACCGCACTCATGACGTGCAAAACCAATTCAGAAACAGGCAGTTCGCCCGCATTTTCCTTTAATTTTTTGAGTAAAATTTTGGCAAAAGGACTGTTTTCGTTGGGCAATCCGTCCGAAACCTCTTCTTTATTGCCCGAAGTCAAGCCCCAGCGCGAATGGTCGGTAATACTCTGGTTTTGAGTCTGTTTGTAGCGTGTCGAAAATAATGCCCCCGAAAAACACGCATCCGCCACCAAAAATATATGTTGGGCGTGCATTTCGCCCAGAAAATCAAGCAGTTCGGTATTTGAAAAATAACTTGCCCGATTGTCAGTTTCGGCATCATACGGCACCCAAAACCCTTGTTTGAAGCGGGCATTATATTCGCCATGTCCCGAATAATAAATGACCAAATTATCCTTGCCCGTCATTTTATTCATCAATTCCTCGAAGACTTTATACAAATTGGCTTTCGTAACTTGCTCATTATAAAGTTCTTTGGTTTCCGAAGCCTTGAATCCGTAGTTTTGTTGCAAGACATTTTTTACGTCCTTGGCATCCTTGACCGCATTATTTAATTTTGTCCATTTGGTATAATCATTTACACCAATCACCAATAAATAATTTTTGCCCGAAGCCGTAGGGTCGAAGTCGGCTAAATCCAAATCCTCATCTTCATCTGTATTGGAAGTTCCGCCCCGACTTTGCGCCAAAACCCGTTCGATTTTGAGCGGTTCGATGTCCAAATGTGTTAAATCCCAAACTTCCGCATAATTTTTGTATTCGGCAGAAATCAACGTTTTGCCATCATAACTAAATGCCAAATCATAAATAATATTTCGGGTCGTGGATTTGGGCAAGTCAAAACTTTTATCGGAAAGTTCTGGTTCTCCGCTTTTTATGTCCCAGATTTTGATTTTGCCATCGTGTCCGCCCGACACCAAAAATTTACCGTTCGAGGAATATTCCAGACTCTGTACCCAGCCTGCGTGCGCCCGAATCGTATATTCGGGTGATTTTCCTTCGTTTTGTAAATCCTCAAATTTCCAGATTTTGAGATTGCCGTCATCGCCTGCCGAAGCGATAAATTTGCCGTCAGGACTAAAGGCAACCCGCCGAGCATATTGTTTGTGTGCATTTTTGATGACGGCAATTTTTTCGCCACTCTCCGCCCCAAAAATTCGCAAGGATTTATCCGCCGAAACTGCCGCAACATACTGACCATCAGGACTAAACGCAATATCGGTAATCGCCTCATCGTAGCCGCCAATCGTTACCAAACAGGCTTGTTGTCCCAAATCCCAAATTTTTATCGTGCGGTCGGCACTCGAAGAGGCTAATTTATCGCCATCAGGACTAAATTTGAGTTCCGAAATACTGCCATCGTGTCCGTCAAGCGTAAACTTGGTTTCGGCACTCAAAATATCCCAATATCGAATCGAATTATCTTTGCCGCCCGAAGCCAAAAATCGGCTGTCAGGACTGAAATCCAATGCCAAAACAGGCGATTTGTGTCCTTTCAGAATATTGACAAAACTGCGGTCAGAGGCATCCCAAATGATAATATTATTGTCCACACCCCCCGTAGCATATTGGATACTATATTTATTAATGGCGACCGACATGACGTAATGTCCTTGTCGTTTTAATTGTCCGATGCGTTGCGGAGCAGTCGGCATTTGGAGCGAATCTTCGGGCGTGATTTCGGGCGGAAAAGCCCACACCAAACCACTCAAAAAGAGCGCATTTATAAACAAAAATATTTTTTTCATGATGCGTTTTTAGTTTAATGAATTAAACCGATAAAATAAAAAAATCTTATTGGTTTGGAAGGGAATTTCTTACAAAATAGAACGCCGTTTAAAGACATTCATTCGTAAACCAATATTTGCCGTAACATATTGTGTATCAAGCCTTAAATTATTATTTTTGGTCGTGAAAATACGATTATAATTGGCTTGTAAAATGACCGAAAAATAATTTGACAGAGCAAAATCAATGCCTGCGCCCGCATTCAGTCCGATTTGGGTAGTTGGCTCCACGACCACAGCATTCGTCCGCAAAACGGTTTTGATTTCGTAAATATATTCGCTGGTGCCATCCTCGTCCAGTATGCCCAAAAGCGATTCGGGGTCGTGGTCAATAATATCAATTTTGGGGGGAATTTCGCCCAAATACGTATAACCGCCTGTTCCTGCCATCAAAAATGGGCTGATGCGCGCATCTGGCGCAATTTCATACCGAAAATTAGAGCCTATTTTGATAATCTGAAAAAAGGGCTGAAATCCTTGATAATTAAATTCCCGCCCAAATTCGGCGTACTCATCCTCCAAGGTAGCGGGGTCTGTCCATGTCCAATGCAGATTTTGTGAAGCCACCAAACCTACTGACATTCTGCGATTTAGGCGATAATAAATGCCTGCGCTGAGATTATTTCCCCAGTCAAAATTCTGATACATATACGGAATGCCATCGGGGTCGATATTTTCGGCAAAATTGAGCGGATGTGTCGTTCCTGCCGAAATTTCTAACGCAAATCGGGTGTTGAATTGCCCATAAACCGAAGTCGAAAGCAATGCCAAAATCCCTAAAAATGTGTATTTTAGAAATTGATTTTTGATATTTTTCATGAGTTATGGGTGTTTTTAAGGTTGATGTTTAAATTCCATGTGTGTAATTTCGATTTTATCGCCGTAAGGAAACTCATAAACGTGTTCGAGTTCGAGAGTTGTTGCCGTGATTTTGATGATTTCATATTGCACAATTTGTAAAACGCCCTCCTCAAATACCTCGACATACACATAACGGTCGTTTGTGCCACCATAAAACCAATCGAGTTCCTGCTCGGTTTCGCCCAAATAACATTTCAGAAATTGGGGTTTGATAATCAGCGTGCCACCTCGATACCGGATGCCAGATTGGGTCTTGAAAATATACAAATCGTCCTCCTCGCAGGGATATTCGCTGGCTTTCCCATTGACCAAAATGGTTTTCAGTTGCCATGCTTTTCCTTCGGAATTTCTGCCCGTAAGTAATTGATTAATAGAAGGTTCAGGGTCGATACTGCAACCCGCCATCAGTGGAATCAGCAAAACAAAAGCCCAATTTTTCAGAAATCGGATATATTTCGTGTTCATATTTTTATTTCGGTTTAATGAAGTTTCTAAGTTCCAGATTATCAGGTTTTTCATGCAAGTTTATTCCCAACTTACTTTTAAATCGAGTGTGATGTCGTCCCATTCGGCAACTCGGATGCGGTCTGGATAAAAATTCTGATTTTTATGGGTGGCAAACGATACCGAATCCCAAGAAATATAAACGGTATCAAATTCGTTTCTGGATTTTCGGGTAATTTCGCCCGTCAAAACATACAAAATCGGTGCATTCTCCAAATTAAAATAAAACTCATCGGGATTTAATTCTTTGGAATTATCTTCCTCATTGACGGGGCTGGAGCGTTTATAGCGATAAAATCCACGCATATTGCCGACCTCGTAATAGTCATCAATGAGCGAATCCCAGAGGAAAAATTCCATCGAAAGGCGTTTGGTGCTGTCCAAATCGGTTTCGTAATCCATGAGCCAAACCGATTCGACCGTAACATCCGTTGGATTCAGGGGGCGAGCGGGTCTTACGACCAAATCGACTTCGGTCAGTGCGCCACTAACCAATTCCTGTCCCATATTAAAATCGGCTGTGGAGTTGTCGTGGAGTCGTCCATTTCGTTCGTGCGAAGCATAAATGTAATAATTTACGTCCTGAAGTCCCTGAAACCAGACCACACCATTTTCGTTGGTTTTGGCGACCGCCACGGCTGATTTTCGAGCTTCAAAATCGGTTTGGGAACGATACAAAACTACCGTGGCATTGGTAATGCGTTCTCTCAAACCTGCATCACGCACCGTAATGCGGAGGTCAGTGGTAAAATCCCCAAAAAATTCGTCATTCTCAAAAACACAGCCCGTCAGCCCAAAGAATAGGAAGCTCCAGAGCCATATTTGTAATTTCTTTGTCATGGAATTAATCATTTTAAATGAATGTAAAACAATAGGTTTGAACCTTCAAAATAATCTAAAAGTACGATTTTTGTGTCATTTTTAGGTTAATTTTTGGGTAAACTTTAAATCATTAAAACAATGTGGTTAAAAATAAAACTTCTTTTTGTCTTTGCAATTATTTTTTATGGTGCAAAAATGCTCACGGCACAACAAAAAATCCTATTCGTAGGCGATTCGCATATCGCCGAAGGCACCGTAGCCCAAACCGTAGCCGAGCATTTTCATGTTGATTATGAGCTACTTGCATGGAATGGGGCTTCGGCAAAAGATTTTCTGGAGCAGGATAAAATCCCGAAAGAAAAGTATCGGCTTTGTATCGTTTCGCTCGGCACAAATTGGTCAAAAGATACCGAAAACTATCAAAAACTTATCCGAAAAATCCGAAAATATCAGCCTCGCATGATTTTGACCACACCCAACCAAGTGTATTATAATATGGACAAAATGCAAATTGCCACGCACGATATTGGCAAAAAATTACAGATTCCTGTCTGGGATTTTTATCGGTATTCCAAAATCAGCAGGATGCTCCAAAATCCCAAACTGACCAAACCCGACCGCATTCATCTGACCAAAGCGGGCTATTTATTGCAGGGAAGATTGCTTTGTGAATTTTTGGAAACGATGAACTGGTGAGTTTGAAAGAGGACTTCACAAAGAATTAATTCGGGCAAAACCACAGCGTGTGCCAAAAGAAATAATTATCCTCAAAAAAATGTTACTTTTGCCTTTTGAAATTACAATTTCATCTCAAAATACTTCCAAAAAATAACTTTTTGGAACGGCTAAACAGTTGGATTTTAAAGCATCGCAATGAAAAGTATCAGAAATATTGCCGTCATCGCACACGTTGACCACGGCAAGACCACTTTGACGGACAAAATTATTTATGCCTGTAATATTTTCCGTGAGAATCAGGAGGCAGGCGAGTTGATTCTGGATAATAATGACTTAGAAAAAGAACGCGGCATCACGATTGTTTCTAAGAATATCGCCGTGAATTATAAGGACACAAAAATCAACATTATTGATACGCCCGGACACGCAGATTTTGGGGGCGAAGTAGAGCGCGTTTTGAAGATGGCGGATGGCGTTTTGTTGCTGGTCGATGCCTTTGAAGGACCAATGCCCCAA
>CAZNYR010000050.1:0-9329 GCA_964577275.1 uncultured Cytophagales bacterium | reverse complement strand
GATTTGTCTTGAGCAAGGCGATTGCCTTAGGACTGATTCCGATTGTGGTGGTGAATAAAGTAGATAAATTAAATTGCCGCCCCGATGAAGTTCACGAGGCTGTTTTTGATTTGATGTTCAATTTGGATGCCTCCGAAAATCAACTCGAATTTACGACCATCTATGGCTCGGCAAAAAATGGCTGGATGAGTACCGACTGGCAACAACCTACCGATAATATTTTTCCGCTTTTGGATGCCATCATTAAGGATATTCCGCCCGCACCACAGCCCGAAGGTATTGTGCAAATGCAGATAACTTCTTTGGATTATTCCAGTTTTGTCGGACGAATTGCCATTGGGCGCGTGTATCGTGGCACGTTAGAAATGACCCAGCCGCTCGCCATTTGTAAGCGTGATGGTTCAATTAAAAAAGTGAAAATCAAGGAGTTATATATTTTTGAAGGCTTAGGAAGACGCAAGGTCGAATCCGTCAGGGCGGGCGAAATTTGTGCGGTTGTTGGGCTGGATGATTTTGAAATTGGCGATACCATTACCGATGCCGAAACGCCAGACCCCATGCGACGCATTACGATTGATGAACCGACCATTAATATGCTTTTTACGATTAATAACTCGCCATTCTTTGGCAAAGAAGGCAAATACGTAACTTCAAGACATTTAAGAGACCGATTATTCAGGGAAACCGAAAAAAATCTTGCGCTAAAAGTTCAGGAAATGGATACCGAAGACAGATTCTTGGTCTATGGACGAGGAATTATGCACTTGTCCGTCTTGATTGAAACCATGCGCCGAGAAGGATACGAATTGCAAGTCGGGCAGCCCCAAGTCGTTTATAAAGAAATTGATGGCAAACGACACGAACCGATTGAAACATTGGTGGTTGATGTCCCCGAAGAAACGGCGGGCAAAATCATCGAAAAAGTAACCCAACGAAAAGGCGATTTATTAATCATGGAGCCAAAAGGCGACATACAGCATCTCGAATTTTCGATTCCTGCGCGCGGATTGATTGGGCTACGAAATTCGCTCCTGACAGCCACCGCAGGCGAGGCAGTCGTTACGCACCGATTTCGCGAATATGCCCCCTTCAAAGGCGATATTCCTGAACGAAGCAATGGCTCTTTGATTTCGATGGAAACAGGACCTGCCACCCCTTATTCGCTCGATAAATTGCAAGACAGAGGCATCTTTTTTGTGGATGGTGGCGAAGAACTTTACATGGGACAGGTTATCGGCGAACATACACGAGGAAATGATTTGGTGGTCAATGTCCAAAAAGGCAAAAAACTAACCAATATGCGCGCTTCGGGGTCGGATGATAATGCCAAAATTGCTCCTAAAAAAACCTTCTCCTTAGAAGAAGCCTTAGAATATATCCAAAAAGATGAATATGTCGAAATTACGCCACAAAGTCTGCGAATGCGAAAAATTCATCTCCAAGAACATGACCGAAAAAAAGCCATTAAAGCCTAAAAAATAACCTAATTTTGAGAAGCAACATGGAAAATTTTGACCAAACAAAATCTTCCATGTTGGATTTTTGATAATAATTCCTTAGTTTTGAGCAAGCGTTTATTAAGAATAACATTATATTTTTTCGTTTTTTCAAATTCATTTGTATAATTATAATCGAAAATACAGTTTGGGTTTGATATAACTTATTCATTATTAAATAATTAACTTACCTGATGTTGCCTTCGTGTTTGAAGTGTTTTAGAATCGTACTGCTTTGAGCGTTGTTTTTCTCGACAATCTAAAATCTTAACGTGATTTCTATGCAATTTTTTTTTGCTTAGAAACGCATCGTTGTATCGAAATCTAAAAACATAAAAAAACATGACTCATTTTGTTGAGCGCATTTTCCATGTCTGTCTAATGCTCTGTTTTGTAATGGCTTATGGAAAAATTCAAGCGCAAGTAGAAACCCGTTCCTTGATGCCTGTGCCTGCCGAAGTAACGTATGAACAAGGCAAATTTCGTCTTGACCCACAATTTACCGCAGGATTTCAAGGCTCATTTGATGACCGCCTTTATGCTACGGCGACTCGTTTTTTGCGTCGTCTGGAAGGACGAACAGGCATTTTTCCGTTTCAGGAAATGCTTTCGAGTGCAGACAAAAACCCGCAGGCTTCGATTTTGATACAGGTCGAGCGGGCAGCCAAAATCGCATTGCACGAAGACGAATCGTATGAATTACAAATTACCGATACACAAATTCGGCTCAAAGCTCCGACTGATTTGGGCGCAATTCGGGGATTGGAAACCATCCTACAACTCTTGGAAACTGACGAAAAAGGTTATTATTTTCCTGCCGTTACGATTCGAGATGCCCCCCGATTTCCATGGCGTGGTTTGATGATAGATGTGGCTCGGCACTTTATGCCTGTCGATGTGATTCTACGAAATTTGGATGCGATGGCTGCCGTCAAACTCAATGTTTTTCATTTTCATCTTACTGATAATCAAGGATTTAGAATTGAATCAAAACAATTTCCACGCCTTCACGAGTTGGGTGGCGAAAGACAATATTATACCCAACAAGACATCAAACGCATCATTGAATATGCTGACCAACGTGGCATCCGAGTCGTACCAGAATTGGATTTGCCTGCTCATGCTACTTCGTGGTTGGTGGCTTATCCGCAATATTCTGCCCGAAAAGATACCATTTATCAGAAAGTAGAACGCAAGGCTGGTATTTTTGACCCCGTGCTTGACCCCACGCGTGAGGAAACTTACGAATTTGTGGAGGCGGTCTTGACCGAGATTTTACCTTTGTTTCCTGATGCCTATGCCCACATCGGAGGCGATGAAAATGAAGCAGGCAAAGATTGGAACGAAAATCCTGATATTCAAGCATTTATGAAGAAAAATAACATTCCTGATAATCATGCTTTGCAGGCGTATTTTAATCAACGAATGCTCAAAATATTTACCAAATTAGGAAAAAAAATGCTGGGTTGGGAAGAAATCTTACATCCCAATTTGCCCAAAGATGCCATTATTCATTCGTGGTTTGGCAAGGAATCCTTGTTTCGGGCAGTCAAGGCAGGACACGAAGCGATGCTCTCCAACGGATATTATATTGATGTGATGCAATCGGCAGAACATCACTACCGACAGGATGTTATCTTGCCCGAAGGCGCAAACCTTACGCCCGAAGAATCGAAGCGGATTTTGGGTGGCGAAGTAACGATGTGGACAGAATTAGCCACGCCACGCACGCTGGATTCTCGGATTTGGCCTCGTTCCATTGCGATTGCCGAGCGGTTTTGGTCGCCTGCCCACGTAACGGATATTGACGATATGTATCGGCGTTTGGATATTATCAGCCCACAACTCGAAGAGCATGGTTTACAGCACATTACATGGCAAAATAGCATTTTACGAAACCTCTCGGCGGGCGAAAATATCGAGCCACTCCGCACATTGATAGGTGCGATTGCGCCTTTGCAAGGCTACAAACGAAATCCTGATGACGGACACGGCGCAGGTGCAATTTTTACGATGCTTTCGCCCATGACCCTGCTGATGGATGCGGCAAATGCCGACCCCAAAGAGGCTCGCATTTTTCGTAATTTGGTACGCTGTTATTTAGATAATCAAGACAACTCAAAAGAAACAGAAATACGTTATTATCTCACAAAGTGGGCTGAAAATCATGCACAAATACAGAAAACTGCACAAAAATCGCCGAATATACGTCCGATTTTATCCTTATCCGAAAATCTAAAACGCATCTCTCATTTAGGACTCAAGGTCTTGGATGGCAACGAAATCGACTATCCCAAAGCTCTCAAAATGTTACATGAAGCCCGTAACGACCACAGCGGACGATGCGATATTCAGGTCGTTGATGCTATCGAACGAATCGTCAAAAAAAATTATGCTTATTTGGAGGCAGTTTATACGCCCAAAGCTCCAAAAATTGACGGCAAATTAGCCGATTGGAAGGATGCACCATGGGCATATTTCACACATTCGCAGTGGTATTTTCAGGCGGATACCTGCCGATTTGCGATGCGATGGGATGACAAAAACTTGTATATCGCTTTTGATGTCCGAAATATAAATTTACAAGCCACTCATAATCAGAGAGATGCAAAAGGATTGCACTACGATGACGGCATCGAAATCTTGATTGATCCCAAAGGAGATGCCGCCGAAATATGGCAAGAGGATGACATTGCCTATCACGTCAATATTTTGAATGTCATTTATGATGAAAAAGGCATGAAAAATAATGAATTTGACCAAACTTGGAACGGAAAAGCCAAAACCGCCGTGCAAACTTACGGCACAATCAATGCCTTGAAACCTTATGATAAAGGCTATGCCGTTGAGGTCGCCATCACTTGGAAAGAACTGGGAATCAGTCCGAAAGATACCGATTTTAAGCCTCGAATCAATTTAGCCGTCAATGATATTTATGACCGCACAGGAAAATATCGTTATTATGATTACATGAAATTAACCATGTTTCATCAACCTGCCGGATTTGCAAAACTCAAATTGGTCAAATAATTCCCAAGCCAATTTTCACAAAAAAGCCTTTGAAATTATGTTTCAAAGGCTTTTTTTATTTTTAATTACCTAATAAACAGCTTGTTACATAAAAAATACGGAATACCTAAAATGCCTGTACGACCTCCGTAAGTTTTTGGATGAGCTGTTTTTTGGCATAATTCGAGATTTCGGGATTTGCCTCAAAATCTGCCAAACGCAATTCTAAAAGCTGATTAATTTCCAAAAATTTATCCAAACTCATTTCGCTTCGCCCCACTTCGTAGCTGCTGTATTGCCCCTGAGAAACCCCTAATTTGTGGGCTAAATCTCCCTGCGACAGCCCTAATTCTCTGCGTCTTTCTCGAATAGTTTGGAGAATTTTACTTTTATCCATTGATACGATGTACTAATTTTGATACTAAAAGTTTGCGTAAGTAATTTTTGTTTAAGATTTTGGGAAAATACGATTACCTCAAAAGTACAATTTTTTATTGAATAAATGGTGTTTTAAATCTTTTTTTCAGCAAAAAATAGGATTTTAATCAGATATTTTAGTACAAAAATATTACTCAAAATTTAAAAAAATGAAACGTTTAGGGTTTTACAAAACTTGAAAATAGGATACGAACTCTTGTTTTTATCCTAAAATAATATTGCGTCTAACCAATTCATCAATTAGATAAGGGGTGAGATAATGATTTAATATCAGCATCCCATTTTCTTTGTGTTGAAGGATGCCGATACGTTTGAGCATCCCAATTTTTTTGAGAATGACGGCTTCAGGTTCATCAAAAATAATCATTAAACGCTTGATAGTCAATACTTTATGTAACAAAAATTGCATCGCCAGCAGGCATTCGTCTGAGGAGAGCGCACGCAAAATTGACGTATTTTTTGGCGGCACAGGCTTACGAATCGTGAGCGTGGCATCATTTACACTTTTGATATGCCGAAGCCACGAATTGAGTGCCGCACCGATATTTCCTTTGGAATAATTGAAGTGCGCCATGAAAAGTCCCGCCATTTCATAGTCTGGGATTTCTTGCTCTGCCTTGCCGTTGAGCCTGAAAGTCAATGGACTGGAGCGATGTCGGAACAAAATAATTTCCTTCAATTCTTGTGCATTGCACGGCTCACACCGAATCACGTTCAGGAAATAATGTTCTGTGTTTTGCACCGAATTGATTAATTGGAAAGCATATTCATTAAGATTGAAGATGAAAAAATGGGTATCGGCATAACGGTCAAGCAAGTCAAAAATCACTTCCAAGACGGCAAATCCATCAGGCGACCGCTGCCACCAAAGTTCCAACGAATTAAAAATAATTGCACTTTTCGGAGGTAGCTTTTCCAAGATTTTGCGTGGATTGCCCGAAATTCGGGTGGCGTGTTCCATCACTTTTCCGAAAATTCTTGGGTTTATCGAACCGCTGTCTGGCGGATTAATGGTAATTATCTGGTGGCGTTCAAAATATTTTCGGGCAATATAATTGGATAAAAATGATGTCCCAGAATTTGGCTTTCCGATAACTGCCGTAGTGCCTTCGTAGCCCTCCCGAAAACGCCGATAGGCTTTATCTGCTTTCTGTATTTGGGCTGCTCTGCCGAACCAAAATTCATCGGTAGGATTATGTTTATACATAAATAACTGCTTGTAATACAGTGGGATAGCATTATAAATTTTTGCATCAGGCATGACCTCATCGACAAGGTTTAGTATCGAATTTTCGCCTAACTTTTTGTTCGATTGTTCGGTTAATTTTCGGACTCGGAGTTCGCCTTCGCTTTGCTTATAGCGCAAATTGGTCAAGTTTTGCCGTATATTTTGTCGGATGCGTGTGCCAAATTTATCAATTTTGATGGCACTATTTTTCGATTGATGTCGCTGATATTTTTCTAAAATCTCCACAAACTTAGACAGGGTATAGGGCGATAATTTTTCAAATGTATTGACAAAAATGCCATCGGTTTGGCGATGAATGTCTTTTTGTAATTTTTCGGTTTCGTGAATTTCCTTTTTTATTTTGGTGCGTGCATCGGCAATTAATTCAGGCAAGTTTTTTCGGGTTTCTTCGCGCTCCAGACTAAATGCTAAGAGCCATCGAATATCTTGCACGGCATTTTTTGCCATCTGAAAACGCTCGGTCAGTTGGCGTTCATACTGTGAAAGTTGTTGTCCAAAATTCGTATCTATCAGATAATCAAATAGTTGTTGCAAAGAAATTTCGACAGTTTCGATGTTCTCTTTTTGCTCAAAGCCTAATTTGGTCATCGAATCTTCAGTCATAATTTGAATCAATTTGGGTGCATTTTGAGCTAATTTTTCAGCTTCGACCAAAAATCTTTTGACCTCATCCCGTACAGAAACTGTTGTTCTGAAGTGCTGTGGCATCAATTCGGCATGGATTTGGGCATTTTCTTGTCCCGAAATCAAATCCAGGTGACTTTCTAAATCGTGGAGTGGTTGCAAAATATGATTTTCAAGTGCGGTATCAAATTCTGACATCAATTTCTGAAGCAACATCCGAAGTTGTTTTCGATACAACAAAATTTGTGTATTCGCCGTCATCACTTGTATCATATAACCTTGATTATCAGCCCATAAGTGCGGTAAATTTTGTAAATTTTCGGTGTATTTATAGTCAGATTTTGTAATTTTTAGGTCAGTTTGTAATCGTTGATTGATATTCATCTTATCCATATCTGACACCATCAAATTGAGCTGTTCGATAATATTTTTGAGCCACTGATTTTTATAAAATTCCCCGTTAAATTGTGTATCCAATACTTTTTCTACCAACATATCGAGTTTTTCTTTTTGTGAATTTACCATTTGCTCCAAGTCCGCATCTTGCGCCCGTGCTTCCATCGATTCGAGGCTATTGGCGACCGTTTCGAGCAGGCGTTGAATACTATTTGTATGGCTAAGTGCCGTATTTTCCAGCAGGCGATAATTTTCAAATATGAGCCGTTCGCCATGCACCTTGAGATAATAATGCAGTAATTTTCGATATTTTAGTTTGTAGCGCGCTTTTTTATGTAAGATATTGATATTGAGTTGATTATGTATTGAAAAATAGGCTAATAATTTTTTACGTTCAGGATGTTGATGGAAAAATTCAGGTTCAAAATCCAAGAAAATTCCTTCGGGTGTTTGCTCCAAAAGTGCTTTGGTTTTTTCTTTCAAAAATATGTTTCCATCGCTAAGACATTGTTCTTTTTTGCTCAAGATGGCTTGTGCCTCGTTTGCTTTTTGCACGGCATTTTGCAAAAATTCGACCTGAATTTTGGCTAAGGCTTGCGTCTGATGTGGGCTATTTTTTTGAGTTTTGAGCGCAGCTACTTTTTCAAATTGCGTGTCAATTAATTGTTGAACCGAAAGCGTATAAGCCGTCGTCATTTCGTATATTTTTTGGGCATAATTTTGGGCGTAATCCTCAATAATTTGGCGAATCTTGAGGTTGCTCTCTGCCACCAAATTCGCCAAATCGGGATGCGTAGGCGTATGGACTTTAGGTAAAATAAGAGGCGGTTTTTGGGTAATTTTTTTGAGTTTAATCTCTTGATTATAAGTAGGTTGTAGCAGGATTGGTGTTTCGCTTGCGCCCACCGCCTTCGAGAAATAGGATGATTCTTTGACCAGCATCACACTCGTTCCGATGCTCTCAATCAGGGCATTGGTTCTATCAATAAAGAGTAATTCTTTATCTCGAATAATGGGTGGCATTCCGAGAATGACCAAATCGGTATGCTCGGATTGGTCTTTAATGATTTGGTCAAACGGACGCTTTTCGACCTCATTATTAATGATGATGATTTGGGCTTCGATACGCATTTCCTCTCGTAATGCTTCGCAGTTTCTGTGTAGTTCGTGTCGTCTCAAATTATCATGATTGGCAATCAAAATCCGCACATTTGCTTTTCGCCATTCATCAGCGGAGAGGATAAATTTTAGGAGCATGAGCATCAAATACGCATTTCCGCCCGCTCCACGCCACCAAATATCAATCGTTGCATTTTCGCCAAATTTTTTTGTGGGGTGATAATCGAGCAATAAGACATTATAATCCAGATAAATCATAGAGGCAACCGATTGGGCAAAACGGACGGGGTTTTTTGTGCCTTTTCCGCCCCAGCCCATCAGAATGGTATTGGGTTCGATACCCGAAAAGCCATAACTTCGGGCAATGTTTTCGATGCCTTCATAGATAGATTGGCAATATTGACGGCGAAAAAACACGCCCACCATATCCTCATCGGGGGTGGCGATGAGTTGTCGAGATTTGGGCAGGATGCGATTGCCGTCTTTTTCTTCGATGAGCTGAAAAGCAGTCAGGAAGCCTAATCGCCCTATCAATACTTTTCCGAATGCTGTCAGATATGGACGGGTCGTTTTTGCGCCACTAAACAGAATGATATTGGGTCGCCAGTTACGCTCTTGGGTTTCGTTTTGTACCATATCATGCAAGCCTCTGCGAATGACCGAACTCCAGACTCCTTGCCAAATATCACCAAAACCTAAGGATAATTGTCGTTTGGTCAGATAAAAGAAAATCAGCCCAATAATGACCGAAGCGGCAATCATAAAAGGCAAATCAAGAAAAACCATGACAAAAAAGGTCGAAATCGCACCGATAATACTGATGGCATTCGGAATTTTGAAGGTTGGACGAAAATCTGAACTTGCCCAACTTTCTAAAGCACATGATAAATTGATGAAGCCGTAAGCTGCCAAATAAAACATCGAAACCAATCGAGCCACGACATTCAAATCACCGACCAGAATACCCGCCTCGGCAATCAAAAAGGTCAAAATCAGGG
>CAZNYR010000049.1:0-29134 GCA_964577275.1 uncultured Cytophagales bacterium | reverse complement strand
ATCACGACATAAAAGACGGATAAAAAACTCGTATAGTACGGCAAGTGCAACGAGTTTTTTTTATGGATTATAACTAAAATTATAAATGTAAGAAAATATGATTTTTGATTTATTTTAGCCTAATTTTTTGGCATTTTCCCAATAGACATCCATTTCGGCGAGGCTCATGTCGTCCCAAGTTTTACCATCTTTTTGGCTTTGGACTTCGATATAATTAAATCTTTTAATGAATTTAAGATTTGTTTTTTCGAGTGCCGTTTCGGGATTTACTCCAATAAATCGAGCATAATTAATGAGTGCGAAAAGTAAATCTCCAAATTCAGCTTCGATTTTTTCTTGATGAACTTGTTGATTATCAGGGTTTAATTCGTGCTGTAATTCACGGATTTCTTCTTCGACTTTTTCCCATACTTGATTTTTATGCTCCCAATCGAACCCTACTCCCCGTGCTTTTTCTTGGATGCGTTGCGCCTTGATTAAAGCTGGCAAGGATTTTGGCACGCCGCCCAATACGGTTTGATTTCCCTCTTTTTCGGCTAATTTTATTTTTTCCCAATTTCGTTTTACTTCGTCCGGATTGTCAGTTTTTGTATCGCCATAAATATGCGGATGTCGCCGAATTAATTTATCGCAAATGCCTTCCAAGACATCGCCAATGTCAAAATCTTGTGTTTCAGAAGCAATTTTGGCATAAAATACTACGTGCAAAAGCATATCGCCTAATTCTTTTTTAACTTCCTGTAAATCAGAGTTTAAGATGGCATCCGATAATTCGTACACCTCTTCAATCGAAAGATACCGAATTGATTGCATGGTTTGTGTTTTGTCCCAAGGGCATTTTTCTCGCAGGTCGTTCATGATGGCTAATAAACGCCTGAACTGCTCGGTATATCTCGGATTATCAGGATTGATGTGGTTCATGGATTTGATGATTTAATTTTAAATTTTGACAAAAATAAAAATTGCAAATTCATGTAATTTTTTATTAAAAAATAAATAATATTGTCATTTATTTTGAATAATCATTCGGCAAGTTTTGTTTTTCTATCGTTTCTTTTTCCAAATATTTCCGATAAATTTTCCGAATCGTATTGTACGTGTTATTTAGTGCCATGCGTGTTTGGTTTTTCTCAAACCAGCGCACTTCGGTGATGTCCTCCTGTTGTTGGGGTTGCATTTGTGCATCGTCCAGACAATTCATGGCGTACCAGTGTGTTTTTTTGAGTCGATTTTTTCCTGACCTCAAAAATGTATGCCACGTTACGCCGATTTTATAGGTAATTTCGACCCGCACGCCACATTCTTCTTGGACTTCGCGGATGGCACAAAAGCGTTTTTTTTCGCCTTTTTCGAGTTTTCCTTTGGGGAAATCCCATTTTTGTAATCGTTTGATAAACAGAATGTTATCGTCTTTTTTTACGATGCCGCCCGCCGCCTCAATGACCTCAAAATTGCGTTTGAAATCGGATATAATTTTCGGATAATCCGCAGGTTCAAAATAATAAACCCGCACCCCGCTGATTTTGCCTGTTTTGACTTTATCATAAATTTCAATAATTTCTTTTGCTGATTGGACTTTAAGATAAATGCCTTCTCCTGTGATTTGTCTGGGTTTTTTTAGGATATGCAATAAAATTTCTTCGGTATAAATTTTCATGGTTTGTACAATATGTTCAAAATTTGGGGCTTGTAGCGAAGAATAGTAGCCCTACATTATCTTTCATAAAAAAGTGTTGAGGCAGATGTAGTTCTTTATTTGATTTGAATATAACTCATTGATTATCAAATAATTACATCGTTTCAATGTTTGATACTAATTCATAAACTGATTGGGACATTAAAACCTAAAGCTACTCAAAATATTTTCAATTTAGAAAGGGCTTTTCATGTTTTGGCGACTTTTTTTATGGTGTGCTGATTTTCAGTATTTCTACGGTTAGAATTATGAATTATTTATCAAAAAAATTGAAATCAACGAGATAGGCACATCATAACTTATTGATTAACAATGTTTTATGTTTTATAATTAAATATTTAAATCATGAAAATATGAGTTTCATAAGAAAGCCTTGCCCAAAAATTATAGTTTTTGTTTTTTTTTCGGTAAATTTGGAGGTAGAGGTGTAAGTTCATGGCGTAAAACTCACGTCCGAATTTAATTTCTTGATACTCATTGATTGAGTACTCAAAATGCTTGCAAAAAACACGAAAACGGTAATTTCATCACAGAACAAATATCATTAACCTGTTAATACTATGATTGAACTCATTCCTTCTTTGACGGTCATGAACGGTAAAAGTATCCGTATCGCACGGGGCAATTACAATGACTTGACCATTTATGAAGAAACTCCTTTGGAAGCGGCGATGCGATTCGAGGAGCATGGCTTACATTATCTACATTTGGTGGATTTGGATGGTTCTCGCCGCCGCAGCGTTGCCAATTATGATACGCTCGAACTGATTGCCAATTATACGAATCTGACCATTGATTTTGGGGGCGGTATCGAAACGGATGGCGATATTACCAAATCCTTTGAATATGGCGCAAAAATCATCAATGTTGGGAGTGTTGCCGCTACAAATCGCGAATTATTTTTCAGTTGGATGATGTCTTATGGGCGAGAACGCATTATCTTGAGTGCGGATGCTTTTGGAGATAAACTGATGATTCGTGGACAAGAAAAGGCTTCCGAAATCGACCTGCTGGATTTTATCGAATCTTTTTATGACCGCAGTTTGTTGTATCTCAAATGTTCGGATGTTCAAAAATCGGGCGCATTAGAAGGACCTAACGTAGAATTATACAAAACGCTCACCAAACGTTTTCCTGACCTCAAAATCATGGCGGGCGGTGGCGTTTCGAGTCTGGATGATATCAAAGCCTTAGAAGATGTGGGCGTTTGGGCGGTCATTTTCGGGAAAGCCTATTATTCAGGCAAAATGAACCTGAAATCTTTGGAAGGATTTATTGCCAAACAACCCGCCTAATTCTTTTTGACCTTACACGAACCCTGAACCGAATCAAGACATGAATTTCATTCCGAACTTGATTCGGTTTTTTTGTGAATTTCTGCACCAAGTAACCTTACATGAACAAAATTTGATAGGATATGAAATTAGATATATTGGTCATCATGGCGCATCCTGATGATGCCGAATTGTGTTGTTCTGGAACAATCATACGGCACGTAGCGCAAGGCAAAAAAGTAGGCATCGTAGATTTGACGGCAGGCGAATTAGGCACGCGCGGCACAGCCCAAACTCGTGCCGAAGAAGCGGCGATTTCGAGTCAGATTTTGGGGCTATCGGCTCGTGAAAATTTGGGGTTTCGAGATGGTTTTTTTCGGAATGACGAAACACATCAACTCGAAATCCTCAAACGCATCCGCAAGTATCAGCCCGAAATCATCTTGACCAATGCGCCCCAAGACCGACACCCCGACCATGGGCGTGGTGCGGAACTTGTCGTAAGTGCCACATTTTTAGCGGGTTTAATTAAAATTGAAACCCAATTTGAAGGTAAATTACAAGAGCCGCATCGACCCAAACATTTGTTTCATGCGATTCAGAGTAATTATTTAGAACCTGATTTTGTGGTGGATATTTCGGATTATCGCCCCCAAAAAGTGCAGGCGATTTTGGCATACAAAACCCAGTTTTTTAATCCTGAAAACCCGACCGACCAACAGGGCAATCAGACGTTTATTTCTACGCCTGATTTTTTTCATTTTTTGGAAGGCAGAGACCGTGAATTTGGGCAAGCAATTCGCGTTGCGTATGGCGAAGGATTCATCAAGAACCGACAGATTGGCGTGCGGGATTTGTTTGATATAATTTGAGGTAAAATCTCCGCATGAGCGAAAATGGTGGGCAGATTAAAATGTGGTTTATTTAATCTTGTAGCGAAAATTCGCTAAATGAGTGATTAAATTTGCCTGCTCGCCAAAAGTTTTCTACTTTTATGCCAAAGAGGTCAAATCGTAAAACCATTAAACAAGAAAAATAAATGACAAAAGGATTCTTTAAAGTCCCTACTCCGACCAACGAGCCAATCAAAGCGTATCGAGAGGGTTCGCCCGAAAAAACAGAATTTAAGCAAACTTTGGCACAAATGAAAAGTCAAATGCTTGATATTCCGATGGTTATTGGGGGTGAGGAAGTCCGCACTGACACCACCATACGGATGGCACCGCCTTATGAACATCAACATACATTAGGGCATTTTCATCGAGGCGATAAAACCCATGTCCAGCAGGCAATTACGGCGGCAATGAACGCCAAAGAAGACTGGAATGCGCTCTCGTGGGAGCATCGCGCCTCGATTTTTTTGAAGGCTGCCGATTTGCTCGCCACAAAATATCGCGCCAAAATCAATGCGGCAACCATGCTGGCACAATCCAAAAATATTTATCAGGCGGAGATTGATTCGGCTTGCGAAATTATTGACTTTTTGCGCTTCAATGTACACTACATGACCCAAATCTATTCCGAGCAGCCGCAATCGGCTTCGGGCATCTGGAATCGTTTGGATTACAGACCTTTAGAGGGATTTGTATTTGCGATTACGCCTTTTAATTTTACGGCAATCGCCGGCAATTTGCCTACTGCGCCCGCCTTGATGGGCAATACGGTGGTCTGGAAACCAGCCGATACGCAAGTGTATTCGGCGTATGTTTTGATGGAAGTTTTCCGCGAGGCGGGTGTTCCTGATGGGGTTATTAATCTGGTGTTCGTGCAGGGTCCTGATGCAGGCGAAGTCATTTTTGAGCATCCTGATTTTGCGGGTTTGCATTTTACGGGAAGCACGGGCGTATTTCAACACCTTTGGAAAACCATCGGCGAAAATATCCACAAATACCGAACGTATCCCCGAATTGTAGGCGAAACAGGCGGCAAGGATTTTGTCATGGCGCATCACTCGGCGGATGCCAAAGCCTTGGCAACTGCCTTAATACGAGGAGCTTTTGAGTTTCAGGGACAAAAATGCTCGGCGGCTTCACGGGCTTATATTCCCGCCAATTTGTGGGAACAAGTCAAAGCCTATATGTTGGCGGATTTGGCAGAAATCAAAACGGGTACGCCCGAAGATTTTACCAATTTTGTCAATGCCGTTATTGATGAAAAATCGTTCGATAAAATTACGGCTTATATCGACCAAGCCAAAGCCGATGGCATTGAAATTGTTGCAGGCGGAACTTACGATAAATCAGAAGGTTATTATATTCAGCCTACCGTCCTGAAAGTCGAAGACCCCATGTACACGACCATGCAAGAAGAACTCTTCGGTCCCGTCCTGACGCTTTATGTGTATGATGAAAATCGGTACGAAGAAACCTTGCGATTAGTTGATGAAACTTCGCCCTATGCCCTCACGGGGTCAATTTTTGCCCAAGATAGGTATGCGATTGATTTGGCTTACAAAAAATTAGAAAATGCCGCAGGTAATTTTTATATTAACGATAAGCCCACAGGAGCGGTCGTTGGGCAACAGCCTTTCGGAGGCGCACGAGGTTCGGGGACAAACGACAAAGCGGGCGCAATGATGAACCTATTGCGCTGGGTTTCGGCACGAACTATCAAGGAAACATTCGTATCGCCAACCGATTATAAATATCCTTTCATGGAAAGAAAGTAACCTGCACAAAACATCTCAAGGCAAGTAAATATGTTTATCAAGATGGTCAGAAAACTATCAATCTAAACAACCTCTAAGTACAAGACCTACCAAGCCTTAAAGACTTGGTAGGTCTAAATTTAAACAATCTCTTATATTGATAATCAGTAATTTAAGCCCTATAACGATTTGATTTTTAATATGTTTTCAAATGATTATAAGCTCCAGCGCAACTGCATTCCGAAAGCAGTATTTGCCCGGTTGAACGTATTTTGGACGCGCGGAGTATTGACCGAACGGTCAAAATAAAATTGAATATTTAGCTTTTCATTGACCACATAAGACACCGTAGGTTTTATCTGAAGATTCTGATTCCCAGCCGTTACGGTGGTGCTTTGTTGGTCTGTTTCAGTAATTTTGCGTTGAGCCGTTTTGGTATCTCGGAAAGTCATCGCAATTCGGGCGGTCAAATCATTTTTCAGGACGTGCTGTTTTCCTCCGATACGAAATGGCACTTTAAAGCCCGCTTTTGTCCAGCCAAAATCAAGCGTAAAATCCGTGTTTTTTAGTTCCGTAACTTGTGCATTGGACAGGTTCAGCGCAACATCGCGTTGCATATTTACTTTGGTGGTAATGTCCAAATTGTTTGCCGTTCGCACACGCACGCCAACTAAAGGCGAAAATCGCTCACTCATCGTGATTTGACTCATGATAAAAACAGGAGCCAGGGCTTGCGTGGTGGGGTCGATGGCGTTGGCTTGCGGAATGTTTTGTTCCGAAAGATTAAAACTCAAATAGTCATAGCCATAAAGCATGGACGATGCGTAATTTCCGACATTATATTCCGAAGCGTATCCGTGCTGAATCTGGATGGTACGGAAAATTTCTTTCAGGGCTTTTATTTTGGATAACCCGTTATAGGTCAATTGCCAGTTTGGTAACGGCAAATTCGGAAAGGCATTCAGATTTTGGCTTTCGGGTTCTCTGCCACTATATGCCGCCAAAAAAGCTGGAATTAATACGTCTTGGGCATTTTGGTCAAATTCGCCTACGGTGCTGTTGGCATCCAAACGGCGTTTGATAATGTTTCGATGTGCAATAAAATCATCAAAAATTGGCGAATTATTCGAGGCATTATCCCGCTTAAATAGGGTAGAAATTCCGATAAAAGAAATTTTATACGCACCGTTTCGGATGGGCGATTCGGAAACGAACGTATTTTCGTCCGCATTGTATCGGAAAATTTCCGAATAATTGCCCGAAACCGATTTCTTGGCTTCGATTTGTAATTTGAAATCCTTGAGTGGCTCGACAGTCGCCCGCATACTCACGGTCTGCGTGCGGTTTTGCAAAAAGGGATTATTCAACACCGAACTTCGTCCCAACCAACCATTGAGCGCAGCCCGTTCCTTGACCACAGGGTCTTGACTACCGAAAACAAATCCCCAGCCCGGACTTTCAAAATTTTCGTCCATGCCCAAATAACGAGGCGAGGTCAGAAGTCCCGGTAAAATCGTGCCGTTTTGTGCCGTATAATTAAAGTTAATTTTCTTGACCATCATCAGCACCCCGACCAGATTTCGGGTCATGTCGTTGCCTTGTTTTTCGGCAGATTTTTGGGCTAATTGTCGTTCCTTGACATTTCGGGCAACTTCCTGGAGCGTTTCCTGAAGTTGCTCAATTTTCTGCTGTGTTTTTTCGGCTTTACGATTGAATTTGAGTGCTTCTTTATTCACCAAACTATCGGTTTCCGACTGAATGAAACGCAAACTATCGGCACGTTTTCTTTTTTGGCGTTTGGCTTCAAATTTTTCGATGCGGCGCAATTTTTTGCGTTCCAATTTGACTTTTGCCGAATCAATATTTCGCAATTTTCGCTCCGAAATCATGATAGTAAGTTTATCGTCTAATTTGGCAATTTTTTCATCAATTTTGTCCAATTTTTCGCCGTGCCGTTTATAGGCTCGTTTCGAGGCATAAAGTGTATCTTTTTTGGCGGCTTGTGTTTGTTGCTCGAAGCGTTGTTTTTGGCTTGCTAATTTATTGTTTTTCAGGTTGATACGGGCTTCGATGCGTCTTTTTCGTGCTTCGCCAGCGACTGGCGGATTTTTGCCTTTTTGGGGATTATTAATACTTTTCAGAAAGGCACTTTTGTTATAAAGTCGCTGAAAATCAAGCTGTCCCGTTACGGTCAGATTATTATTATTTTGTGCCGTATTGCCTAAGGAATCCGCCACGCCCAATGCGCCTGCCGTCCAGATATAGCCTGCCGAATATTTAATATCACCTCGTATCCAATCGGTGAGTGGAATGAACTCAAAAGGAAGTTTATAATTTACGGCAATCGTGTGGTCAAAATTCTTGATTCGCCCCAAATTTTGGAGATTCGTTCGGACGGAATCCCGTTTTTCTTGTGTGTCGATTGCGCCCGCTGGTTCGTCAATAATGGCAAATGCTTTGGCATTATAATCAATACCCAAATTTTTGGTTAATGCCCAACGCACGTTATAATTTCGGTCAAAAGTATAAGATTTTTCAAACATCGGCAAAATTCCGAAGGTTTCTAACGTGGCATTTCGTAATTGTGTCTTGACATAACGGCGGTCAATATCGCCCCGAATGGTCAGATTACTTGGTAGCGGATTGAAATTAAATTGCTTTAGAAATTTCAAATAAGGTGCATCTAAAGCAATCGAATTTTTGAACGGCTCGATAGGTTTGAGCGGATTCGTAAAACTATATGCCAAGCCATATCGGATGTGTCGTAAATAATATTCGTGTGTCCGAATATCTTGCGCTCTTGTATCTGTAAATGAGTAATTTAGTGTAAAATTTTCAATGCTCCAAGGCATGGTTTTTCCGCCTTTTCTGACGCGCATTTTTTTGACATTCGTAAAATTAATACTTCTCCGAATCATATCATCCTGTACTAATGTTGTAAAATTTTCGACTTCTTTGGTGGCAGGAAATGTGCCGTCCGCTTCGCTCAAAGGCATATCAGGGTCGAGCGGATTAAAATACGGCGTAGAGGTATTTCGTTCATAGCTCACGTACATTGGCAAGCTAAAACCTAACTTATGTAAGAATATTTTATCTAATTGAATATTTGATGAAATATCGTAACTCAGGTCGTGCGCCCGTGTGCGTTGCGAAATTTTATCCTGAATGCCTCCAAAGAAAGGCGTAGAATATCGCACCGCCGCACTAAGACTCGCTAAATCAGCCAGTTGCATATTTAATTGGGCATTGGCAGCCCAGCCAGATTGTTTATTAAAACCCGTTACACGCAATTCGTTTGCCCACACACAAACCGACTTGGCAAGTCTATCGTTAGATTCGGGATTTCGCACCCCAATCATCATGGTTTGGATATTGCTCAAATCAGGATTTCCGACAATCGTAATTTTGAATTGGTCAATCGAAGAGATATACGGCACTTTTAGAGATAAATTTTCTTGATTTCGTTCTTTTTTAATTTGCACTAATTCGGCAAGCGGAATATTGATTTCGTTTTCCGTAGGCCAAATTTCTTCGCAGGCAATAGCTCCGTCAGGACTCATGACCAACGGCACTTCGATTTCGTAATAATTTTCCTTAAAATCCGTTCCCATCCGCAGGAAAGCGGTCATTTCGCCATCCAGCGCATCATCGCTTGAGGCGTGCAAAAATAACCTGAGGCGTTCATAATTAATCAAATCTAAGGTTACGTTCTTGAAAATGGCGCGCGTATCACGGTCTTTTAACCGATTGACACACAACTGAATAGATTGCTCATTTCGGCGGGCATTTGTTCCCGAAGCCACATCAATATCACGAACAAAACCACACGGCAAATCGTAAGGACCGCCCGCATCCACGCCATTGGACTCAATATCAATCGAAGAAACATTGAATTGTGGGTCGTAGGGTTCGGTGGGCATATTCAATCCAGGTTCCCGAAGGTCGCCGATGAAGGGTCGCCATTGCGTGCCAACAAACTGAAAACCAACCATTCGCAAGACCACAGGTTGTTGCCAGTTGGTCATATACATCCGAATAAATCGAATCGTTTTGAAGTCTTCAATTGCCCCGATTTTGCGGTCAAATTCTCGAATCGGAATCCGAAATTGATACCAATTTACGTCATCACCATTTTTATTGAGCGTTACTTTATTGACAATGTATTTGTGGTCTAAATCCAAATCGGGGTTCAAATCCACTTTGTATTCATAATAACCATCCAAATCATTCAGCGTATTATCTTGATTTAAGTCCTCGTTATTGGGCTGATTGGTAGAGGATTCCACCGAATTGAGGGGCGAATTTTTTTCCGACCCATTGAACGCCTTGTATCTATCAATGACTAACAAATCTTCTTGGTCTTGCTTATCGCCCAAATAAAATTGAAAATTATCGTTTGAAGGGTCATTTTCGATGGCAGAAAGTACCTCGCCTGATACTTTTCCTCGAATCTGGCTCAAATAATCGGCAAAAAATTCTTTTTCTTGTTCATCGCTCAAGCCATCATACCCGACATCTTGCCGCACTTGTCCGCCTTCGTTGGCATCAAAGGCATTGGTCAAAAATTGCCGTGTCGTTACGATGCCGTAAGGCGTTCGGGTGGTATCCGTTACGTTCTCATCGGGTGGCAAGCCATTCTCGAATCCATGCCTTCCGTCAGGAATAATATCTTCGGAAATATTACCCAAATTGAAATATAATTCGCCGCCTGTGGTGTTATTTTGGCGGGATTCTCGTCCGTTTACTTTGGTAATAATTTCGCCGTTCGAGCCTTCGATGAAGGGGTCAAGCAGCCAAAACTCGATGTATTGGACATTAATATTATCAAAATCAGTATCATACGTAATCGCTCGTGTTACTGCGCCAAAATTTTCGCGCGGGTTTTGTAATAATCCTTCGTTTGTAAGATTCAGGTTATAATTATACATTCCTCGTTCTTCGGGAAAATAAGCGAGATTAAATGCCTGTTCGGGTTGATTAATCAAACCGGGGTCTCGTCCCCTAAAAATTTCATCAAATCCAATCGCCCGTACATAATGATTCGATTGCGTAGTTGGGGTGATATTGGCAGGCGTTCGGCTTCCCAATCCTGCGGTTTGTCCGGGATTAAAAACCGTATTATCAATGGTGTACCACGCCATTTTTGCACGTTTATAATTAAAAGCCAAATCATTTTCCAACGTATTACTTCGGAATTGCATCGGCGTACTTCCCAAGCTCCAGTTTAGGGGCTGTCGGGTCAAGTCATACGGGATTTCTGCGCCTTCAAAATCATCAATATACGATGTGCCGTCGTCTTTTTTAATCATGCGATTCGTACCCGGAATAATTTGTGCAAATTCACCTTTGAAGGTAATATTTGAAGGCGATTTGGTATTTACGCCCGGAATTTTATCAATCAAACGAGTAATAAATCCCGATTCGGATTGATAATCCATACCAAAACCCCACATGGTGTTTCGTGTAGGCTCATTGCCGATACTCAAACGAGTAATATTGGGACGTTCGTTCAGATGTAATAAAGTACTCGTAAATCGCATATTTTTATTCAGGCGATATTCGGCATCAAATCCGTACAAATTTCGGGTCTGAAAATTAAACAAATCCGCCCGTTCGTACTGAATAATAATGTCTTTGCCCGAACTCAAAACGCCTTGATTCAGTATCGTAACTCGTCCAAAAGAATAATCAACCGTATAATCCGAACCTTCCGAAAGTACCGTGCTGCCCGCCCGCACCGAAACCGAACTGGGCGAAATATTAATGCCCGGTAATTGGATTTGGTTCGAGGTGGTGGCTTGATAACTTCCTTTCAAAAAATATTTGCTTTTGCTCGTAAGTAATTGAGCGTCAGCTTGTGTCCGCCGATATAATTCGTCAAAAACATATTTATTAATGAGCTGTAATTCGGTTTGTGGGTCAAACTGACTTTGCATAAATGTTCCGAAAGGCTCAAGACGTGGGAAAATAATCCGTCCGTTTTGTGCGTCTATGGTCAGTCCGTCCACAAAATCAAAATTGCCATCGGGTTGGGGGTCATTGTTCGGATTTAACAAATCAAAACCAAAAATCTGCACCAATGGTACATTTGCCGTTTTGATGCCTTCTTGCAAATTCGGGTTATCAATTCCTGTGGCATCATCCCGATAAATGACGCGTAATTGAAAATTATTTCGTGCTAACTGATTGGTATTCAGGGAATAAATATTTTTCATCATCAAGTCCCATGTCGGCAAATCTGTCCGAATCGTGGAGGGCTTGAGCATTTTCAATAAAATCGCATCCGAATCCCTGTATCCCTGATAATTTTCGGTCATTTCACCTACTTTATATACCTTTCCGTTGTAAGTAAATTCAAAAGAAACTGCCACAATTTCATCGTTCCGAATCGGTGTTTTGAGCGAAATATAGCCCAAATTTCGATGAAATGTATATTCCTGCTCGCTCAATTTTCTGGCACTTCGCAAGACTTCATAGTCTGTTCCTTTTTCAAGTCCATAACTGGTATTTTCCAAAATTTTGCCTACTTCATTGACATCCCGCAAGGTACTATCACTTCTCATATTGGTAAATAAATCATTGGCATCATTAGAGGCAACTCCAGCATTTCCTTGCCCAATAAAAGTATTATTGGTACGATATGGATTTCCTTCCCCTAAGTCCATCATTGCCAAGACATTACGAAGTGTTTGGGTGTTATTATTTCGGTTCGTAACATAAACTTCCACCCGATTAATGACCACGCCAGACGTAATAACAGGCGAAGTTCGTAGGGCATTTTCATAGAGATTTCGGAAAAAATCCGCTAAGAAAAAATGTTGATTGTATTCATATTGGTCAGCCCGAAGTTCAAATTCACGTCCTTTCGCACCGCCTCTGACGACCATCGTTTCGGTCGTGCCACGCTGACTGGAAACCACCGTATTAATCCATAATTTTCCGAATCGCAAACGGGACTGAATGCCCATCAAATTTTGTGAACCCGAAATCAAGCTATTGCTCGTGGTCAGGCTGACATTGCCGAATTTTAATTCCTGCAAGATGTCTTCTTCGTTGGCTTCGTACCCGATTTTGAATAAATTTTCAAATTGAAAGGTGTTTTTCGTATCCCAATTAATATTTACGGGGATAAATTCACCGATATTGCCCACCAAATTCAGGCTAATTTGTTGGTCAAAATGCAGTCCGCCGATGCGCTGTTGTGCAATCGGGATAGACGGATTCCAGTTGCGTTGCCATTTTCCGCCAAAATCTAAGGTAATATTTCCCTGCGGTTGAATATTAATTTCATCGCTTCCCAAGAATCCCTCCAAAAACTTTGGCACTTTAATTGGGGGCAAAATTCCACCCGAACTGACGGCTCCATCTTTGCCACCTCCGCTGAGCATATTCCAATAATCTTTTTGTTGTTTTTCGAGCAAAATTTGGTTATAATCCACCAACGAAATCTGGGACGAGGGACGAAAATCAAAATTGCCTATCCTTTCGGATAATATCAATTTTCCGCCCATATTTGGCGTTATATCATACTGATAATTAGAGGGATAGCCCAATTTCAAGGGTGATGAACCTTGTGAAGTTCCGTATTTGCCGTAGGGGTCGCCTTGGCGGTCGCCTTGCGTAAAAGGCTTCCAGAGCGGTTTCTTGTTTTTGGTAGTATCTTCGCCTGCGCTATCGGGTGGCGAAGGATGTAACTTCTTGAGTAATAGGTCAATATCTTGTTGCTTGATGCGTTCAGGTTCGGCAGAAGACAACGAACCCAACAGGATTATCGCCCCAAAGACTGTGAGAGCCGAGAGCGTTTTTACAATATTTTTCGTAAGCATAGGATTTAAACAAACTATTAGCTTTCGCTTGATTGATGGCACGAAATTTCATGCGCCTAAGCGATTTTACGACTTTAACAAATGTAGTTTTTTATTGGAAAAATACAAAACGCTTCATTTAAGTTTCATATTCTCAAACCCAAGACTTCAGGAAAGCCCCAAGTCGTTGAAAATTGATACAAAAACTTGATAAACGATTCCATTTTGAGCGAAAAACTCGAAAAACAACATTTTTGGTAAGCGTCTTGTCATAAGCAGTATAATGTCTTTGCGTTTGTGTGGGTTATGTAATTGATATTCCAAACGGAGCAAAAGTAAAGTAAAAAAATAGGAAAAGTCCGATTTGGGCATAGATTTTTTAGTTCAAAACATTTACCGAAGGTGCAAGCATAAAACCGACCTTCGGTAAGATTTGGGAACTTAATAATATTGAATCACTTGGGTAGCAGATTTTCTGATTAAGTTCGGAACTTTCGCATTTTCAGCAGGATAGCCCACAGGAATCAACAAAAATGGCTTTTCATTTTGGGGGCGATTCAGGATTTTGGTCAAAAAATTCATGGGGCTGGGCGTGTGTGTCAAAGCCACTAATCCGGCATGATGAATCGCCGTGAGTAAAAATCCTGTCGCCAAACCCACCGATTCGGTTACGTAATAATTGTGGTGTTTTTTGCCTTCTTCTTGCTCATAAATTCGCCGACAAACTACAATCAGCCAAGGGGCAATCTCCAAAAATGGTTTATGTTCGTTGGTTTCAAAAATCGCCAAGTCTTCGAGCCACTCCTCAGACATCCTGCCATGATAATTCTCAAACTCCTCTTTTTCAGCCGCTTCCCGAATCTGTTTTTTGAGTTCGGGCGATGAAATGGCGCAAAAAGTCCAAGGCTGTTTGTGCGCTCCCGAAGGCGCAGTCGAGGCAGTCATCAAAATATGTTCAATCACTTCTTGGGCAACGGGCTTATCCGAAAATTCTCGCAAAGACCGGCGACGATTCATGTAATCATAGTACGCCACAGAACGGGCTAACATTTCGGACGGACTAAATTGCTGGGGTTCAAACGGTATAAAATCAGAAGGTGTCATGGTATTTTGTGTTTTATGAATTTAATAGTTGTCAAAACAACTGACTCGCAATATAAATACGATTTTTTCAAAAAACAGCCTGATGAGCCTCAAAAAAAAAAGTTGCTTGTGGGGGGACACAAGCAACAGCATCAATAAATGACCTAAAAACGAGCGTTCAGGTCTTTAAATTCGGCTTTGATATTGTACAATTTACCGAGCGAATCCTGCATGAGCGTGGCGGTATCTTTGTCGTCATAATTTCCAAACAGGACTTCAAAAATAATATCGCCGCCATATTGGTCAGCCATAATAAAAATATCGCCGTGCCTGCGGTTTTCCATTTCTTTGACGAAATTTTGTGCGCCTTCCAAATCGGAAAATTTCCCAATTCTCAATGCCCAACTTTTTTTCTCAATCATCAAGCCTTCCGAATTGAACATATGACGTTCGCTGGGGTCGAAAGAAATATAAGGCGGACGAAACGAGGTTGATTCGAGGACTTCGCCGTCTTTGCTCTTTACGGGGAACATCCAATCTTGCTGAAAAATTGTAAATTTATGAAGTTCTTCATCGCCATCCACCCATAAGTAATATTCTTGTGCTTTATCGTTTTTAAGTTCGACAGTTTTGCCTTCATGAAACGTATAAGCCGTTAAGATATAATAATTATCTTTGCGGGTGGCATCGCCTCCATCGGGCATTTTGGGTGCGGCACGTATAAAGTCTAAAATGCCATCCGAATTGAAATCACCAAAAGAATTAATCCCTTCATAAATACTTGAAAATGAAGTTTGTAGAATACGATTTGGGTCAGTAACATCAAAAATATTATAGCATCGATACCGACACCCTGACCCCAAACAATCTTCCCGAAAATTCATAAAAACCAAGTAATTTTTGTCCATGAAACTCATCTCGTAAATTTCCAAAAAGTTACTTACATTTTGGATGTACTTTTTGGTCGGTTCAGCATAAAATTTAAAATGTTTTTGGTTCAAATAAACGCCCGTTGGGTGCGGATTGAAGAGGTTATTATATTCGCCTGTGCCATCGACAAAATAAAAAACCATCGGCACGCTACAATTTCCATAAATCGTGAAGGTCGTATCGTTAGAAATTCTGGGCTTCACGGCAGTTGGCAAGTAGGTTTGTTCGGCGTTTTGGGTCGCCAACTTCTGAAAGGTGTAACTTTGGGCTTGGGTCGAGGTGCTTAGCCAAAAGCACAACACGAAGACCCAAAAATAATTTCGTTTCATAGAATTATTGGAGTTTAAAAATTGCAATTTAATGAATATAGTTAAATACGAAGTAGTCGTAAGTTTGAATCTTAAATGACTGTTGTCCATCTATTTATCGGCATAACGTTTTATTTTCATAAGGAAATATATTAAATGCAAGCCCACTGACCAAAAGTCAAGTGCCTTTTATTTTAAAACCGTTCAAATTTTAAAAGAGTTCGGAACTAAAATGTCTGAAAAAATAGAGATTGGGGATTTTTAACACTCCGATTCGGGAGATAACTTTTGAGCATACTTTGGCTGGATTTGAGGTAAGAAATTCAATACGAATTAGAGTTAACTTTTTGATTTACAATAGATTACAATACAGATAAGCCGTCTTGATAGTAGTTTATGAATGTTTTATTTGGTGGGGTCGGTAATTGTCATACTTACAGATTTGATATGCACTTTGATGGATAATGTCCTGATTCTGACATCAGCGTAATTTACCCAGATTATTCAGAAAAACTGACCCTCCGAATTTATCCGAAAATTATCTTTGTCGGACAAATATCGGAGGGCATTTTTAGAATTTATGATACGAAATAAAATTTAACTGGCATCATCTTGCGTACAGAAATATTCGATAGTTTTCAGGGCGCAAGTGCGGCAATAGCCCAAATCTCGCTCCATGGTTTCGAGCATTCGGTTATATAATTTTTGGTTTTCTTTGTTGGTTCGGTTGGATAATGCCCCGACCAAACTGCCTGCACCCGCCACATCCGACTTGAGTCGGACATCGGTAACGGCTTTGACTAAGTCATTGTTATCCATGAAGTTATAGGTCGGTTCTTGCATCATTTTTTGACCATAAATTTTAGAAATCGTGGTGCGATAACTTAGTTTTTGTTCTCGACTTTTCAAGCCCATTCTTTCTTCGACACTATCGACAAAAGATTCGTCAATTTTCAGGGGAATTAATTTGCCTGTTTGTGGGTCTTTGTAAGTCCAGATTTTATCCGAGCCTAAATTTTTGGCATCCATGCCGATAACCATATTGACGTAATTCAGTACGTCTTTTTCGATGGCATCAGGCTTATCCATGTAGGCATTAAAGATGGAAGTCATGACATTTTTGCGGTGCAACGATTTGGCAATTTTCAAATCATTCAGGTATTTGGTGCGACTGTTGGGGTCTTTGACATAATCCAAAATAACCGAATACAAGGCATGAAAGGCATCTCCAGCATACATACAGTTGCCTTCTTGGGTTTCGGGTTTTTCGAGAATCATCTGAATTGCTCGTCCTAAGTTTCTGTGTCCCAGTCCTTTTTGTCCAAATCGTTTGGTAACATCTGGCTCGGTATTGAGGTCATTAATGACTTCGCTCAGGGTCTTCAGACTTTTTTCGCCTGCCACTTCGCCTGCCGCCAATTTCATCATTTCGACAGGCGTTAATTTATCAGAATTAGGCATCCGACTCAAGGTAACGGCTACGGAAAGTGCATAATTGAGGTTGGGGTCGATATGTAATTTTTCGCCCGTAAATGTTGTTTTTTGGACGCTACCAATCGAAAAAGCAGTTAATTTTTGTTGTAATTTATAATTCGTATTGTGTGCCATGTAGGTAATCCGACATCTATCTACGATGGGAGCTTCTTCTTTTTCTTCGAGAAAACGCCCAAATTCGGCGTTATTACTGGTAGCAATAATCAAGGTATCGAGCGGCCATTTGAAGCCTTCCATTTCGATAGTACGGTTCTGAATGACACCGAGATAGACCTGAATTAAATCTTTTTTATTTTTAAAAATTTCATCGGCAAAATGGATTCCGCCGCCTGCCACTCGTGCGAGTGCGCCTCTTCTCAAATCAAAGCGATAGGGATTATTCGTATCGGTGATGTGCAGGAGTCGGGTAATGGATTCTTCGCCTAATAAGTCCACTGCGGAGGATGTAATTTTATCCTTTGCAGCGTACTTTCCTGTGAGTGTTCCGCGCGATTCGCTGATGGGAACAGGTATGATTTCTAAGAAATCTTGCATTTTGTCGTCATTGCCATTACAATATGCGCGAATTTGCTCCAAAATATATTCCGAACATGACCCCAATGGGCGATAATTTTCCCAAAGCGTTTCGATTTGTGTATCGGTTGCGCCTAATTGTGCCAGAAATTTACGGTTTTGGTCGGTATTTTCATAAAAATTCATGGCTAAAACCATGGGGTCTTCAAAGGTCTGGGATTCAATTTGTGTGATTCTGCCGTAGCCCCCGATTTGGTCTAAGTTCTTGAATTTGAAGGTATAACGGCGGTTTTTGGGTTGCGAAATAAAATCGCGATACAATTTGTTGAGAAAATCGACAAAGTACGTTTTGCCGTTTCCCGGTTCGCCAATCAGGACGAAAGCCATTTCTGCCGAAGAGCCATTTTCGGCGGCATCCTTGACATAAGACACAAAACTATTGAGTTCTTCAAACATTCCGACAAGGTGTTTTTTGCCTCCCCGAAAAATCTTAAAATCATAAGTCGAACGCCCATTGACGATGGCTTTATCAATCAAGGACGAATCGTGTAAAATCATTCTGGAAACCGATTGGAAAACATTTTCAAATTTTCGATGCCCCGAAATCACTTGGTCTAAGTGATAATTTAGGCTTTGGGTGTTTTCAGATGTTTTAGGCATAAGGTTCGTGTTAATATTTTGATAATGAATGTTTTATCAAGTATGAGAGGTGTCATCAGGAATACCAAACAACCGAAGGCATCATAATTTGTTTTGCCGTGTTGTTGTCCGAATGATGACGTTTGATTTTCTAAATATAAGTATTTTGCAACTTGAATCAAATTTTTTGAGGCTTTTTTGATGTGTGCAATTCAGGAAAGACGAGGCGTTACTGAATTTTGAGCGAAAGATTTGAGCTAAAAAAAAAATGAAATTATGTGGAAGTGAAATTTACTTCTTTGAAGGTTACTTGCATCGTAGTTTAAGGCATAAAAAAAGCACCGATGACTACGTCTGCAACTTTCTACCCTTGCTGACTTCCGCCCCTGGGGGATTCAAAAGGAGAATCGTATCACCGATGCGGGTGCAAAGGTAGTGGTTTTTTGATATAGTGCAAGTGTTTCAACTATTTTTATCAAAAAAAAATATTTTTGAAAAAAACGCCCTGTTTTGATGATTTGTGATGAATGAGGCAAAAACTCAATTGAGTTTGGAACTTTATCCAAGCAATTTTTTTTATCCCATCGTGGTTCGGAAGTGAAGTCTTGCAGACCAAAAATGTAATTTTTGACTAAAAAACAAGATAAAATTTAGGTCTAAACTTCTACTTTTGTATCGTTGGTGAGCGTAAAAAATGGCGAATTGATGTGAAAGCATCTCAAAAAAATCAACATCCTTTGTCATATTGACATAATCTGTATGCAGATTTTGCGTTTATCCAAAAACACCGTTGGGCATCAGTGTCCGAAGGAGTACGATTTAGTAATCTCTGAAAATATTGTGTGTGAATCCGAAATAAATTATGAAAGGACGTAAATTTTTTGTTTCTACGTTGCTGGTTTTGAGCAGCTTTATGGCGGTAATGGGGCTTGCAGATACTGACCCCACCGGACATCGGGGCTGGCTTGAGCGATTGAAAGATTTTGACCTCAAAAAAATTCTCAAAATTACAGCAGACGAAAATACTACCAAAGATGTAGCTGGCTTATCGGCATTTATCTCCGCAACAGGCAAGGGGACGATAACCCAAGGCTGGGCAACTTTTACTACCGCAAGCCTTACCGATGTGGCGAGTCCTTGGGATGGGGTTACCCTTGAGAATGACCGAGTTACGAAAATCGAGCTATCAGGCAAAGGACTAACAGGTAATTTATCGGCGGTTTCTACCGAATTTAACGATTTGACCGAACTGACGAAAATCGACCTTTCCATCAATAGTCTGACGGGCATTCCGAGTTTTAAGGCATTTACCAAATTGGAAATTCTCAAATTGGATAGTAATAAATTAACAGGGCTTGTGCCTACGGATTTGGGCGATTTGAGCAGTTTGACGACCTTAGATTTGAGCAAGAATAATTTTGATTCTATTCCTGCCGATTTGGTTACGAAATGGGAATCCTCAAAATTAACCAAATTGGATTTACGTAATAATAAGTTTGATTTTGGAGATTTAGAGCAATTAGCTAAATTAATAGAAAAAAAGGTAGTTACGTACAGCGATCCCAGCATCAAAAATGACCCCGCCACTGATGCGCTTGAGGTGGATGAGGCGGATGATTTATATTATGCGATTTCAGAGCCTAATGGTTCACGCAATATTTATAAATGGTATCTGAATGGTGATGCCACGCCTTACGTAACGCAAAAAGATTCAGCGGATTTATCCATCAAACTTATCTCGGATTTGGATTCAGGAACTTGGGTTTTGAAAGTTTCTAACGAAGTGATTACGGGCGTTGAAATTGAATATTTTACGCTCAAAGTTACGGTCAAGCCGTGTATCGTAACGGGCGTGGATGCGGTATTGGATACGGCGGCAGGCGCAAATCGTAATCAAAAATATTTGCTCACGGTCTGCCAAAGCGATACGTTAGTTTTGCCTACCATTTACGGAAATCAGGGTTCGGTCAAAGGAAATAATATTGCCTATCAGTGGCAACGTGCGGCTAAAGATTCCAGCACCTGGACAAATGTAGATGATAAAATTAATTATAAAGCCACCAATATCAGCGATACGACTTTATTTCGTTTGATTGTTTCGTCTGATTTGTGCGACCCAGACACCAGTACGATTGTCAAAATTAATTATATCGCCAAATTGGATAGTAATACCATTCTGACCAAAGAACAAACGATTTGTAAATCGGATACCGTGCCAACTTTAGTAGGTTCATTGCCGACAGGCGGTGGTGGTCAGAGTTCATATTTATATCAATGGCAAAGTCGCACGTCATCGGATACGGCTTGGATTAACCAAGGACAAAGCCAAAATTACACGCCTATCAGTCTGACGGATACAACCCGTTTTCGGCGAGTAGTTACTTCCAAGAAGGGCTGCGAACTTTCGGATACGAGTGCGATAGTTCAGGTAAATATTTTCCCAGATGTGCAATCCAATGCGATGAGTGCAGACCAAGAAATTTGTCCGGGCGGCAATGCGTTGGTGCTTCGGGATACGACCTTCAATCTGGATACCTTGGCATGGGACGAGAAAAACTTTACGTATGCTTGGCAAAAATCTACGGATAAAATTACGTGGTCGCGTGCTGATTCTACGTTTAATACCGATTCATTTCCTGAATTTACGCCTCGAAATGTATTGCGCGAAACCTATTATCGGCGGGTCGTTCAAGGCACGGGATTGGGACTGAATTGTGTGGTTGATACCAGCAATATCGTTACGATTTCGATGTTTCCAGAAATCCGAAATAATGTCGTGGATGCCAATAAAACCACACTTTGCGAACGCTACGAAGAAACCCTCAAGACCATCGATGGCTTAGATTCTTTGGTCATGCGAAATGCCGATACGGTTACGCTGGCAGGAAGTGCGCCCACAGGCGGTGGCGGAAATTATTCGTATATCTGGCAAACTTCGCTTGATAGCCTCAACTGGTCGGATAGAGGCACAACCGATACGCTATTGCTCAATGATATGGATTTTACGGATACCTTGACTTATATCCGAAGAGTGGTGCAGAGCAAATGTTATTACGACACGAGTAATGTCATTCAGATTGAAAAAATATTCAATTTTGGTGAGAATCAAATTGGTACATCACAATTATTATGCGTAGGAACTGACCCCGATACCTTGCAGGGCAATCCGCAAACGACCAAAGGAAATTTCAGATTTGAGTGGCAGGTTTCGACCGATTCGCTTAACTGGAAATCCGTAGGCATTGATTCGATTGCCAATCAACAAAATTTGGGCTTGGATTCCTTAGATGCGGGCTATTATTATTATCGAAGGGCTGTTTTTGGGGGATGTTTGCCCAATTATAGTAATGTAGTTACTTTGGAAATTGCCCCCGAAATTTCAAATAATACGATAGCAGGTTCGCAAGAAATCTGCGAAGGCGATACGGTTGCCCTGATTCAGGCGACCAAAGTAACTGGCGGTGGCGGTGGCTACTATTACGAATGGTACAGTTCGACCGATACGATTTCCCGTTCTGCGCCCGACTCGGCTTCGTGGGTCAAGGCGGATACTTCGGAATTTATGCAACCCGACAGACTTACCCGAACGACTTTTTATCGCCGACTGGCGTATGCCAATCGGTGCGACCCTGATACCAGCAATGTAGTCGAAGTAAAAGTATATAATGTGATTGAAGACAATAAAATCGGGAATAATCAACGTGCTTGCGAAGGCGATACCCTAAATATTTTGGTGGGTTCAACGCCTACGGGTGGCGATGCCGATGCCGCTGATTCGGTCGCTTGGAGTTATGTTTGGCAATTCAAAGCCACAGAATCAGACGATGACTGGGCGAGTATTGGCAATAAAAAAGATTATCAGCCCGAAAGTAATTTGAAAAAATCAACCAGTTTCAGACGAATTGTTACGATTGCTACGGCAGGCGGACGCAACTGCTTTGAAAATGTGAGCGATTCGGTTACGATCACGATTATTCCAAAAATTCAAAGCAATAATATTGGTGGCGACCAAGTCATTTGTGAATATTACGAAGGGTATCAAGATTATATCGCTCCCGATACATTGACGGGTTCAAAACCTGTGGGCGGTGGCAAAGTCATTGAATTTCAGTGGCAAAAGACAACCGATATGCAAGACACTTGGGTAGCGGATGATGGCTCCACGACCGATGCCTCGTGGGAAAATATCTCTTCGGCAAAAGACACCAGTTATGTGCCGTTTCCGTATCCGACCGTACCGACTCGATACCGAAGAATTGTTTTTTCTGAATCCGTGAACGGGGCATCATGTTTCCAAGATACTTCTTCAGCCGTCATCATTGACGTAATTCCGTTGCGATTTATTACGATTGGACAACAAATCACGGCGGATTCGTTGATTACCGAAGGCATCGAAATCGAAATTGGGGAAGAAGTCGAATTAAATGCCTCAGGCGCAAATACTTATCTTTGGTATGAAGGAACCGGACGTTTGGATGAAACGACTTTGATTGAAAGTCGTTCGTCAAGAGTTACCGTAAGTCCCACAGTTACAAAGACTTATACAATAATCGGCGTGTATTCACAAGGCTGTAAAAGTGAACCTACCACCGTGCAGGTGCGCGTGAATCAAGACCCTAAATTTTTGAAAGTTTCCGAAGTCATTACGCCAAATGATGACGGATTAAACGATAACTTGTACATCAAAGGAATCGAAAAATTCCCGTACAATAAGGTGCATATTTTCAATCGGTGGGGCGTAAAATTGATGGAAATTCGGAATTATAAAAACGATAATCCCATTTCGTGGAAAGGGAAAATGCCTCAAAAAACACAACCAGAGGACACAGATTCGGCGTTTGAAGAAGATTTCTATACCACTGATGAAGTCCCCGCTGGCGTGTATTTTTATATGATTGAGTTTTTTACCGTCAGAGAGCGTACTCGAACCGTAAATGGCGAGGAGCGCACCTATAAATCGGTGGTCAAGGCAACTGACCGAGTCAAAAAAGGAACAGTAACCATCATCCGATAAAAGCAGACGAGGAACGCTAAGTTCCTCGTTTTCAAAAATATACATCTTGAACCTGACACCAACACGGTGCAGTAAAATCTGAAAAATTCATGAAAAAAATAGGTCTTCTTTTGATTGCCATTTGTTGTGTGTCCGATGTGTTTGCACAACAGACACCATTATACAGCCAATATTTTGATAATCCCCTGATTTATAATCCTGCCTATGCGGGTTTAGACCGATTTGGGTCGATTAATATGTCGCATCGCCAACAATGGACGGGCGTAAGTTCGGATGTAAACATGATTGGCACGAAAAATGCCAATCCCGAAACTTCGCTCTTTTCCGTAGATATTCCTGTGTATGATTTTACCTCTGGCGTAGGGATACAAATTATGAAAGACCGAATTGGGTTTTTGGATAATTATCAATTAAAAGGAAATTACGCCTATCATTTTATTGGCAAATATGTCGATAGTTCGATTCTATCATTCGGATTATCAGTAGGTTATAATCATGTCCGTTCCATGTTACCGACCGATGCGTATAGCGATGAATACGGCGATGAATACGGATACATTCGGCACACAGGCGACCCCAAATTATTAGGCAAAGATAACGGCGAAGATATTACTTTTGGCGGTGGCGGTGCTTTTAATAGCCTCGAAGCCGCTGTCGGTCTGAATTATATGTTCAAAGATAAATTTCAGGTTGGTATTGCCTTAGATAGATTGGTTTCGCAAGGCATTCGGGCAAAAGATAACGGCACAAATAAAATTTTATTAGAACCTAATTTGTTAGTTTCTTTGAAATGTACACTCAAAACTTATGACGAATTGCATTATGTTGAGCCACAAGGAATGGTTCGGTTTATGAACGGAATGCCCACGCCTTTGCAGTTTGATGCAGGCATTCAATACACGTATAACCAGTTGTTTTGGGTCAATACCATGTTCCGAAGTGGTGGCAAAGGCATCGCAGTCGGTACGCAATCCTTAGGAAGTGCCACCGATAGTTTGTCGAATGTCGTATGGAACGATGCGCTTCTGACCAGTCAAGCCAATAATTTTTCCGTTTTGTTTGCGATGGGCTTAAAATTACAGCGTTATCGCTTGGGAATTGCCGCCGATTTTATGGCAGGCGAATTAGCACAGGCTACGGGTTCTACCTTTGAAATCGTATTTGGCTACAAATTTGCACATCTCGGACAACAAAAATATCCTTCGCCCGCCGGACGAAACAGCAAAATCCGATTCAAAAAACGACATCCGTCTATTCCAGGTCCCTTGAGCAAAAAACGCTATATGGGTTCTCCCAAACAATTTAAGGGACGAAAAAATTAACCCAGCCTTTTTTTTGCAAAATCCATCAAAAAACATCATTTCAATCGCTTGGAATGATGTTTTTTTTGCTGAATTTCTTGCAATTCGCCGTAATTCCAATATACGATGGCTTTGTTTTTCCAAAAAAAACTTGATTTTTTTTTCATTTTTGAAGCGAAAAGTACATCGAAAATAGTATATTTACGACCATCTAAATAAAATCCCACCTCAAAATAAAATCGTAATGACACAACTCATTCATAAGTTTGCCGATTACTACGTAGTGCCCGTGTGCTTGATTATTGCTTTATTGTTCTTTATCAAAAATGCCGACCCCTATGCCGATGAGGAAGAAATGGCGGATGTCTTAGATGTACACATTCGAGAAAATTATTACGCCTACGCTACGCTACAAACGATTGCTTATCTCTGGATTTATTTCTTATTTTTATAGAAATTTCAATTAAAATGCTGGTTATCAATAATTTAAAACCTGCCAAGTTTTTCAAGACTGAGCAGGTTTCATACGTTTAGTGCGTATGATAAATTAATATTTGATAACATTTCCTGAACCTGTAATTCGAGTTCGTACCTCAAAAGGTTCACCTTTGTAATAAATATTTCCGCTTCCCGTGATGGTGGCATCCAGCGTATTTCGGGCATAAAGATAGGCATCACCCGAACCACTAATTAGGGCTTCGCTTATGTCCGAATACAAATCTAATCCTTCATAATCACCTGACCCTGTGAGATATACATCCTGAAAATCTGTAATTCCGCTCATCACGATATTACCCGAACCCGTATTACGAACGGTCAATTCACGGGTTTCGACCCACAAATCCATATCGCCAGACCCAGACATAATGACCTCCAGTTTGTTGCCTTGAATTTGAGATTCGCTCGTGATATACGCCGAGCCACTCACCGAAATCGACCGAATATCAGGCGTAGTAATATAAACCAATGCGGTTCGGGATTGCGTGATACAACCCTGAATATCAACCTCAAGCGTGCCACCCGAAACATTTGTAATCACCCGACGCATCAGATTATCTTCGGCAAAAACTTCGATTTGGCGTATATTGCCTTGCGTGATATACACATCGGCATTGCCATAGACATGAATTTTGTCAAAATTACTTACGGTGCGCTCCTCCGAAATGACATTGCCCGAACCCTGAAGGCAAGGCAAATCATCATCCAAATCCAAATCAACGTAACAGCCGCTCAACCCAAAAGTGAGGCAAAAAATAATCAAAAACTGATGTAAGGTTTTCATTTTTATTTAAGATTAATTTGACTTTATGTAGTCTTTAAGCGTAGATTATCATAATCCTTAAACTACATTTGATATAATGTAAAGATTGATTTAAGGTAGGAAGGTTGCATCTGTGATTTGGAATTTGCCTTGTATTTTGTCAATGAATCGTTAAAATTAAACCCAAAAAAATTAGCACAAAAAAAAACTGCTCACTTTCAAGATGAACAGTTTTTTTTCAAAAAGTTTAAGATAATTATTTTCCTTCTTGGGTTGAGGCTTGTTTTTCAACGCCTTCTTTGTTGAGCGCATTTCGGATAAGGAATGAATCATACATTTCCTTGAAAGATTCTACGTTTCCTGATAATTCTAAGGCTTGTTCGTAAGCTCGAATGGCATCGGAATACAATTTATTTTCTTCGTAGTAAGAGGCTTCCGCCAACTTTGTTAATGGACTATTAGAATTATCGGCAAATTCCTTCATTTCCTCGGCGATTTCTGCTTTGGTTTCTGCATCCAGAATCTGAACCATTCGTCCATCAATCGTACTCAAATCTTCAAAGGCTTCACCATTTTGTTTGATAGCCAAAACCTTCACGATTAATTGCTCTGCACCTTTGTATTTATCACCAGAAACATCCACAAAAGCGTGTTTATCGGTCGTTACCAAAGTTTCGAGAACTTCGTCCTCCATACTGGTAACATAGATTTTGTATTCTTTGACATCAGCTTCTTTCACTTCGTTAGATTCTTTTAAGAACCATTTGACGGCAAGTGTTGAACCATACAAATCAGAACTTTTCGGGAGCATTGCTTGGACAAGACCAATGGCACGCTCGACCGAACCTGTTTTCTTCATGTGTCGGCTTCGGGCTGCGCTCGGACCTCCGTCTTGGCTCAATTCGTTGGCTACGAATTTGGCGTATCGGCTGTTCAGATTGCCTGACCCTTTGATTTTAGATTCCAAGCCTTTCACTTGATACGAGCCTTTGTCCTGAAGTTCGAGGGTTTTGCCTGTCTTGTGCATCAAACCCAAATATGAGCCGTTGCTGGCAATCATAATAGTCTGATTATCAGTGAGTGTCATGCCCACTTTGAGCGGCTTCCCGTCAATCGTGTTGTTTCCTTTTGTCCCGATGACACGAAAAGTATAACTCTGAGCCGAAAGGGACACTGTGAACAACAAAGAGAGGATACAGATTGCAAACAATTTGATTTTCATAATTTTTTGAATATATAATGTTTTGCCAAAAATTTTTACAAAATTATAAAATAGTATTGTTTCTAAATACGAAGCTCAAAAAAAAATGATGCACTTGAGCATAAAAAACTTTTCAGGAACGACTGATTTTGATGGTTTTTAACTTTTTATACTGCGTGAGAATGAAGCCGTTATAGAGTTCCATCATATCACCCGAAAACAAAAGTAAAATGGCGGCAGGTGCCAAATCAATCTTTAAGTTCTGCTCAACAAATAGGTAATAGGTTAAATACCCTAACATAATGAGTTGCACCAACTGAATAGATTTAGAGATTCCGTCATACCAAGGCGACCATACCTTACTATGTAACATATAATTAAATAATGCAACATTAATAAAACATAAAATAAAAGCAATTAACAGGCTGCCGCTCAGATGAATTTCGTCAATGTATTGCTCGTCCAGTACCATCGCCACAAAATTAACGTGTCCCATCACGCCATACATATCGGGGGTCGTTCGTCCGACCTGAATCGTATTCATGGGCGAATAATATTTATCCTCGTCCCATTCTTGGGGGTTTCCGTAATCGCCCAAGTAGCCCATCATCACGATTTTGCCTCGGATGTCTTCGGGTTTGTACATTTCGGGATTAAAAACATCAAACGCATCCAAATACATGAACGCCTCGGTATTGCCTCGATAATTGATAATTTCGGTATAATTTTTTCGGGCTAATAATTTTTGTAATTTGGTGGAATCATAGAGTTGCACAATTTTTGCCCCGAAACACATTTCGTATTTTCCTGTATGAATCAGCTCATTGACAGGCTCTTTACGCCACGTTTCAAAGTCCGAATCGCCTTCAGTATAAACATTCACAAATCCACTATGGGCAGAATCCGAAAACAACGCATACGATTTGCGTAATTTGCCCCATACAATTTTGTTTTTGGGATAAAAAGGCATTTTTTTCAAAAAATCGGGAGCTTCTATCGTTCCCCACAAAATGCGGTCGTTCGGATAAAGGCTATCATTCATCACCTGACTTGCCAGCACCATATTTTTGGTATTTTGGATGGCTTCCGCCAAAATTGCATCGCCAATAGAATCTTTGGCACTCCCAAAAAACGTATCCATACCAATGACGGCAGGTTCGTGTTCATTCAAAATCGTAATTTGTTGGGCAATTTCAGCACGCGAAAGATTACCGATATTTACCACCACGATACGATGGTCTTTTTTGGGTTTTTCCTTAAAATGAAATGCCAAATCGGTCAAATTATAATCGCCCAAAACTTGTTCAAAAACATTCAGAAAGTCCAGACTTACTGCCAAATTGCTGATAATCCAGACGGTCAGAAAAACAACCAGTGTGCCAAATAAATTCTTTAAACTAAAAAATCGTTTCATGATACGTTTTTTTATGTGATGTAAATGCACAAATGATGCACAAATTCGGATTCAAAAAAATAGCAAGACTTTTTAGATTTTTACAGCAAACTTCGCTCAAAATTTATCTTTTTTTTCAAAAAAATGATTTCATCCTATAAAAACACTTTTAAGTCCAAATTATCACAAAACCATGACAGCACCCGAACCGATAGGCGTTCATTTTATTTAGTAATAATTACGAATTGAATACGGTGCAACAAAATACGGCTTTGCGTGGTCTTGTTCATAAAACAAAAATGCCATGCCTCACAAAACTATCATTATATTGTTAATTTTTTACTTTTTTGTTAATTTCTTAGGCGCACAAGAATTTTTGATGTTGGATAATTATAAACGCAAACGCATCCGCATTGAGGTTGGGGACAAACTCATCTTTAAGGTCAAAGGTGATAAAAAACGTTATTCGGATGTCATCTTGGACATCGAAGATGGTTTGATTTATCTAAAAAAATATCGTGTAGCGTTGAATATCAGAGAAATAGAAAAAATATATTTTCGGCGAAATGCCCTGG
>CAZNYR010000048.1:24886-29299 GCA_964577275.1 uncultured Cytophagales bacterium | reverse complement strand
AGGCTTCCTCATCGCATCCCGAACCAATGCCCCGAATGACTTTGTATTGTGTCAGATTTCCATTTTTTTCAACCACAAACTGGATATAAACCTTTCCCTGAATGCCCATTCTTCGGGCTGTTTTGGGATAACTTAGCTCCTTACCGATAGCCTTCAAAAATTCTGCCTGTCCAATGAGCGGCTCTGCGCCCTCTTCGGCAAAAGTAAAAATCTGCTCTACTTTTTCCTCTTCTTCCTCTTCTTCGACCTCTTCGACTACCGTTTCGATAACAGTTTCTTGATTCACTTCCATATTCAAATCTACGTCAAGGTCTTCCTCAATTTCCTCTTCATCAGGCACTTCCACGACTTGAGGCGTAACGACTTTTGGTGGCGGCGGCGGTGGTTGCTGTTGCGTAGGTGGGATTTCCATGACCTCTTCGATGTCATCATCGCCTCGCCCTAAGTCCATCAATTCGGCTTCCTCGTAAGTTTTCCATTCAAAAGCCGTAATAATTACGACCAAACTCAAACACGCCCCGATGTTACCCAACAAACGACTGTATTTGTTGATGTCCACATCGTGATATTTTTTGGTCAATCCGTCATTTTCCTGCCCTGAAGACAGAATTTTATTACCTGCTCGGTCAAGTATCCAACGGAATAAGAAAACGAATGCAGTAAGTGCGACCAAAAACGCACCCACCAAGCCCAATCCTACTGCCATAACTTATTGTATCTAAAGGTTTAATTTTTTTTTCAATGTTTCAAAAGTAGTTTTTTTTATTTGTAATTCCTAATCCGAATTGTTTGATTTTTTCAAAAAAAAATGATTCTTGACTTTTTTTTAAATCATAATTAATTCATAATCAATATATTATAATTAAAAATTATATCAACTAAAAAACTTGTTAAAAAACTAAAAATTTAGTTTGAAATTAGCATAAGTCAATTTTATCATTGAATAAGTCTATAATTTGGTTGAATTTTCAGGACATAATCCATCACCCCAAAACAAGATTCAATCTGCGTTCAAACTCCATTTTTTTTTAGATAAATCTACATGAATGCTTCCCAAAGTTTTCCGTAATTTCATTTTTTAACTTTTTACCAAAATTATAATCTAACCTCTTGATAATGAATATTTTTGGTGCGCCAAGCCTGTCCTTTTATTTTCGCCAAAATAGTTTTTTTTCTTGAACAATTTGCACTTTTGTACGTCTAAATAAAGAGAAACGGAACGACTTTTGTTCCATGATTGTTTCGCAACAAAGTTTCGGCTTTTACTTGATGATTTCATTCCTGAATTTCAAAATATTATGAAAAAACTACTTCTTTTTATCGTCATGCTCGTCCCGATGTGGGCTTCGGCTCAATACCAAACTATTTATGATTTACACAAACATATCCACGAAGACCCCGTGATTATGCTCGAAATTGCTCAGGGGCATCAGGCATTGAATAATTATGATAGTGCTTTTTATTACTTGGATAAAGCGGAAGAGGTCTTGGATGATAAACTGGCTGTCAGGCAGTTACGAGGAGTTTTGGCGCGCGAAGCTAAAAAATATGACATGGCAATCGCCATTTTTTATGCACTCGTGGAGGTCGATGTGGACGGTCGATATATGTATATGGAGGAAGTTGCGCGCACCTATTACGAAAAAGAAGCCTTCAGCAATGCCATCCAAACCTATCGCATTCTGATTCAGGACAATCCAGCCGACAAAAAACGATATTTGTACGAGGCGGGAATGTGTTGTTACGAAATGAAAAATATGGATAATGCCCTGCGCTATTTTAAGCGCGCTGCCCAGGCAGGACACGAACACGCTGCCGAATTAGTTACCAAGTTTGAAAATCAACAAAGAAGTAGCAATAATTAACGATTTATAGTTCTGATAATCAGATACATAGAACCAAATTTTCGTGCCGATTTATCTTTCACGAATCCATAATTTTGACCCAAAAAGTGCTATAATCTTTGCATTGTATCACTTTTTTTTATGTCAATTTTCAAGTATTTTTGTCAAAAAAAAAAGTGATTATGTCCGATTTTGTTCAAACATTCAAGGCTAATTTTTTCGATATTTCAGCGCATCATTTTGAGGAAAAAGCCTTCCAACTCTTTCATTTTCAGGCAAAAAATAATCCCATTTATGCCGAATATTTGCACCATTTGGGCATCAAAATTTCTCACATCACACGATTGGAAAATATCCCTTTTTTGCCGATTGAATTTTTCAAAAATCACGCCGTGCGTTCCGTTTTTTCAGCTCCTCAAATGGTGTTTCAGAGCAGTGGCACAACAGCTCAAATTACGAGCAAACATTACATCTCGGATGTTCATTTTTATCATCGAAATGCCGAATTTATTTTTGAACAATTTTATGGCAAACTCTCTGATTTTGAGATACTTGCTTTGCTTCCCTCGTATTTGGAACGCTCAAATTCATCTTTGGTAGAAATGGTACAATTTTTCATTTCCCAATCGGGCAAGAACTCTGGGTTTTATTTGCATAATTTGGACGAATTAGCGAAAAAACTTACGTTTTTGACCCAAAAAGCACGCCCCATTTTATTGATTGGTGTAACGTTCGCCTTGCTGGATTTTGCCGAAAAATATCCACTCGATTTAAGTCATGTTATCCTCATGGAAACGGGCGGCATGAAAGGCAAACGCCCAGAAATGACCCGTGAAGCCGTGCATCAAGTTTTACGAAAATCCTTTGGTTGTCAGGTAGTTCACTCCGAATACGGCATGACAGAATTACTTTCACAAGCCTATTCGGGTGGCGAAGGACTTTTTGCATTACCACCCCAAATGCGAATTTTTTTGCGTGAACCGAACGACCCTTTCTGCCTCGAACATCAGCGCAAAAATGGCGGAATTAATGTTATTGATTTGGCAAATATCGAATCTTGTGCTTTTATCGAAACGCAAGATTTGGGACGGTTTGAAATGAATGGTTTTCGGGTTTTAGGACGGTTTGATAATTCGGATGTACGAGGCTGTAATCTGATGACCGCACTATAAACCCATGTCTTTTTGGGAAAATATTTTTTCAATAATTTAGTATAAATTATTGATAATCAATATATTGCTTCTTTGAATTGTATTTGGATAAATCAAAACAATCCCCTAAATTTGTTTGGTTGATTTCACTCCCAAAACCAAATTACACCACCTCAAATCAAGGTTCATGAATTTATTTTATAGAGAACTCGGAATCGAACACAAAAACGCAGGAAAACCCAGCTTAATCATTTTGCATGGCTTGTTTGGTTCATGCGATAACTGGCTGACAATCAGCAAGAACATCGCAGAAAAGTATCATGTTTTGTTGCTTGACCAACGCAATCACGGGCGAAGTCCACACCATCCGCAACATCATTATCAAGCCCTAAGCGATGATTTAAAATTGTTTATTCAGACACAAAACTTACATCAGAATCCAGCCATTATCGGACACTCTATGGGCGGAAAAACGGTCTTATTTTATGCACAAAAATATCCCGAATCCTTTGACAGATTGCTAATTGCCGATATTGGTATCAAGTTTTATCCTGTGCATCACCAAAGTATTTTGGCGGGACTCAACTCGATTGATTTGGCAATACTCAAAAGCCGAAAGCACGCCGATACGTTGTTGGCAAAACATGAACCTAATTTGGGCGTTCGGCAATTTTTACTCAAAAATTTGTACCGAAATGAAGAAAATAAATTTGCATGGCGAATTAATTTGAGTGTGCTTACCCAGCAAATCGAAAAGGTGGGCGAAGGGCTTTCTATCGAAAAACCCATAGATGGAAAAATTTTATTCTTACGGGGCGAAACGTCAAATTATATCCAAGATGCTGATTTAGAGGACATTAAAATCGCTTTTCCGACCGCAAAAATAGCCACACTGCGGGACGCAGGGCATTGGCTTCATGCCGAAAAACCTACCGAATTTTTGGCAACTGTCCTCAAGTTTATGGAACTATAAATTTTAAAAATTGTATTTTTGATAATATATCATAAGTTGTACTATTATTTCCAAATTCAAGCTAATATGTAAGTGTTTTTAAGTAATTACTTCATTTTAACAATTAATTAACTAAATTTTATGAAAACAGTAATTATCTCCGCCATACAACTGGATGAGCGTGTTGAGATTATCACCATTTTTTTGCGTGATTCCATAAAATTAGTAGCCGGTTATGCGCCGAAAGCTGTTTTAGCTTTATTGGTCTTATGGCTTGGTTTTCAAGTGATTAGGAATCTGACGTATCTTTTAGACAAGGGTTTTGAAAAAGCCAAAATGGATATTTCGTTGCGTCCATTTTTGCGCTCTTTGGTGGGTCTGACGCTCAAAATTCTGCTCATTATTTCGGTAGCTTCGATGTTAGGCATCGAAACGACTTCGTTTGTGGCGGTCGTTGGAGCGGCAG
>CAZNYR010000048.1:0-24876 GCA_964577275.1 uncultured Cytophagales bacterium | reverse complement strand
TGGCAATCGGTTTGGCATTGCAGGGCAGCCTTTCCAATTTGGCGGGCGGTGTATTGATTTTGTTATTTCGCCCTTTCAAGGTCAATGATTTAATCGAGGCACAAGGCTACAAAGGACACGTAAGAGAAATCTCGGTTTTGGTAACAATTTTACAAACACCTAAAAATGAGTCTGTTATCATTCCGAATGGACCTTTGATTAATGGTAATATTGTGAATTATACCTCACGGGGTTATATCCGAGCTGATGTTTCTTTTGGAATTTCGTATGATTCTGACATCAAAAAAACGAAAGAAGTTATCCAAAAAATATTAGAAACTCATCCCAAAATACTAAAAAATCCTGCCCCTTCGGTCAAAGTTGTGGCGATGAATTCGAGTAGCGTTGATTTTTTGGCGTTGCCTTATTGTCATCCTGACGAATATTGGGACGTATTTTTTGATTTGAACGAGCAAATTAAACTTACGCTGGATGCCAATAATATTGAGATTCCGTTCCCTCAACAGGTGGTTCACTTAAAACAAAAATCATAATATTTACCTGATAATCAGAATGTTAAGTCTGGTGTGATTGCTGTTAATCCATGAGCGAAACTGATGCACGTCAGCACACCACCATCATCAGACTTAAATTGTGTATAATAAAGCCAAAAATACGGCATGGGGCAAGCCCAGAACCGTATTTTTGGTAAACGTTATGCTGAAAAAAGCGTGCTTTTCTCTCTTGTTTTTGCACCCACAAAAAGTTCATTTCGCTCAAATTATCCGACCTTCTTTTTGTATTTCTTCGTATATTTGTAAAAGGACAAAATCAAAAAACGATGCTCGGCAACTTAGATAACGAAGTCATTTTCAAAAAAGCCTTTACGGACAAATTTGTCTTAAAATGCTTGGTGCGTGATTTATTCGGAGTAGATTTTGAAGCCGATGAAGTGCAAACAGAAAAACGCTTTGAACCTAAAATATCGTCCATTGACTTCAAGTATGATATTTTTGCCGAAAGCAAAGACAAACGAGTCATTGTAGAAATTCAACGCATTGACTATGACTACAATTTTGACCGTTTTTTGTTGTATCACAATATGGCAATCGCAGAAATGCAACGTACTTCGGAAGAATATAAAACCGACCGTATTGTGCTTACCGTTGCATTTTTTACAGGAAAATATGTAGCAAAAGACCGACACGGCAGTACGGTTGCGAAAGATATTTTAGTGCATAACAGCAATTTATTTGATTTGGAGGGCAAAGAATATGACGTATTTGGGCATAAGTTGATTTTCCTAAACCACAACTACGTACAAGACAATACGCCCAAAGGCTACCGAGATTGGTTGATTTTGGTGCAAGAATCCATTAAAAGCCCGAAAAATCCGCAAGTAAATTTGGACAATGAAGGCGTGAAAAAAGTTGCCGAATTGATTGATTATGAGCATTTAAGCCCCGAAGAACGTACCGAAAGCAAAAATCGGAATGCCGCAGAAAGTGCTAAGAAAATCTACGAGCAGGAGGCGAAATTGCGAGAAAAAATTGAAATTACGAAAAAACTATTACAAAGCCCTCTTTCAAACGAGGACATTGCCAAATACACAGGTTTAACTATTACACAAGTAGAACAACTGCGTAACGAAAAACAGTAAAAAAAATTGAGTTTGTAGTGTAATTATTAGTATAATTTATTGATTTTTAGCTAACAATATTAATACGCTGTACTAAATGCGTTGTATTTTTTGTGTCCAAAAATACCTCGAAAATTAAGCCCGAAAAATATTCCGACCGTCTAATCATCACTATCTTTTCGGAGCATTCTTGCTTTTTGTTTTTTGGCTTTTTTCGCTCGATATTCCTGAAAACGCCGAATCGCCAAGTTCATTTGGCGTTCCAATTCTAAGCGTTGTCTATCATTACTACGCAGTTTCTTTTGTAGATGAATGAGTTGTTTTTCGGGGTTCGGAAACATCAACCGCTGGATGCTATCGGCAAACATCAGGGCGTGTCGGACTTTGGTAAAAACACCTTTGAGCCGATAAACTCTCGTAATTTGATTCAGGCGCAAAAGCCGTAAAGCAGGCGCATTGGCTAACATTTCACTTTGTTTAACCATCAACATCAAAACTGGCAAGCCAATAATCAGAATATCAATCCAATTTTTTTTGGCGTAATCCTGTCTATCTCGTTCATCACTTACGGAAATCATGATAATAAATTCCGCTGCAAAAACAACCCAAATGAATGCTTGACACAAGTCAAGCACCAAGTCAATGTTCTGAAAATGAGCCACTACGCTGGATTTCATTTTCATTTCGATATACAAAAGCGGAATGATTAATAATGCTACAATAATCATGGGCAGACTGAATTTGAGGCGCAAATTATCAAACAGCGCATCATCCGCCCGACACCAATTCCAATGCGGCAACCAAATCAATTTTCGGGAAATGAGATGACGTTTTCCCAAGCGCAAAGGCGGTATCAAAACATACAATAAACTCTTGATTTTCCGTTTCTTAGAAATATTATCTTCTCGTCTGGCAAGTGCCAAAATCGTGATATATTCCGCCAAAAAAATAAGGTGCGAAAAGCCATAAGCAACGACCGCCCAGCGTTGTAGTTGAGCAGAAACGGCATGACCCGTTTCGGAAACCACAACTCCCAAAAAAATCAGCGAACACATGGATAACCACCACATTAAGCCAGCGGTACGCTCCAAAAAACGCTGTAAGGGTGTTTGGCATTTTACCTTGACATGGGTGGCTGGTGGGTCATCCTCGGCTTGAGCTTCCGCCAGAATGTCCTTAATTTTGTTGTCGTAAGTATTTAATCGTTCAAAATCTTCTATCAAATCACTGATTTTATCCGCAAAATAAGGGTCGTTATATTGCTCTATTTTTTGGATGATTTCAGGTTTTGTATATTTTGGTTTCCGTATATTTTGTTCCAAGTCTTTATTAATTTTAGTATCATCAGTTTTAGTATCAGATAATGCAAATGTAATGATTTTCAAGATTTCGTCATGTATTTCCTGAACATTGAATTAATCGGTATCGTTCCATCTGTTTTTTTGAAATACTTAAAACGATTGCCCCAGAGCTAATAAAGTGCATTGAAAATTTATACCTCAATTTGAGTGTAATATTTTGGTTATCAAGTAATTACAACTTAACCCTCAAGAACATACCGAAAGTAAAAATCGTAATGCAACTGAAAGTACTAAGAAAATTTATGGGCAGGAGGAAAAATGACACGAAAAAATTGAAATTGCTAAAAGTCTTTTGCAAACAGCCCTAACCAATGAAGATGTTGTCAAACATACCAGTTTAACTCTTGGACAATAGAGGGTTTGTACTATGTTGGCACTTGATTTTCATTGTTTTACAAGTTATCAATCTGTTCTCTTGATAATCCTGTTGATTTTATAATGATTTCTATCGCAACATGGTTCATTTTCAAATTCTTGGCTATTTCCATATTTCTTACTTCTTTACCTTCTTCTCTGCCTTCTTCTCTGCCTTCTTCTTTTGCTGTATTTACAACATCTCTGTCTTTTGCCAAATTTATTAGATATTTTTCATATACTCTTCGTTCTTCTCCTGTCATATTTATTTCATCTAATTTTTGTTTCGCTTTATCAATATTTTTAGATTTTGAACCTTCCGCTATTTCGTTGTTTTTAATCATATAAATCCACTCGTCTATTTTCTTTTTTAGTATATTCTGATAACGTTCAACAGTAATAAGATAATATTCAGGGAATATGTTTCTTTCAACGAATTTATATTTGGGTTCTATCGTTTTAGAAATGTTCATTCGTTTTTTTAAGATTAACTTTTTTTCTGTATTCAATCCTACAAATTCATTTGTTCCATAATAAATATAATCATCTCCGAAACCAATATTAAAATACATAATACTGATGGATATAACTTTACTTATATCTTTGAAATCTTCTCCTAATTTTTGGTTTTCGACTATAATTTTTGAAGTCGCATAAAGTAAACTTTCTAAATAATCTGTCTCTCTTGTATTTTGGATTTCAATATAAATTTTTCGTTCTTGGCTATCTGTAACCAATAAATCAACTCTATTAAATTTATCGGTTTCGCTTATTGCGTTCGTTTCACTTTCTAAAATATTGATTATCTTTATGTTTTCATCATTTAACAACGCACATAAAAACCCTTCTAAAACGTCAAAATTTGCTTTATCTCTTAGCAATGTTTTCATTGCCCAATCAAATCGTATTAATTTTTTATGACCCATTTTGTTTACGTTTTAATTTTATACAGCAAATTTAATCAATTAATTTCATTATCTCAATATTGGATTAGGCATTTTATCGGCATGACAAAAAGGCAAAACGGAAGCGCAAAATGATTCGCACCAACGACCGACACCAAACCAAATTAGACCTGCCAAGTTTTAAAAACTTGGCAGGTCTAAAAATAAGTACCCTAATTTATCGAATCACCAATTTTTCCTTCAAATTCAGGGCTGGAATCGAAACAAAATACATTCCCGTTTTGAGGTTTGAATTTAAACGTAATTTGTATTCATTTGAGCCGTAATACAGCGTAATTTGCTCATGATGAACTAATTTGCCTGTAATATCAAAAACTTGCAAATCCGTAATTTGCTCTTCTTGGCTTGTCAAAATGACGTTCACATCCGAAACTTTTGCTGGATTTGGATAAATCATTAATTTATTAACAAATTCAGTTTCAACCTTTTCGGCATTTTCGATTCGTGCGCCTGCCCCTGCTGGCATAGGTGCTGGATAGCTATCTGTCGAAATTGTGGCGGGAGCTAAATAATTTAACTTGACAAACGCATTTCGTTTCGGTGCGCTTGTGTTTGTATTGTTGATTTTGACCGTTACCCAACCTGTATAATTTGGTGTAAATGAACCTGTTACGCTTCCGATGGATGTTTTTGAATGAATTTGAGAAGTCCCGTTATAAAACTTAACCGTAGTGCTGTTATTGTCCGCTTCGGGATAAATTTCATAATTTAGAATTTCACCAGATTTAACAAAGATACTTCCTACGGTTCGTTGTGCTGTCGAATTGGCAGGTAGTGCGCCGCCTTGTTGCAAAGAATTGGGGTGGCTATCGCCCAAATCGTCTGCCATTTGCCATTCTTGAGTGGTTCGGATGGGGGCATTATTGTAATTTGTGGTTGCATTTTCGGGTGCCCAAATCGCATAACCTCGCCGTCCCAAGTTTGCTGTTCCGTTGCATGGAGGCGTATTAATATTTACCCAACCACTACTATTGACTACTTTAATATCAAAACCATTTGCGCCCGAATAATCTTTTAGTCGAGTTCCCGCAGGAAAATCAGTTTGTACCCAATGATTTTGCCACGTATTGAAATTATCATTAATACTAATAATTGCTCGTCCGCTTCGTTCGATAACTAAGTGGTCTTGAGCCTGATAGCGCACTTTGTAAGCTCCGTCTTTGAAGCGTAAATTTTGATGACACCAAATCAAATTGTATAAATCTGACCGAGTAGGCAGTTGCGATGTATTTTTGGGGTCGTGTGTGTAGCGTTGTCCATTGCTGATATTGTACAAATCCTCGAAGAAGATTTGTGGCGAACCATCCACCGCCAACGCCACCGCATAAGCTGCCGATAATCGTGGGTCAAATGGGTCGATTTGTGGCGCTAATTGACTGCCATAATTCCAGCCTGTGTAGTTTCCGTTGGTATCTAATTGAGGGCGAAATGTATCGTGATTATTGACAAATGGTACAGTTCGGTGAACATATTGCCCGTCCAGATAAAAAACTCGGTTATTTTGTTGGAAACTGGGCATACTTCCCAAATCGAAACCGCCACCCTGACTAATCATCTGATAGATGCCATCTCGGAGCGCAAAATCGAAAGTTCCCGCTCGGTTCTCGACATGATTTGCCCAGCCATCCAAATCACTTTTTCCGCCTACGTATTCGCCCACGGCAAACATCGCATCTCCGCCACTTGCCCAGCCCGAATTGTGCTGTAAGTTCCACAAAAAATCTTTGGTTGCCCAGTCAGGAAAATGCTTAACTGCATCCAATCGCACGCCATCAAAACCGACTTGTTTTTTGTACCAAATCATCCAATCCCGTGTATTATCTCTCATGTGATTTGGGTTTTGTGTCGGATTGTAAGTAGCATTTGAACTTTGTCCATACGAGCCGTAATCATACGCCACATCGGGACCCCAAAAGACCGCATTCCAGTTTCCAGAAGTGGAAGAGTTTGCAGGATTCGGGTAAAAATTTTGCCAGTTTTTCGGAAAACGTCCTTCTCTGGATAAATAATCGCTGGCACTTTCATTGCCCGCAGGACTGGCATAACAGGTATATCGGAAGTTTTTGTATCGGCTGGTTGTGCCGTCATCCCAAGCATTGGGGTCTTGACCACCCGAACCGTTGGCACTTCCTGCGTTATCTACGTGATTCAGAACCACATCCTGAACCACCTCAATTCCGTTGGCGTGCAAAACGGCTATCATTCGTAATAATTCGTCTTTTGTTCCAAGTCTTGTTTTTAAAATATTTTTCTGATATTTATCGCCCAAATCGTAATGGTCAAAAGGCGAATAACCTACGCCCTGATTTCCATTTTTGATGGTAGGCGGAATCCAAACCGCATCCACACCCATTTCCTTGAGTCGAGGAGCCAAATCAGTCAAATAATTTGCCCAGCCATTTGGATAATTTCCGTTCCAATAGTCCCACCAAAAACCTTGAACGACTAATTTTTGCGCTTGAGCCAGTGGCGCAAATAAGATAAAGATAAAAATAAATAGTGTTGTGCGAGTAAAGAGAGCGTTTTGTTTCATTTTCGTAATTTACTTTGTGTGTTATAAAAAAACTATGATACAAATATCGGCATGAACCTATCGCTTTTCGTGGCGAAGCATAAAACGAATCAAAAAAATATGTTCCAATAAATAAATCGGCACACGAAAACTTGCTTTAAACTACTTTAAACGTTAATTTTGGGATACTAAAAAAAGTCTTAAAAAATTTGGATTTTATGTTTTTTTAGCAAGTTATCCTCTAATTTGATGTGCCAATTCTTGCAAATTTACTCGAAGACTTGGCGGTACTTTGTATTATTTTCCTAAAAATTAGGATTTATTTACGATATTTTTTTAAATGAATCAAATTACTATTCTTACAATGTTATCTCAATCGCATCGGGTTTGCTTCTTGATGAAGTATTTGCCAAGTTTTGAAAAAATCATGTGTGTATCCAAAAATTTACTAATTTTGGGTTGGTCTGCATAAATCACAAATTTTTCTTACAATTATTTTAATTTAATCTGATGAACGAACAGAAAATAACCCTTCGAGATGGGGTTTTGAATGTGCCTAACCAACCTGTTATTCCGTTTATTGAAGGTGATGGCATCGGCATTGATATTTGGGCGACAGCACAAGGCGTTTTTGATACTGCCATAAAAAAAGCCTATGGAAACGAACGAAAAATTATTTGGAAAGAAGTTTTGGCAGGCGAAAAAGCCTTTAACCGAATAGGAAGTTGGCTTCCTGACGAAACATTAGAGGCGTTCCAAACTTATTTGGTGGGCATCAAAGGACCTTTGACTACGCCTGTGGGCGGAGGCATTCGGTCATTAAATGTGGCTTTACGGCAACAGCTCGATTTATATGCCTGCGTCCGACCTGTACGCTATTTTGAGGGGGTGCCTTCCCCCGTGAAGCGTCCCGAACTGACCGATATGATTATTTTTCGAGAAAATACCGAAGATATTTATGCGGGCATCGAATACATGAACGATACCCAAGAGGCGGATAAACTCATAAAATTTCTGGTCGAAGAGATGGGCGTAACTAAAATCCGATTCCCAAAAACCTCTTCTATTGGCATCAAACCCGTTTCGCAGGAAGGAACAGAACGCCTCGTCCGCTCGGCGATTGACTATGCCATTCGGCACAAAAAACCTTCGGTTACGTTAGTTCATAAAGGTAATATCATGAAATTTACCGAAGGCGCATTCAAAATGTGGGGCTATCAAGTGGCTGAAAGTGAGTACGCTGACCAAACTTTTACGTGGAATCAATATGACCGCATCAAGGCAGAATCAGGCGCAGAAGCCGCCGATAAAGCCCAAAAAGATGCCCTCCAAGTAGGCAAAATCTTGGTCAAAGATTCGATTGCGGATGCTTTCTTGCAACAAATCCTGACCCGCCCCGCCGAATATTCTGTCATCGCTACCCTAAACCTAAACGGCGATTATATCTCGGATGCCTTAGCCGCCATCGTGGGTGGCATCGGGATTGCACCCGGAGCAAACATTAATTATACCACAGGAACAGCAATTTTTGAAGCCACACACGGCACTGCCCCCAAATATGCGGGACAGGATAAAGTTAATCCGGGGTCTGTCATTTTGTCAGGAACTTTGATGCTCGAATATATGGGATGGCAACAAGCCGCCGACCTGATTTACAAAGGGTTAGAAGGAGCTATCGCCAAAAAACGAGTAACTTACGATTTTGAACGGTTGATGGAAAATGCCACCTTGCTTAAATGTTCCGAATTTGGAAATGAAATTATTGCTAATATGTAATTACTTGAAAATCAATTCGTTATATCAACTTGCCGAGTTTTCAAAACTTGGTAAGTTGCACATTTATTAGAAACAAGATTGACCTAATATTTCTACTTTTTTATCGTCTTACTTACGATTTACGTATATTTCGTTTTATTCAAAATAACCGATGTCCGAAAAACAATTTGTGAGCCGAGCTTTGCTCAAAAAAGCCGTTGATAATCAACAATGGGATTTGCTCGATAAACTCCTCGAAATTGATAACCAACACATCAACGATACTTCGCTTTATACCGATACGTGGGGCGAATGGTGGGGATTATTGTACGAATGTGTCCAGAATAATCAACCCACTGGCGTGCGTATTTTACTCAAGCATGGTGCAAAACGACATCAAGGAAATTGGGGGGATTGCCTTCCGATGAGTCCGCTGGAATATGCCCAAGAAAAAAAGTTTCAAGAAATTATGAACTTGCTCATTATCAAGGAGAAACCCACGTATCAACGTCAGACTGAACCCGAAATTCCGTCCCTTAATGCACATGACAAAAAGGTCAATCAGCAGGGAAAAACACGAGATGAAACAGGATTAGTATTCCAAATTCCTGAAGAAGACGAATAATTTTTATCTATCTGATAATCAATGAAATACAAAATGATTTACATCATTTTTTATATATAGGAAGTCTAACCGTAAACTCTGTAAACCTTCCTTGTTTACTTTCGACTTCGATACTTCCTTTGTATTTTTTGACCGCCATCTTGACGACATAAAGCCCTAAGCCACAACCTTTTGAGAGTTCGCTGGCACGATAATACATATTAAAAATTCGATTGGTATAGGAATTTGGCACGCCTACGCCATTATCCGAAACTTTCAGGATAATTTCGCCGTGTGCGTATGTGATTTCCGTAAAAACATAAGGATGAGGCTGCCCTACCGTGAACGTAACGGCATTTTCCAACAAATTATCAAGCACGATACGTATGATTTCGGAGGGAAAAATAATAGAATCCTGAACATGAATTTTGTACTGAAAATCCAACTGATTTTCTTGGATTTTGAGCGTATGTTTGTCCTTTAATTGTTGTATAATCTTCTCAAAGTCAAGTCTTTCGCTGACTAATTTACGAGATTTAATACGCTCCAACATTAATAATTTCGCAATCATATTATCAAGCAAATATAGCGTAATATCCATCTTCTGAAATAAATCTTCCAACTGCTCGGTGTTGTCTAATTCACGCACCAAGCGCGCCACTTGAATTAATCCCTTTAATGAACTTAACGGACGTGAGAAATAATACGAAGAGCTACCCAAAAATCGTTCAAATTCGATGTGTATCATTTCGTATTCGTGCTGAAAATGAGTGAGTTGCTCCTGTTGTGCGGCATATTTTTCTTCTAAGGCAGCATGCATGATGATGAGTTCGTCATGCGCTCGTTCGGCTTGTTGCGCCCGCTGCCCAAGTGTACGCCGATACTCTTCCATTTCAGTTCTAAGTTTCTGATTTTCAGTTTTTTGCTGATAAAATAATCGTCCCACAAACATTAATACAATGAGCAATAACACACAAATTATGACCACAAAAATCAAGGCATTGTGTTCCCGAACGACATTTTCTCGCAAAATTTGGTTTTCTCGGATGTCCGCAGGCGTAATTTCGCCCGTAGAATGATTCACTTGGAACGTGCTATCCGAAAGATGTGCGGAGGATTGAGCATTCATTTCCGAAGAGGAAACCGAAAAAAAAAGCCAAAAACTGACACAAAAAATACAATAATGAAATGATAAATATTTGTTAATCAAGATGTTATAATAAATATGAACTTTGGTTTGCGTGTTGTTTTTTGTCATGGTTGTATGTGCTTACCCGTTCTAAAATCCTATGCCTTGAAATACAGCATAAATCGTGCAGAACTACGTTTTTTCACAAAATAAGTTCTTAAAATAAAACCATAACTTTCTGATTTTCATGTAGTTATGTTAATTTATTAGAAATCGACAAGGCACACACAAGACAATATTTTTTTTGCCTAAATTTCACGAATAATATGATTTAGGTCTTCGTCAGGGTTCAAATTCATCTTTTTTTTTAGACGATAACGAGAAGTTTCCAAACCTTTGAGTGAGATATTGAGGAGTTGGGCGGTTTCTTTATTGCTTAATTTCATTTTGATATACACACACTTTCAAATCATTATCCGATAAACTGGGATACATCATCTGTAATTTTTCAAAAAATTGCGGATGTACATCATTAAAATGCAAGACAAATTTGCTCCAATAATCCTCATTTCGCTGTGCATTTTTGACGATTTTCAGGGTTTCGTTCAGGGACTCGGAGAGTGGCTGCGAATCAGCGGTCTGTAACTTTTCCTGAATTTCAGATAAAATTTCGTTTTTGCGCGCCACTTCAGCACTTAAAGTCGTGAGTTCCCGTATCTTACGGTCAATCACATCCTGCATCAATTCTTTTTCTCGCAAATATAATTCCTGAACTTTGGCGTTACTTTCCCTAATTTCTTGCATATATTTCGCCAGCCGAATTGCCGAGCGCGAACGTGCGATAAGTTCGATTTTGCTGAATGGTTTTCGCAAATAATCCATAGCACCTTTGTTGAGTGCTTCTTTGAGATGCTCATCATCGGTCATCCGTCCTGTCGCAACGATGACGGGAATATCGCGCGTTTTTCCGTTGGCTTTCAGCAAAGTAAGGGCTTCCATGCCGTTCATAATGGGCATATCCCAATCCATAATAATCAGGTCTGGGATGGCTTTTCCCGCAATTTCGTAGGCGATATAACCATTTGGCGCATTCAACAAACGGTAATTTTCTTGATATTCCTCAAAGTATTGAATGACCGTCCGCAAAGTTTCGGGATTATCATCAACAATTAAAATCTGTTCGTTTTGCATACCACAAGAGTTTAGGATAATTTCTATGGATGCAATGTTAAGGGACTTTATGCGGGTCTCCAATTTTTCTACCCCTCTAAAATCACTTCATATCAAAAATATTAGGACTTTTTCCAATCTTGCATCTAATTCCTGAATTAGGGTTTCCGTACCAAAAAGTGAGATTATCTGCTACACGTCAAATGCTGTTGCGTTTATTTTTAAGTTAAATTTCTGATAATCCGTTTAAACTTGGCAAGTTTAATAACGAAGTTTGGTTAAATAACCATCGTCATTAATTTTGTAAAATCCGCTTCTCTGTAATCCAAAATCGCCTCACGAATTTGTGTTTTCCAATAATCTATTCCTTCGGATTTGCTTGGAATTTGCTCCAAAATATGTAAAATTTCGCTGGCTTGATATATTTCAAGTTCCTGCAAATCAGTTGTATAACTCTGTAAAAAAATGATTTCAGTTGCCGTCAGCGAAAGTTGTTTGTGTGGTGTCTGCAACGCCAGAGGAATATCCGTACTTTTAGGTTTTACTGTTTGCAGAGGCATCGTAAACCAAAACTCCGCACCTCGCCCTTCCTCCGAGCGCACTCCAATCTGACCGCCATGCGCCTCCACTGCCATTTTAGCAAAGGTCAAACCCAAGCCAGTCGAAGGCACAGCTCCGTATTGTTGCGGTTGGGCTTGCGAAAATTTTTCAAAAATAACTTCCTGAAAGGCTTGCGGAATACCATGACCTTCGTCTTTGATTTTTAGCGTAAAAACCTGATTTTCAAAATATTCTGAAATAAATATGGTTCCGTTCATCGGGCTATATTTGACCGCATTGCTCAAAATATTCACCACCACCCGAACCATCAAATCCTTGTCGATATGCAAAATAAAATCTTGCGAAAAATCCATCTGAATCGTCAAAGATTTTTGTTCCAAAACCACCTGAATTTGTGCCAAGGCAGTTTGGATTAATTGTGCTAAAGACACGCTTTTGGGCTGAATTTCAAGGCGTACATTTTCGTATTTATGCACATCTAACATATTGGTTATCAGATTCAAAACTTGATAGCCCGCCTGTTGGACATACTTTCCATTTTCTTTTCTGAAACTTTGTTCATCGGTCAAAGCAATGACCGTATTTAACGGATTTTTGATGTCATGAGCAATCATCGAAGTCATTTGCTCTTTAAATTGATTCAATTCGGCAAGTTGATTATTGGTTTCTTCAAGTTTTTGCTTTTTCTGAACTAACGACTGATTCAAATGCTGTTTTTGCCGATTACTATAAAAAAGATAAAAAACTATAAAAATCATCAAAGTCCCGAAAGCGATTGCCCATAAATTTCGTTTTTTCTGAAATTGAAGTTCATTTTTTTGGAGCGTTAGTTGATGTTCTTTTTGTTCCACATTATAAATGCTTTGCAACTTCTCGACCTCTTTTTTGTGTGCCTCAATTTTGATGGAATCAGCAAATCTGACATAACCCAAATGAGCCTCGTAAGCCTGTTGATAATCCTGTTTTTGGGCATAAAATAAAGATAATTCATACATGAGTTTGCGCCAATTTATCAGTTCGGCTACGCCTAATTGCTCAAAACGTTTCAGTTCTATTTTTGCCGAATCGAAAAACAATTCTGCTTTTTGTAGTTGTCCTTTTTTGGCATAACAACGCCCAGATGTAATTAATGCTCCTAAATAACTACTGTATTGATTAGTTTCTGAGGTTAAAGGTATGGCTTTTGACAAATGCACTAACGCCAACTCGTAGGATTTTTGGGTGACAAGAATCTGGGCAATATTTTCACGTGCAATGCCTTCCCATGCCTTCGCATAAAACGTATCGGGCAGTTTTTGAGCCACTTGCACACAAGAATCCAAATAAACTAACGCCTTTTCGTAATCACTTGCATTTTTATACGCTGCTCCGATATTATTAAAACTCGATGCCAAATTGACCGATAAAGGCTCGGCAAAATGACGGATTTGAATAAAATAAGTGGCTGCTTTATCGTATTCTTGCAATCCATAATAGACATCTGCCAGTTCGTGCGCCACGAAATATGTCCACCATTGAGGCAATTCGGGGTTTTGACCAATAAACTTTTGTAGCGTAATCAGATGTTCTACCTTTTGCTCAAAATTATTCTGAAATGTTGCCCAACGAATCCGATACAATAGAGCGTGCGGGCTATTTTCCGTACAATCATCCTCAATTCTGGATTGATTTTCCTGCATCCAAGCAGTAATAAACGGCAGATAGTCAGTATAAATATAGGTATGAAATAAAGCCGAAAACACCCAATATCGTTCTTTACAAGGCAATTCAAGGGCATTTTCAAGGGCTTTTTTGAATAATCGTTCTGATTTTTCTCGTTCTTCGGTAATATAAGTGCCTGCCAACAAAATATCTGCCAACGTAACCAAAAGTGGAATTTCTCTGACTGCTTGTCTGAAATACATGACGGTTTCTGTCGAAGTTTGCGAAGTAAACTGAATATGGCTGGACGTGAGATGTCGTAAACAAACATCCAAAGAATCAAATTTGATGGGGTCTGAAACTCGACTTTTGAGTTTTTTGATGAGCAAATCAAGTTCCGCACGATTAGAAGACTGTGCCTGAATGGTATCGCTCAAAATAAACGAGATTACCAATAGAAAAAATATTTTTTTCACGAGTGTTTTTTTGTCCTATTTTTCCATTTTTGGCTCAAATGTAAGGTAGAACCGTCAGAATTTTATTAAATTTAAAAAAGACGCAATTAAAAACGAATGATTATTTTAGTTCAATTTATTGATTATCAATGTGTTTGGTTTAATTTTAAATCCATTCCGTAAGCCATTCTTGCACGGCTTTATCATAACAATTAATCCCGATAAGACATATTTTTTTGCCTTCAGTTTCGTATTTCTGATAATACTTTTTTTGCTTAATTTGTTCAAGTGCGACTTGTGCCGATTGATTCACCTTAAATTCCAGAATGAAAATCGTATCTGCATTTTTTACCATCGCATCTATACGTCCACGATTCGTTTTTACCTCTGCCTCAATGTGATAGCCAATCAATCGCAGCGACAAATAAAACAAGGCTTGGTAATATTTTTCCTGCTTCGACTCGAACATATCATACGGAATATTTGCCAAAATAGTATTAAAATGCAACTCCACCATTTCCAAATCATTTTGTCGAAAAGATTCCGCCATTTTATAACAAATACTCCCCGTATTATGATTTTCCGAATAATGATTTAATAAATATCCCTCGAACGATTCCGATACTTCATGATTCGGATATTTCAACTCGTAGATATACGGATTCGGTTGGTTTTCAATGGTCAAATAGCCCGTCTGAAACAGCAACGCAAATACATCCAAATTATCAATTTGGTAACTTTTGATATTTACCGCATCAACCGCCACTTTGTCAATCGCAAAAAGATGTCTATCACGCAATAATTTGAGCAAAAAAGTAGGCGTTCCGGTTTCAAACCAAAAATTATCAAACCGTTTGTGGCGCATCAAACATAGCGTTGAAAAAGGATTATAAACCGTTTCGCCTTTCCAATCCCAACGGTATCCATTATACCAATGTTTGATTTTTGCAAGAATCTCATCACGTGTAAACCCTTCTTTTTCAACGAATTGCGCGATTTCTTGTGCAAAATAATGTTCTAATTCAGCTTGGGTGTAACCCAATAAACAATTTGCCATAGGCGTTCTCGTAAGGTCGTCCAGATGATTCAAATCCGAAAAAATAGAAACCTTACTAAATTTGGAAACTCCCGTAAGCAAGAAAAAATGAAGATGTGCATCCATCCCTTTGACCACCGAATAAAATTGCTTCAGAATTTCCCGGTTTTTTTTTGCAATCTCGATGTCAGCACCATCCAAATAATCAATAATCGGTTTGTCATATTCATCTATCAATAAGGCTACTTTTTTGTCCGCACTCATTTTCAAAATCAACTCCTGAAACTTATTTGCATACGCTTTTTGAGTAAACGTTACGCCGTATTTCAATGCAATTTCATCCAGTTTGAGGTGGATAGATTCTTCAAGACCCAACGTTTTAAAATCCGACATCGCAAAATCCAGCCGAATCACAGGACGACGCTCCCACTCGATTTTATCTGCAATCCAAAGCCCTTCAAATAAGGCTTTTTTATTTAAAAATATCGCTTCTAACGTACTGATTAACAAACTTTTACCAAACCTACGAGGACGTGATAAAAAATAATACGCCCCTTGAGAAAGCAGCTCATAAATGTATTTTGTCTTGTCGATATACAAGTAATTGCCCTGACGTAATTTCTCAAAATCTTGAATTCCTATCGAATATTTTTGCATAGCTTTTATTTCAAAGATACGAAAAATTCTCCATGTTTGCTTTAACTTTCGAGCCACAAAAAATCCATGCGATTTCCTTATCTAAACCAAGTTTTATAACTCCGCAGATTCAAGAACTAATTTCTTTTTTTTGAATTTGAAGTGAATTTGAAGGGATGTTTTTTTTTTGAAAAACTTGATTTTTTGTCCTATATTGTTTATTCATAAAAAGTGTAGAAATATGCAGTAAATTATCACTTTTGCCAAAATCTAACCCAAGAAACAGCTCAACTAAATCACTAAAATCATGAAACAATACGGACTCATTGGTTATCCGCTTTCGCACTCATTTTCTAAAAAATATTTTTCACAAAAGTTTGAAAATGAACAAATTACGGATGCCCATTACGAACTTTATCCGCTCGAAAATATCCAAGATTTCCCTCAATTCATTGCCACAATCCCAAATCTCAAAGGCTTAAATGTTACGATTCCGTACAAACAAAAGGTCATGCCATTTATGACTCGACTCGACTCCGCCACCCAAAAAATCGGAGCCGTAAATACCATAAAAATCATGGAAAATGGCGATTTAATCGGCTATAATTCAGATTATTACGGATTCAAAATGACACTCCTTGAGCTGATTGCCGATGCGCCCGTATCCGCATTAATTCTGGGAACAGGCGGCGCATCCAGAGCCGTCTGCGTAGCTTTAGAAGATTTAAATATTGATTTTCGGTTGGTTTCTCGCACCAAAAACACCAAACTAAATCAGTTGACTTATGAAGAAATTACTCCAGAAATCATTGAAAACCATCAACTTATCATTAATACAACGCCCTTAGGAATGTCGCCTCATCTCGATACGTTTCCTGATTTGCGTTATGAATTGATGGGTACGGCACATTATTTATATGATTTGGTGTATAATCCCGAAATGACAATTTTTATGCAAAAAGGCATTCGGCAAGGTGCAAAAGTCGTGAACGGTCTGAAAATGTTGGAGTTGCAAGCCGAAAAATCATGGCAAATTTGGAACACGACCCAAGACTAATTATCTAAAAAACCATATAGTTTGAGTTCTAAAAATCAAAGCTGTTTTTCTAAAATATGAAGTCTGACCTATGGTCAGACTTGGATTTTGATTTTTACGTGAAATGGTCTGAAAATAGTGGCGTTACAAGCCGAAAAATCAGGGCGAATTATGAACTGCTAAAGTTCTCGTTTTCTGAAATTTACGACATTAACATTCATCGGATTTCCATAAAGTGCGGCATTAAAATCAAATTGAGGCATGGGGTCAAAATCCCATTGATAATCTCGTAAAAACTTACATAAAATAATCTTGAAAATAGTTTCTGCCATGCCATCTGCTGCGGCACATTTGTAGGGCGTTTGGCTGGTGGGTGTTGTGCCAAAAGGGAAAATTTTGTGCTTCAATGCTGGATTTTTCTCAAAACGAGCGGGGTCAAAGGTATCTGGATTTTCCCAAATGGCGGGGTCTCGGTTTGCCATCGGACTCAAAACCAAAATTTCTTCATTTGCCTTGATGAGATATTCGTTGCCATCGCCCGCAGGAATCCATGTATCTTGAAGGGGCATTCGGGTGGTTTGTTTTACGGCATGACACCGAATTGCCTCGTGATAAATGCAATCCAGCCAAGGCGAAGAGTCTGATTTCCAAGCCACATACGGGGCGTTTTTTTGCTCTTCGACAAAACGTTTTTCGATTTTGGGATAGGTTTTCAGATGAATCAATGTCGGATACAAAACAAACGGCGAAACCGAACCTACATTAATTACTGTCGTAACCAATAAATTATGCGCCAAATCTGTCAGCGTTAATTTATTTTTCTTGGCATATTCCTGATATTCAGGGAAATATACCGATTCCTCGATGGCTTGACGGGCAATTTTGATGTGCTTGATAAAGTCGGGGTTGGGCTTCTTGGTAATGGTTTGCAAAAGCCAGTTGGCAAAATGCGAATCGGTTACGGGAAGGGGGAATTCTTCACTAATCAACAAGGCAGTTTCTCTGGTTAATTGTTGAGCAAAAAGCCATTCAAACGCCCATTTTTGAGCGGCATAAACCATCGTCAAACGCAAATTGAAGGGCTTGGAATGGTCTTCAGCATGGATAGCCTCATCGCAACATTTTTCCAAAGTCGAAACCATCGTTTTGGCTCTCACTCGAAAAATATCATTGAGCGTGCCTCTGGATTGGGTGTGCGTTTCGCCGACCGAAACGAACGGCGGATAAGACGTACCAATCATTTCTTTAGCAACCTTTAGCCAAATTCTGCGCTGTTGCTCCTGAGGCACTCGGCTCATTTCGTTGGGGGGCGCACTCAAGACATAATTTACGGATACATAGTCCGTTACGGCAACCATCGGATAGCCCGTACACGCCCGAAATACGGGTGCGCCCTTGGCTTTTTCCTTATTTTTGAGATAAAAATCATAGTATTTGGTGGCATAATCACGCAGGGATAAAGCGTGTGTTGCTTTGATAAAATGTGGACAAGGGGCGACTTCTTTTTTCATGTGAATCAGGTTTATATTTATACGAAATTTACGACATTTTTCGGATTTCCCTCCAAAAACGCCTGAATATTATCCCGCACCATCGTCAGTAATCGAAGGCGTGCCTCCCGACTTGCCCAGGCATGATGTGGCGTAATGATACAATTTGAAAACTGAAACAAAGGATGATGCATGGGGGGCGGCTCTTGACTAAGGACATCCAATCCTACACCTGCAATTTGCTGATTTCTAAGGGCTTGTACCAAATCATGCTCGTCAATCAAATCACCTCGTCCCGTATTAATCAAAAAAGCGGAAGGCTTCATTAGGGATAATAATGACGCATTCACCAATCGGAAGTTCTCCTGGGTTAAGGCACAATGCAAAGACACAAAATCGCTGGTTCGGAACACGGTTTGGAGGTCAGCAAAATGAATATTTTTTGTACTTTTAGAAGTTGGATTTGGTGTGAACACAACGATTTTCATGCCAAAAGCCCTGCCAATTTCGGCGGTTTTCTGTCCGATTTTACCAAAACCAATAATCCCTAAAGTCTTGTCGGTCAGTTCAATAATCGGACTTTTCCAATAACACCATTCCGACTGCTTCGCCCATTCGTTTTGTCGGACACCTTCCGAATGTTTGCCAACCTGATGGCACAATTCCAAGATTAACGCAAATGTATGCTGGGCAACCGCATCAGTGCCATAAGTAGGCACATTGCAAACGGGAATATTACGCCTGCGAGCGGCTTCTAAATCCACGCCATTGTAGCCTGTTGCCAAGACACAAATTAATTGCAAATCAGGGAGTTGGCTCAAAATATATTCATCAATACGTACTTTGTTAATCAATAAAATGTGTGCATTTTTGGCTCGTTCGATGAGTTCTTCGGGCGAAGTACGGTCATAAACCATTAATTTACCAAATTTTTCTATCATTTCCCAGCTAAAGTCATGGGGATTCAGGGCATAACCATCCGTGATGACCAGATGACGTGTTGGTTTCATTGGCATTTCTAAGGTTTAGAGGTAAAACAGTTAAGTAATTAGAATATATAATATTCACAACCATTAAATTAAGAAATTAATAGCTGTTTTTAAATTTAAACCTGCCAAGTTTTAAAACTTGACAAGTCTAAAATGTTTTATAAAGATAATTTTTTTGAAGAATTTATTCTAATTTTTGGGGGAGTATTATACGCTTGAAAAAAAGGCATGACAAAATCAAGAAAAAGAAAAGACGGTCAGCAGAACCAACCGTTTTTTCTATGCTAAACCCAATTACCACATTATATCTTATCAATTATTCATTATGAACCGCAAAAATAAAATATTGTTTGGTATCCGTGCAGATTATCTTGAATTTTTGTTTGAGATACCAAAAATGTATGTATCAATTAATTTAAATTAAAATTAATACCAAAATAAATATTTCGCATCGGTTGTGGATTAAACCACAAATCGACATCGAGTCCTGTTGCGCTCAATCCAGCATATTTCGTATTGAATACATTAACCGCTCTGACATATAAATCAATATTTTTATTCATTTTATAACTTGCCATCACATCGAGATTAAAATATCCGGAAATGCGGGCGTATTTGTGGGTTTCGTAGGTTTCCAAATCGGCAATATACCGCCGTGTCCAATCGGAAAGTGCTTGAGATTCAGCCCGAAAGTATAGATTTTTGATAGGATTAGCCGATATATTGAGCTGAATCATGCCGTTGGGAACCATTTTTGCTCCCTGTACTTGGTCGCCTGTTTGGGGCAAATTTTCTGTTCCGCCCGCCATTTTGAGCCAAATATCGGCATCTAATTTGAGGGCTGGAATAATGTTTCGCCCTCGAAACAAGAGTTGCATTTCCAATAATTGAGCAGCACTTTTGCTATCATTAAAATATTGTCTTACCGTAATATCTTGGTTGATGACTTCAGAAATTGCATTGGGATACAGGAGCGTATCTAATGGCACTTGTAAAGGCGTGATAAAGCGTTGGATGTATTGTAATTGCAAAATGGCTTCCATGTCCCATTTTTCCGAAAATCGTTTCCGAAAGCCTAATTCAATGGTATTTAGAGTTTCGGGTTTTAGATTGGGATTGGGGACACGCTGATACAAAATTCCTGACTGCTCGCCACTCAAGGAATCTTCGATATTCATGGCAAGGGAAATATATTGTTCATCAGGCGTGGGCGCACGCACAGCACTGGAGGCAGAAAATCGTACCGAACTTTTGGGCGATATTTTATACAGTACTGCAAGCCGATTGTAGCTGTTATCATCGTAGCCGTGTGTTTTGTCGTAGCGCATCCCCAAAATAGCCGTCCATTTGCGCCAAGCAATAAAGGTCTGGAAAAATGCTCCTAAATTGGTTCGTAAAACTGGATAATATCCAAAATCGCCAAAAATAGGATTTGGCGCAGGGCGAAAAGTACTATCAAAAGGGTGATAACCAGAGGGTTTGAATGGTGTGCCTTGTTCGTTGATGGTCGGTAAACTGCTGGCGTGCAAGAACGAGCCGCCCGCCGTCAGTTCGATAAATTCGTTCATTTGATAACTCAAAATTCCTTCACCAAAGATATCATCGGATGCGCTATAAATGTAGGCTTTTCCGTCATATCCGTTATTATAATTGGTGGCTAATGCCGAATTAGGGTTCATGCGATGCCGTAAATACGATAAATTGGTCTGAAAATTAAGTTTCTCAAACCGATTAGCATAGGATAATGTCGTGCGTTGTATCGTTTCGCCGACAAATGTGTTCGGGTCGGCATAAGCATACAAAACAGGCATTTTGCCAATCGAGCTGTGGTCTTGGCGATACATTTCCTGAACGGTCAATTCAAAATTACGATAATTGAGCGAAGTGCCGATGAGATAACTTCGTTTGGGCATTTCGTTGATTTCAGGCATGCTAAATTCGCCTTTGTAATGCGGCATGGCATCTTTCATGGCATTAAAAAAGACCTCACCTTGTGCCAAAATCTGTTCTTCGGTAAAATTATCGAGCTGAAAATATTCGCGCGCATAATTTAACGTATTAAATGCCTCACTTTGTTTATCAAAATTGAGGTCATCTCGTTTGGTTTGGTTTCCAAAAAGGGTATAGCTCAATACATTTTTGTTACGTCCCAATTTGCCGCCCGCCAAAAAATCAAAATGCCGATAGCCTTGTGGTCCTTTAGCAAAATTAATGTGGGCAAATTCCGAATCCTTAGGTTTTTTGGTAATAATATTAATTACGCCTGCCATAGCATCTGCGCCATAAACTGCCGCTGCCGGACCAAAAACCACTTCGATTTGTTCCGCTTGTGCGATGGGAAGTTGCTCTCCAATCGGCAGACTTCCCGTAACGACAGGCTGAATGGGAATATTATTAATCAGGATTTTGCAGTACGAATTGCCGATAAGTCCACGCATCAAAAAAGTTTCGCCCAAATCGCCAGAGCCTAATTTTGAGGTACGAATGCCCGGCACCGATTTGAGCGCATCGGTCAGCGTGGCATAACCATTTCTACGGATTTCTTCGCCCGAAATGACATAAATCGTTACGGGCAAATCCTCCACCATTTTGTTAGAACGGCTGGCAGAAACGACCTGCATTTTTTCGGCGTGTTTTTCTTTATTCAAATTGGTGGCATCCAAACGCTTAAATTCATTTTTCAGGGCGGTCGTATCGTTTTGTGCCATGCCCCACGACACCAAAATAAACGATAAAATCAAGAGATAAAAGGTTTTCATTTTATTCATTTAGAGTCATTTAGAAAACGAATAAATAAGGTCAGATACTGTTAATGATTTACACAAATTTTTTGTTTTCCGAAATTAGATTTATTTCTGAATAGTCTTTCAATAAATGTGCTGTTTTTGTGCGAATGACTATTTCTGAGGCGGTTGGGTTGTCCTGATACCGAACTTTAACATTTTGAGCCAGAGATTTGAACAAGTAGCCTTGCGTATTATTACGATGTAATTATTTGTAAATCAATAAATTACATTCAAAACAAACTATAAACTAAATTTATCCTATAAGATATTTAAAACCTTATAGGATGAGTACTTATCTATCAAACGTTAATCGTTGTCCTTTTTGGCTTTCGTCAAATATCCCATGTTCATATGCCAAATGTCCCGAAACAATCGTATGCGTGATGCTGGAACTAAATTCATGCCCTTCAAATGGCGACCAACCGCACCGATATTGCAAATTGGACTTGGTTACTTCGTGTGGCTTATGGAGGTCAAAAAGCACCAAATCAGCAAAATATCCTTCTCGAATATACCCTCTTTGTTGAATTTCAAAACAAATTGCAGGCGCATGGGTCATTTTTTCGACCAATTTTTCCAAACTAATTTTGCCTTGTTTATAAAATTCCAGCATCATCAACAAGGAATGTTGCACCAAAGGCACGCCCGAAGGTGCTTGGGCATACAGATTTTGTTTTTCCTGCCAGGTGTGTGGGGCGTGGTCTGTGGCGATAATATCGAGTCTATCATCCAAAAGAGCCTCCAACAAAACAGCTTTATGATGGGCTGCTTTGATGGCTGGATTGCATTTAATTTGTGAGCCAAGTACCTGATAATCAGACTTATCAAACCAAAGATGATGCACACAAACTTCGGCGGTAATGCGTTTTTCGGCAAGGGGCTTCTCGTTTCCAAAAAGTGCGGTTTCTTCGCCGGTCGAAATATGCAAAATGTGCAAACGAGCATCGTGTTTTTGGGCTAATTCCATCGCCATACGAGAAGATTTGAGGCAGGCTTGGACATCTCGAATTTCGGGATGCGCCGACATCGGAATATGCTCGCCGTATTTTTGCACATATTTTTCGGTATTTGCCCGCACCGTGGCTTCGTCTTCGCAATGGGTGGCAATAAGCATCGGACTTTTGGAAAAAATATGCTCTAACGTTTTTTCGTTATCCACCAACATATTCCCTGTGGATGACCCCATAAATATTTTTATGCCACATACATTTTTAATATCCGTTTTCAGCACCTCCTCAATATTATCGTTGGATGCTCCCATAAAAAACGAATAATTTGCCAAAGAGGTCTGACGAGCGATGTGATATTTATCTTCTAATAAACGCTTATTCAGGGTATTAGGTACGGTATTTGGCATTTCCATAAAGCTGGTTGTGCCGCCTGCGACAGCAGCCCGTGCTTCGGTTTGGATGCAGGCTTTGTGTGTCAAGCCCGGCTCTCGAAAATGCACTTGGTCATCAATTACGCCCGGCATCAAATGTGTGCCGTTCGCATCAATGATTTTGGCGTTGGGTTCGGATAAATCGGATGCAATTTTGTCAATCAAACCGTCTTTGACCAGAATATCGCCCTCCTTGATTATGCCTTCATTAATAATTCGAGCGTTTTTAATAAGTAACTTCATGCGTTCAAATGATTGTTGATAGGGTTTGAAATTAGTCCAAAGTCAGCAATTTTGCAAATTTGGCAAATCATTTTTGACCAAGTTTTTGAAAAAAATTCGTTTGAACAGTTGCAAAATAACGTGCGAAGTGCTTACATTTGCATCTCAATTCGGGATATGGCGCAGTCCGGTAGCGTACTTGTATGGGGTACAAGGGGTCGCAAGTTCGAATCTTGCTATCCCGACTTGATTAGTTTTTGCACTTCCAAAATTACTATCTTTAACGAGTAATATCTTACGAGATAGCCCCAAAACAAATTTCATTATCCATCCAAAAAAACAACAAAGTCAAAACTGTTGTCAGTCCAAAAATCAGCCAAATATATTGTTGGTAAATTTTGGTTGTGATAAATTATGAAAGTTTACTACAAGACACAAAGGACTATTTTTGTGTTATGTGCGAAATATTAACAAAAGTAATTTGTCCTTATTGTCAAGGGACGAGATATAGTAAAAAATGGACATAAAAAAAGAGGCTGTCCAAAAATTTTTGTGTCAGAAGTGTGGCAAGAAATTCCAGTCCGTTTACAAATATAAAGTGGCTAATTCTGATAATAAATACTTGATAATCAGTATGTTACTTCGGAATTGTGGTAGCAGAGATATTTCAAATGTGTATGGCTTTTAGCGTGGGCATTATTCATTCATTTTCTTATATACTTTTTTCATCATCAACTCTCTAACTAATCCACCAAATAAAACATCATCAAATACTTTCTCAAAAAAATCTTTATTTTGTTCCATTCTACTTATAAAAGCATCATTAAACTTATCGTCAAAAGCATATTTAAAGGTGTCAATCTTGTTTACTTTTGCTTGTTGTCTAATTGTTTCGTTATTAAGTAAATCTGCTTCTACAGCATCTAACAATAGTTGGTCTGCCGCCTCAAATTCAGTTCCAAAATGGTCATTAAGAATATTAATTATTTCAGAAAGTAAGGCTTCTTCGTCTTTCGCTCGTTTTAAGCCTGCTTCTGTTGTTCCGCTTAATTCTCCTGTTTCGCCTGTCAGCAAATCAATTGAACCTTCTTTGATTTTTTGTAAGCGATAATATTCCAATGCCACTTCATCATCTAAATGCAAACTTTCAGAAAGTTCTCGCTTTGGTAATCTTG
>CAZNYR010000047.1:29503-30642 GCA_964577275.1 uncultured Cytophagales bacterium | reverse complement strand
TTTGGACAATGCCAGCCGTTTGATGGGAATTTTGGATTTTATCTTTAAAGATTGCATCAAAACCGCCGAAAAATTTGACTTATTCTAAAAAACTTACATTCTAATTGAATAGGAAAAATTTTAATCCAAAAGCGTTAGATTTGCATTCTAATTCGATTATAACACATTGATTATCAAAAAAATAAAACATTATGGCGTTTTTTCAGGGAGATGAATTGGCTCGCCCCAAAAATCCACTCAAAATTGTAATTGTCGGAGCGGGGATTGCAGGAATGTACGCTGGCTATCTGGCTGAACGTCTGGGGTTTACGGTCAGTATTTTGGAAGCCTCTGACCGCCACGGAGGACGAATCCGCACGCTGGATAATTTTGCTGATTTCCCGATTGAACTGGGCGCAGAAGAAGTACACGGCGATAATTCGATTTGGTTTGAGATGCTTCAATATCATCATGTCGAATTTATTAAAGACGATGGGAAAGAACTGTTTTTTGTCGAAAATCAACTCCACGAAAAACAAGATTTGATGCCCGATGAAAATTTTAGATTGATGCTTCATTTTGCCAAAAATATTTGGAAATATGCTGGTAATGAGGAAATTAGCTTGAGTGATTACGCCAAACAACAAGGCATTCAGGAGAAATACTTACCCATTCTGGAAAGCCTCTTAGAAAACACATATGGCGCACCTTTGCGAAAAATCGGCACAAAAAGTACATCCGAGTTTGATAAAAACTGGGCTTCTGGCGAGCAGAATTTTATCCCCAAAAATAACAGTTATACCCAAATTATTGAACAAGAATTTGAAAATATTTTGCCACATATTCAATACAATATGGCGGTCAATCGAATTGATTATCAAGAAGATACGATTAAAATTACCACCAAAGACCATACCGAATTTACGGCAAATAAAGTGATTGTAACAGTTCCTTTGCAGATTCTCAAAGATGGCGATATTGCTTTTTCGCCACTTTTACCGCAAGCTAAAACCCAGGCAATCAAGACCATAGGGATTGGAGCAGGCATGAAAATCATACTCAAATTCAAAGTGCCTTTCTGGGATGAATCCTTAGGAATTATTTACGGTGGGCGATTTGCTCAACAATATTGGACAACAGGATACGGCGGTAAAAGCCTA
>CAZNYR010000047.1:12806-29493 GCA_964577275.1 uncultured Cytophagales bacterium | reverse complement strand
ACAACATCTTAACGGCTCTTATTTCGGGCGACCGTGCCGAGTTTTTGAGTGTGCAGGGCGAAAACGCACCCCAATTTTTGATACAAGATTTGGATGCGATGTACGAGGGCAAAGCCAGTGAAAATTTTGAGCAGGCTTACATCATGGATTGGCTTAAAGAACCCTTTATCAGAGGGTTATATTCTTATCCTGCTCCAGATTCTGAGCCGTTTCGAGAAATTTTGGCACAACCCATTGACGATAAAATATTTTTTGCAGGAGAGGCGACCAACAATTTTGGACATTTTGCCACCGTACACGGAGCTATCGAAACGGGCTATCAGGCAATTTACGAAATTTTGCAAACCACTCAAAATCATCAAGTTATGTCTGATAATTCTGCTTCTGAACTTTTTCATAAATTGACTCCAGACTTTGAATATTTGATGCTCAAAATTAGTTATGAAACTCGTATGGAAATTGCCCAAAATATGCTCGCTAAAAATTATAAAGAAGACGAAATTTGCACACTTACAAACCTGACTATCAAGGACTTAGAAACTATCCGTACCATTCAATCAGAAGCAATTTCTACGCTAACTAAAAATGGGAATGTCATAGAACCAAAAATAAAAATTTAAACTTATGACATTCCCATATTTTACTAAAACAGTATTAAACTTACTTCTTCAAAAAAATATAATTTATCTTGTTTTTTTGTTAATTTTATTTCAATCATCTAAAATATTACAAAACAACACCGTATGCCTCTTCTCCAAAAGTAGAATGCTATTTTCCCTACCTTCCAATTTATAGAATTGATAATCAGCTGTTTTTTTTACGTGATTACAAATTTGCCTAAGCCCCAAAAATAACCGATATTTCCCGCCAATACCAAATTTTAATTTTTACCTGTTTAAATTAACCAAAAAAATGAAAAACCAAGTTTCTTTATTTTATGCTATTTTTATGATAGCATTCCTGACACAATGCAGTCAAAATCAGGAAAACATTTCGGATACGATTTTGTACGAATCACCCGAATTTACTATCAACCGTAAAAGTATTCGGCAAGGCAATTTTTCAGCTAATGTATTGTCTAACAAGGAAATAACTTCCGATTATAAAAGTTCAAAAGAAGATTCGACCGATACAACCGTCAAAACTTGGAAACTTTCTGAAGATATTTCGGCGTATCCCAACTTGGCGACCGATATACCTCTGGTCGATGCCCTGTACAATTTATCGCTCGAAGAGGTCATTCAAAATACCACCAAAGAAGGGCTTTTCAATACAGGAAAAGAATGGTCTGGAGTTTGGACAAGGGATATTAGTTACAGTGTACTTTTGGCATTAGCGATTACACATCCTGAAATATCCAAAGCAAGTTTACGAAAAAAAGTACGTCAAAATCGAATCGTTCAAGATACGGGAACGGGCGGTTCTTATCCGATTTCTTCGGACAGAATGACGTGGGCATTAGGCGCTTGGGAACTTTATAAGATAACAGGCGATTCCGAATGGCTCAAAGAATCTTTTGAAATTATCAAAAATTCGATGGATGATGATGTACGTACTGTTTTTTCAGAAACTGGCATGATTAAAGGAGAATCTTCCTTTCTGGACTGGCGAGAACAATCATATCCTGACTGGATGAACCCTAAAGATATTTACGCATCCGAAAATTTGGGGACAATAGCCGTACATTATCAAACCCTAAAAATCCTGACTTGGATGGGCGAAATATTAAGTAAGGATATACAAAAATATCAAGAATTAGCCGAAAATATGAAAATTGCTATCAATGAATATCTTTGGCAAGAAGATAAAGGATTTTATGGGCAGTTTTTGTATGGAAAAAATTATTTAAGTTTATCACCAAAAGCCGAAGCCTTAGGCGAAGCGCACAGTATTCTGTTTGGAATTGCGGACGAAAATCAAGCTCGAAAAATTACCGAAAATACACCACTCACGGCGTATGGTATTCCGTGTTTTTATCCTCAAATTCCCGAAATTCAACCTTATCACAATAATGGAATTTGGCCTTTTGTGCAAGCATTTTGGAACTGGGCAGTTGCCAAAACAGGCAATGAAAAAGCATTAGAACATGGCTTGGCTTCGATGTATCGAGCGGGCGGATTATTCTTGACCAACAAAGAAAATATGGTCGCACAAAATGGTGATTATCAGGGAACTGCCATCAATTCTGACCGTCAATTATGGAGTGTGGCAGGTAATCTGGCAATGACTTACCGCATCTTTTTTGGGATGGAATTTACGGCAAATCGGCTCAAATTCAACCCCGTGATTCCTAAAGTCTATGCAGGCACAAAACGATTAGAAAACTTCAAGTATCGGAATGGAATTTTAGACATCGAAATTACGGGATACGGCAATCAAATCAAGTCTTTCAAACTTGATGGAAAAGAGCTTCAAAAGTTTGAAATTGCTGACATCATCGAGGGCAAACACGCACTCAAAATTGAGATGGCAAATAATCACTTTAAATTGCACAAAATTAATTTAGTTTATAATCAATTCACACCAAAAACTCCTCGTGTTTTTGTTTCAGAACATCAAATTTCTTGGGAAACTGTGCCAAATATTCAGGAGTATGAAATTTATCGAAATGGTCAAAAAATAGCCAAAACAGATGTAACGACTTATCCCATCGAGGTCAAAAATTATTTGGTAGAATATCAGGTCAAAGCCATTGATAATCAAGGTTTTGAATCATTTTTGACCCATCCGATTGCGGTCTATTCCGATGATGCCATTATCGAAATAGAAATCGAAAAATTTGCACAAAATATTGAAAATACATACAAAACACATAAAGGTACGCCTTACGTTCGTATTTCAGAAAAAAAATCAGAACCGATTGATTTTGAGGTAAACATCACACAAGCAGGGACGTATTTTATTGATTTTTTGTATGCCAACGGAAATGGACCCATTAATACTGAAAACAAATGCGCTATTCGGTCATTAAGTCTTAATAATCAACGAATTGGCACAGTTGTTTTTCCACAACAAGGCACAGGCGTTTGGGATAAATGGGATTATTCTAATGCGTATGCCGTCAAATTGGAAAAAGGAATTCAGAAATTTCGTTTGAGTTTTGAGGAATCAGACAAAAATATGAACGAAGAGGGCATCAATGAAGCACTTATCGACCAGATACGCCTCATCAAAAAAGAGTAAAAAATGAAACGTCTGGCATTGATTGTCAGACGTTTATGTTTTTTCAAAAAAATCTTTCGGATACTTGACATCCGTCAAATATAGTCCGTGTGGTGGCACGGCGCGCCCTGCATAGGTTCGGTCTTGTGCCTCAATAATGGTTTCAAATTCTTCCAGCGAAGTGGCATCACGCCCGACATCCATGAGCGTTCCGACCACCGTTCGCACCATTCCTCTCAAGAATCGATTGGCCTTGATATAAAAAATCAAATCATCGCCATTCGATTCCCAATAGGCTTTGTGTAGCTCACATTTGAAATGATTTACGTCTGTTTTTCTTTTGCTAAAAGACTCAAAATCAGTGTATTTGAGCATCATTTGGCAGGCTTGATTCATTTTTTGAACATCTAATGATTTGCCATAATGATACGCCAGATTAATTTTAAAAGGATTTTTGACTTGCGTAATATGATATTCATAACTTCGGCTAAGTGCCTGAAAACGAGCGTGTGCATCATTTTCTTTGGGTTTCAAAATATTTGTAATACAAATATCATGGTCTAAACAACGATTTAATAAATATGTTGTTTGTTGCACGTCAGGAATGCGCTCGGTCAGGTCAAAATGTACGTATTGTTTGCGACAATGTACACCCGTATCAGTTCGTCCGCTGCCTGTGGTGCTAATTTCTCGCCGAAAAATTAAACGTAATGCCCGATTAATTTCGCTCTGTACGGTGATGTCTTTGGGTTGGATTTGCCAGCCGTGATAATTTTTGCCATGATACGCCACTTCCAGAAAATATCTCTGCATAACTTCTTGATAGTCAGTTTGTTATATTAGTTAAAAAAGACCTGTCAAAGTAATTTAACAGGTCTAAATCATATCAAAATTAGAGTAACACCAGCCAGTAAGAAAAAATTATTTTTTCCATTTAATCGAGCATCCTACGGCTTTGGTGGTATTGATGGTTGGTTTTTTGCCTTCCAACAAGGCATCAATCGCATCTCCCAAGTATTTTTTCGTTACTGCATTTGCATCTTTGGGATTATCGTCAATTCCGCCCATATACGCCACTTTCAATGCGCCAGCTTCTTTGTTTACCAAATAAACTTGTGGGGTTTTGAGTGCGCCATAAGTTTTGGCAACCTTCTGAGAATCATCATGTAAGTAAACGAATGGAAAGCCTTTTTCTTTAGCTCGTTGTTGCATATTTTTGAATGAATCTTCGGGATATGCTTTGGGGTCATTGGGGTTGATTGCCACAATCGGATAACCTTGTGAAGCATACTTATGGTGCAAGGCAATTAATCGGTCTTCGTATTTTTTGGCAAAAGGACAATGATTACACGTAAAAACAATCACAAATCCCTTAGCATCAGGCATATCCGCTAATGAAATTGTTTTGTTATCAATATTTTTGAGCTTAAAATCCATTGCCGTATCTCCGATTTTGTAGCCATCTCCTTTCGGAATCATGTTCATGAATGCAAAACTGAGAATAACAAGACTTAAAATCAATCCAAATTTTTTCATGGTTATTTTTATGTTATGATTTATTTTGAAACTTTTAGGTAAAACGTCCGCAATATAATTTTTGTGTTGCAATTTCCGATTTTTTAATTGACCAAAACAAAGAAATTCGGCTTTATTCACACTTTTTGGCTTTATTTAAATAAATCGTTACTGACTACTTGACAATTCGATTTTTTATGCTACCTTTGCACCAACGGTAAATGATTAGGGTTTTGCCCTGGTTATTTCTTTTCATAGCTGGTTGAAAGAACTTGGGGGTAGAGAGAAATCTCTCCCTCAAGATTTTTTGTTTTGAGGGCATTTCTTCATTTTCCCATCTTTTTAAGACTTTATTTTAGAAACCTTCTCCTTTTTTGTTCATCATTTCGTATTGTTTTGCACGTGCTTTAACGTATAGAAAAATGAATTTTCGTCTTCTATTTTGGCGATGATTTTGCTTGATTTCAATCAAAACTCAACAAAACGAATCAATGATGTCTGCTTTTAAGTTATATTATTATGTCTTTACACTATTTTGTGTATTACCTTTGGCAATCCATGCCCAAGAATGTGGCACCGACCAGCAGATGAAAGCCTACCTCAAAAAACATCCTGCTTACGCCAAACTACTTGATTATCAAGAACATAAAATACAAGAATCCATCAAAATTCTGGCACAAACTCGCACCGAAGAACAGATATATCAAATCCCTATCGTTGTTCATATCTTAGAAAATGGCTATTCTTTGATTGCTGATAGTCAGATTAAATCGGCGGTCGCTAATCTGAATGATGCCTTTCGAGGACGTGGGAAATTTTCAAATAGTCCCGATACCAAAATTGAATTTATTTTGGCACAAAAAACTACTGATTGTCAGCCAACTACGGGAATTATTCGGGTAGATGGACGACAGGTGGCGGGCTATGAAGCACACGGCATGAAAAAACAAACGCAAGGCGGAGATGAAATGGCTCTCAAGGCACTTAGTAAATGGAATAACTTAGATTATTACAATATTTGGATTGTCGATAAAATTGACGGAACGCAACAAAGTATCTCTGGTTTTGCGTATTATCCTGAAACCTCTGCCAAGTTAGATGGCATGGTCATTTTAGCCAATCATTTCAGCGATTCGGAAGAAACTTTAATCCATGAAATGGGACACGCTTTCAATTTATATCATACCTTTGAGGGCGATAATTCAGGCACGAAATGCCCATCAACAAGTAATGGTTGTGGATTTGGCTGGGGCGATTGTGTAGAGGATACGCAAGCGCATCAACGCTCGACTTCTGGAACGTGTCTTTCAGGTCTTAATGACTGTATATCAGAATCTTATGACGATAACATTCGTCTGAATCACATGAATTATTATTGTGCTTCGACCCGATTTACGGAAGGACAAAAACAACGAATGCGCTCGGCTATCGAAACGACTTCACGGTATCGTTTGGTCATCTCCGAAGGCAAAAATCCCCCACAAGCCGCACCCCAAACTGCCTGCATTCCTACCCCAAAAAATCTACATCCAGACTTCGGAATTCGTCAAATCAATTTGAATAATTTGAGCATCAATTCGGGCAGTTCGGCTTCGGATAATACGCACTATATTGACCATACTTGCATGAGAGTTAGCGAACTTAAAATATTAGAAAAGTACAATTTAAGTGTTTCGGGAGCTTCCACAAAAACCCATATTTTTGGGGCGTGGGCAGATTGGAATAATGACGGCGATTTTGAAGATATTGGCGAAACCATTTTCAAAAATAAAACAGGCACAAACATCACGCAACCTTTTACTGTCCCGAATCACGCCAAATTAAATCAAAAATTACGTTTCAGAATACGTGCGGATGACTTCACAAATACTACACAACTATTTGATTGTCAATTAGTTAATAAAGGACAGACTGAAGATTTTGCCATAAAAGTAACCGCTTCAGGAATTACAAAACCTGAAATAGAAGTTTATGAGGAGCATATATTTTTGCCTCACGAACAGGCAACAGTAAACTTTGAACCAACCAACACGGGTAGTTTTTCAGAAAAAACATTTCGCATTTATAATGTTGGAAATCAAACTTTATTAGTTGATAATCAACAAGTTATGTTCATGGGTTCAAGCGATTTTTCCATTTCACAATCATTGCCCACCGCCATCACGAGTGGAAATTTTGCCGAATTCAAAGTGCGTTTCACGCCCACATCGGAGGGCAATAAAAGTGTTACGGTTGCCATTTTGAGCAATGATACGGACGAGAATCCTTACCGTTTTTCGCTTGAAAGCAAGGCAACGATGCCCGTCATTCAAGCCTCAAATTCGGTTGGGATTTTGGCTCAGAATGCGTTGGCAAAAGACTTTGGAATACAAAATTTGGGCGATAAAATTACCCACGAAATTACCTTGAAAAATATTGGCGATGGAAAACTACAATTTTCTGATAATCAGGCTTTTAAACTGACAGATTCGGAAAATTTTAAGGTCATAAACTTTGATAAAACTACTTTAGAAGTAGGCGAAGAAATGACATTTTGGGTTCAATTTAACCCACTTTTGGAAGGCGTACATGCCACCACCTTAGCACTTTTTTTTAATTCGTCTGCTTCGCCTTTCGAAATTTCGTTTTCAGGAAAAGGCGTACTTCCAAAAATTAAATTATTTAAAGACAATCAATTAATTAGTAATTACAGTAATCAAATATATTTTTCGGATATTCACGTAGGAACTTCCGTTACGAAAACGTTTGAAATTCGGAACACAGGAAATGGTTATCTAAAAATTCCGAATCGACAAATTATTTCGGATAATTCAACGATTTGCCAAGTTATAGAATCACCCAATGAAATTATACCCAGCCAAAAAAAAGCCTCTTTTCGCCTGATAATCAGTCCAAAAAGCATTGAATCTGAAACCGTAAAGCTAACAATTCCGAACAATGACCCCGAACAAACTCCTTTTATTTTTTTTATCACAATTTCAGGAAATGCGTCTAAAATTGAGTCGGAATATGACCAAAAAGTCATTGATAACGAAGCTGAAATTATTGATTTCGGAACGGTTATTTTAGGTCAGAAATCGGATAAAATTCATATTCAAATTAAAAATACTGGAAACATAAAATTAGATATTTCTAAGATTTCGGTTTTGGGTCTGCATCCAACCGATTTTCAGATTCATTTTACATCGTCAGTTTTAAATCCCTCAGAATCAGGCGTTTTAGAGGTCATTTTTGAACCAACCGCCAAAGCGATTCGGGAGGCAATGATTATTTTAGAAAATAATTCACCGTATCAACATCCTTATCGCCTGAAAATCAAGGGGAAAGGCATTCCTATTGAACCCGATATCGAGGTTGAAGGCATCCCAAATCAGGCGGGGTCTGCTACTTTTTCAAATGTGGGTTTTCGTGCAGTTAGACGAAGATTTACACTAAAAAATACAGGCATTTTACCATTGAATTTGAATCAAATTTTTCAGATTCAAGGACAAAATGCCACTGAATTTCAGGTAGTTACGCCGCCAAATATGACGGTCTTAGCTCCTGAAGCCAGTACAACTTTTGAAGTTGAAATGAACCGAAAAGATGCACAAGAAAAAACGGCACGTATCCTGATTTTTAGCAATGACCCTGACGAAAATCCGTATTCATTTACCTTGCGTTCGGATAGGATTCCGCCTCCACCGCCGACCGCCGAAGAGATATTAAGTTATCCTTTTCCAGAAATCACGGTAACGATGGAAGATGCTCATTTTCAGTTAGTTTGGTGGGGAAGTTATCCCGTTCAAGGCGTGCAATTTGAGATTTATCGGAGCGTACCCAATCAGACTGAACCCGAACTAATTGGCGTGATTCATGGGGCATGGCTTCAAAATAATGTATTCACGGATACGGACAAATTGCAAGCCGCAACGTATTACACGTATTCGATTCGGGCGGTAGCAGACGACTTATTTTCGGAAATACAAACGGTACAAATCCTGACTCCGCCAGCCTTACCAAAATTAGATTATAATAAGAAAGTTTGTGAAGGAAATCAAAATTATTTGCGGGTAATAGCCACCGAAAATACGACACATTTTCATTGGTACGATGCGGTATCTTCGGATGTTCCTTTGACCAATGAAACGGGCGAAGTCATTACGTCAAATGTATTTCAAACGCCAGTGCTGACCGAATCCAAAACGTATTACGTTGCGCCAGTAGGAATACAATTTGAGAACCCCAATCGAGTGGCAGTTTTGGCGGAAATTGAACCCAAACCTACGGCAAAAATTTTAGCCGATTCATTAATACAACTATGTGATTATGAATATTTTATGTTAAAAGCGGAGCGCATCAAAAATGCGACTTACGTTTGGTATTGGAACGGGATTCCACGCCCAGAAAATACGCCGATTATTCAAATTAATCGTAGTGGAAATTATGTCTTAGAAGTCAAAACGGAAAGCTGTCGCGTGTTTTCGGATACGGTAAAATTAGAAGTCTTGGCAGTTCCAAAAATTGAATTTGAGCCAAACCAATCATTTATATTTTGTGGCGAAGGTCAGGTTTCGGTACAGGAATTTCCAGATGTTGAATACGAATGGTTTGATTCGGATAAAAATTTCATTAAAAAAGGAAATAAAATTAAGTTATATTATTCAGATAGTTTGCTCATTAAGGCGATTCATCCGAACGGTTGTGCGGTCGAAAAACCAATTTCGGTTACGATAAATCCCTATCCGCCGATGCCTCTGATTTCGGTCAATAATCCAATTTGTGAGGGCGAAAACGTACAGTTTTCGGTGGCATCAATTCCGAATGCAACGTACTCATGGTCAGGCTATTTGCTCAAATCAAAAGCACAAAACCCAACGCTGGCGTATTCATCTGACCTCAGAAACGGCACGTATCATTTGACCGTGAATGTGAATGGTTGTGAGTCGTTTGCATCCGTGAATCTAATCATCGGCTCAAAAATGGATTATTCGATTAAAAAACAGGATATGAGTTGTTATGGCGAGGCAAATGGAAGGATTAAAGTTACCTCTCATAATCAATCAATTTTAACGTATCGAATCGGCGAATTTGGGCAAATGCAATTTGGTCGTGATGCCGAATTTGATTCGTTATCTTTTGGCAATCAGGAAGTTATCATCGAAAATGAAGAAGGTTGTACCGAGTATCACGATGTATTTATTGACCAGCCCGCTGATTTTTTGGTTTCGGTTCAGGACGATAAAAAAATTACAAGTCGTTGGAATCCAGTGTCTTTGGAGGCTTTCGGCGCAAAGCGTTATCGTTGGTTTCCAGCCGAAGGTTTGAATGTGGATACGATAGCAAATCCGATGGCAAATCCCTCAGAAACAACAACTTATACCGTCATTGGGTATGACGAAAATGACTGCGAACGCTTTGCCCAAGTGAGCGTTGAGGTCTTGGATGCGGATGAAATTTTGCCTCATTTAATTTTGAGTCCGAATGGTGATGGACTAAATGACGTTTGGAAAATTAAAAATATTGAATATTTCCCCAATTTGAGCATCGAAATCTATACACAAATGGGACTTAAAATCTTTGAACAAACGCCGTATCGGAACGATTGGGACGGCACTTGGCAAGGCAAATGGCTTCCCGCAGGAACGTATTTCTACAAAATTTATTTGCCCGAAGAAAATCGTATTTTAGGAATCGGCGATATAAATTTGATTCGATAAAACAGGGTCTATAAACTTGTCTAATCTTGTGATTTTCGGGAAATGCGCACGATTTCGGTGTCCGAAAATGCACAAGTCAGCCTCAAATTTCGTACATTTTAGGTACTAAATCTTCGTTTTGAATAACTTAACCTTCTCTTAATCAATCTATTAGTAATATGGGTATTGTTTTTGGATTTTTATACGAGAATCTGATTGAGAATGGTAACTACAAGAAATTATTTTTTATTCCTTGCATAAAGTTTAGAACTTTGCCAGAAGCTACGCATATCAAAATGATAAAGACCATTAATTTACGAAAAGTGTACACCAGTTTTAGTGTCGAAACTGTGGCGTTGGATAACATCAATTTGGAAATCCAAGCGGGAGAATTTCTGGCAATTACGGGACCTTCGGGATGCGGAAAATCGACCTTGCTGAACATTTTGGCATTATTGGATGATGCCACTTCGGGCGATGTTTTTTTCTTTGGGCGAAGTGTCGCTAACATGAGCGACCGCGAAAAATCCGAACTCCGAAAACGTTACTTAGGCTTTGTGTTTCAGAGCTTTAACCTGATTGAGGAAATTTCGATTTATGAAAATATTGAGTTGCCTCTGACCTATTTGCGTATCCCAAAAAATGACCGCAAGATTCGAGTTTTGCAGGTCATGGAACAACTTCAGATTGCCCATAAACAACATTTTTATCCGCAACAACTTTCGGGCGGACAACAGCAGCGCGTGGCGATTGCCAGAGCCATCGTTACGAATCCCAAAATTTTGGTGGCAGACGAACCCACCGGCAATTTGGATTCGGCAAAAGGACGAGAAGTAATGGACATTTTTAGTCGATTAAATGAATTAGGCACGACGATTATTTTGGTTACGCATTCGAGCCGAAATGCCGATTTCGCCCAGCGGGTTTTGCACCTGTTTGATGGACAAATTGTTACCGAAAATATTACCCGAATGTTATAAAAAAACAGAAAAATGTTTGCAAGTTATATGACCATCACACTTCGTAACTTACTGAAATACAAGTTCTACGCCTTCATTAGCATCATGGGACTTGCTTTGGGAATGGCGTGTTTTACGGTCTTATTTTTATTGATTCAGCACGAAAACAATTACGATACTTTTCATCGAAATTCGGATAAAATTGTCCGAGTAACGGAAATTATTGAACAGCATGGCATCGGCGAACATTCGGCAAGTGTGCCGTTTCCGACAGGGCAGGCATTGCTCCAAAAATATCCAGAATATATCGAAAAAACCGTTCGATTATTCGATTTTCAAGCTCCTTTTTTGTTGATAAGCAATCCCAAAACCAACAAAAAATACAACGAAAAAAATTTTTATTTTGCGGATTCTACCTTTTTAGAAATCTTTGATTTTCCTCTGCAAAGAGGCAATCCCAAAACCGCTTTGAGCCGTCCTAATTCGGTCATTCTTACGCCTCGCATGGTGCGTAAATACTTCAAAACCAAGCAAGTCATCGGGCAAAAAATTCTGTGGCAAAATAAAATTGAACTCGAAGTTACGGGCGTTTTCGAGGAAATCCCGGTGGGTTCGCATCTCAATTTTGATTTCATTTGCTCGTTTTCAACCTTAGAAGATTATATGCACCCGAACGCTTTTAATAATCGGGTTTGGAATCCGTGTTGGACATATTTATTGCTCAAAACCGCCGAACGAAGCACGATTGAAGAATTAGAAGAAATAGTACCCGAATTTGTCCAAGAATTTTTCCCGAAAGAAATCCGAAATATGGTGCGGTTAGAACTTCAGGAATTGGAGCAAATTCATTTACATTCGGATTTGGAATACGAATTGGATGCCAATGGCGACGCAAATTATGTCCTGACTTTTGAGGTCATGTCGGTTTTTGTCCTGATTATTGCCATGATTAATTTTATGAATTTGGCGACGGCTCGTTCCTCGCTTCGGGCGCAAGAAATGATTGCCCGCAAGGTCGTTGGGGCAAGCAAGCATGACCTACGGATTCAATTCTTAATTGAGTCGATTTTCATTAGTTTGATTGCTGTTTTGCCCGCATTTATTATGGTCGAATTGGCGTTGCCTTTTTTGAGTGATTTGGCAGGAAATCCCGTCCAAAATGGGATTATTGACCAAACCGAATTATCCATTATTTTGGTTTGTACTTCAATCATAACAGGTTCATTATCAGGAATTTATCCCGCTTTTTATCTTTCTTCTTTTACGCCTTCTACCGTCTTTCGGGGCGCATTTTCGAGCAGCCGAAATAGCAAATTTATTCGGAGTGCGTTGGTGGTTTTACAGTTTGTTATTTCGGTATTTTTATTGATTAGCACGGCAGTAACCAACCAACAATTTCGCTTTTTGCAAAATGCCAGACTTGGATTTGACAAAGAGCATAAGATTGTCGTACCGATTGGGTGGGCAAAACAAGTTTTAGGAAATTATGAAGCATTCAAAACCGAACTTACTGATTATGAGGAAGTTGTATCAGTTACGGCAATGGAAACTATTTTGGGGCGAGATTATCAAACACACGAATATCGCGACCTAAAAAAAGGCGAAGAATTTACGTTTGTCCCTTCCATTATTGTTCGTGAAGATTTTATTAATACATTCGGAATCAAACTTTTAGCAGGTCAAACGTTTACTGATTCCAAACCCAATCTGGAGAAAGAAGCCGAATTACATCACAGCTATTGCGCCACTTCTGACCCCTTGATGGGAGCGGTTATCGTGAACGAAGCCTACATCAAATTTAGGGGCTGGACGGCTTCGGAAGCCATCGGAAAACGCTTAGGGACAGGGCATTCCGAAGAAAAAATTGTCGGCGTAGTCGAGGATTTTCACTTTTCGTCTTTGCATCACAAAATCATGCCTTTTATCCTAAATTATACATTTGACCGCCGAAAATTCATGACCAAATATTTGGTCATGAAGGTCAAAGAAAACGGAGCCAAATCCGCCATGCTACATCTACAAAAAGTCTGGAAAAATTATACGGATACGCCGATGGATTATTTCTTTTTGGAGGATAATTTGGCAAAATTATACACCAAAGAACAGCGTTTGAGCGAAATTTCGGGCGGTTTTGCCTTGATTTCGGTGCTGGTGGCGGGCATGGGACTTTTTGGGCTTACTTCGTTCATTACCGAACAAAGACGGCGCGAAATAGGCATCCGAAAAGCATTGGGCGCAAGTCATAAATCCTTGATTATTTTGCTTTCCAAAGAGTTTTTGATATTGGTTTGTATCGGAATTTTGGTAGCCATGCCGCTCTCTTGGTATGTCATGCAAAACTGGCTTGCGTCTTTTTCGTATGCTTCCGAACTCGAAGTACGCCCGTTTTTATTGGCTGGATTTACGGCGATTCATGTTACGATTCTGACCGTCAATCTGTATGTCGCTCGTGTAGTGCGCCAAACGCCCATGCACGAAATTAATCGCTAAAATTGTACTTGATTTGTTTTTATAACTACTTGATAACCAGACGATTAGATTACATGGTTTTAATGTTCATAATTTGGAAAATTATGTATTTATCAGTACATTTCTAATAATTCCTTCGCACTTTCGAGCGCACTTTTTCCCGGATTTTTTCCGCCAATCATCTGGGCAATTTCCACAATTCGTTCCTCCTCCGAGAGCCTCCGAATATGGCTGATGGTGCTTTCTTTGAAGTTTTCTTTGTACACAAAAAAATGCGTATGGCCATTGGCAGCCGTTTGTGGCAAATGACTGATGACCAAAAGTTGATGTTTTTTGGACATTTCGTTCAATAAATGACTGACTTTGATGGCAATTTCGCCAGAAATTCCTGTATCAATTTCATCAAAAATAATCGTGGGAAGAGAAGTTTTGCCCGCCAAAATTCGTTTAATGCACAACATTAATCGTGAAAATTCACCGCCCGAAGCCGAATTTTTGAGGGGCTGTGGCGCAACGCCTTTGTTGGCACTGAATAGAAATTCGACCAAATCGCAACCCGAAGCCTCTGGTTTTTTGGGCGAAACTCGCAGTTGAAACGTAGCATTGGGCATTCCCACAAATTGTAATTTTTCGACCAATTCCTGTTCGATTTTTGGAGCGACTTGCTGTCGGGTAAGGGTTAATTTTTTACCCTCTTCCAATAAAAAGGCAAAGTTTTTTGATTTTTCGGCTTCTAATTTAGCCAGTTCTTCATCAAAATTTGAGGCGCGCTCGGTTTTTTGGCGCAATTCCTCACGAATCGCAATCAATTCGGCAACTCCCTGTACGTGATGTTTATTTTGTAAATTATACAACATACTAAGCTGTGCCTGTGTATTTTCATATTCTTCTTGGTCAAAAAACAATCCTTCCTCTTCGGTTTCGATTTCGTTGGTGATGTCCCGTAACTCCACCGCCGTACTTTCGAGGCGGTCAGATAATTGTTGGTAACTATCTGAAAATGAAGAAATTGGACGAATACTAACCATCACAGATTGTAGGATATTTTCAATCGAAAACTCGGCACGCATGAGCTGTTCGAGCATGACATTGAGATTCGTTTTGATGGTTTCGGCATTTTCCAAACGCTTCAATTTCTGTTCTAATTCTTCTTGATGAAGAGCATCGAGTTCGGCTTTTTCTAATTCCTGAAACAAAAACGTATGATAATCCAATTCATTTTTGATTTCTTGGGCTTCTCTTCGGAGATTTTCAAGGGCTTTTTCGGATACCTTAAATCGGTGATAAGCCGCTTGATAGGTTTTTAATTCTGCATGATTTGCCGCCAAAATATCCGTCAATTCTCGTTGGTATTCTTCCGAGCCGAGCAGTAGCGTATCATGTTGCGAATGAATATCAATCAATCGGCTGGCAATCAACTTGAGTGTTGCCAGATTGACGGGCGTATCGTTGATGAATGCTCTGGATTTTCCGCTTGGCGAAATTTCTCGCCGAATCACGCAGGTTTTTTCATAGTCCAATTCCTGTTGCTTAAATAAAGATTGGAGTGCATAATCTCCTATCTCAAACTCGCCTTCGACCACGCACTTTTTATCCGCAGAATAAAGTGATTTTGTATCGGCTCGTTTGCCCAAAAGGAGTCCCAAAGCCCCCAACATAATGGATTTTCCTGCGCCCGTTTCGCCCGTAATGATGTTGAGGGCGGGCGATAATTGAATATCCAATTTCTTGATTAAGACGTAATTTTTTATGAGCAGATTTTTAAGCATTGACGTAATCCAGATTTAAGGTCAAGCGTTCGCACACTTGGTATTCATTTTGTGTTTACAAATTTACAAATCCAAAGGCAAATCTATATCAAAGTGAAAGCATATTCATAAAAATTTGTCAGCTCCCAAAATCGCATCACCCCTACCGTGCATCTCCACAAATGAGGAAATTCATGATTGCATAATCATTTGATAATCAATAATTTATATCGAATTTTAGCGTTACCCCAAACTGGACAGGATTAAGATTTATGGATGTAAATTTTACAATAAACCACTGATAATCAGAGGTTAAAATCTTTTGTATCCATAAAAAGTCGTAAAAATTTTAGAGGCTAAACCGAAAATCTTATCTTTATTATATTTCATTTTCATTAGATTAATTTTATAAATTATATAGTTATGCACAAAAGATTTTTATTTTTCATGAGTATTTGGCTCCTGGCATCATCAGGCGTGGTTTGGGCGCAATCCACCAAAAAAAAAGCGAATAAATTATACCAAGAAGGACAAAAATACTGGTTAGCACGCAATTTTGATAAAAGTATCGAACTCACGCACCACGCCCTGAAAATTGACCCCAATTTTGCCGAAGCGTATGCACATCTGGGGCGCGCTTACGAAATCTTTGGCGAGGTCAGCAAAGCCGAAAAATGCTTTCTGAAAGTGGTCGAACTCAAGCCCAGCGACCCCAAATTTGGCGCAACCTATTACAAAGTTGGCTATAATTATTTTGAGAAAGGAGATTATCTAAATGCACAAACTTTTCTCGAAAAATTCTTGGCTTCCAATCCTCGTTCGGATAAATTTATCAACATTGCCAAGCAACGCATTGCCAACTGCAAATACGGAATTGAGGGCATGAAAAATCCCGTGCCGTTCACGCCAGAAGCCTTGCCCAATCAAATCAATGCGATGGATATGCAATATTTTCCTGTGCTTTCGGGCGACCGTGAAACCCTTATTTTTACGGGGCGAGTTTCGGCACATCCCAATCACGATGAAAACATTTGGCAAGCCCAAAAAGAAAACGGAAAATGGACACAAGCCCAACGCATTGAGGAGTTTACGACCATGTATAACGAAGGAACTTGTACCGTTTCGGCGGATGGAAGGACGCTTATTTTTACGGCTT
>CAZNYR010000047.1:7188-12796 GCA_964577275.1 uncultured Cytophagales bacterium | reverse complement strand
TGCCGATGTACGGGGCGGAAAACAAGCAGGAAAACGACAAATTTATGGGCGTTGTGATTTATTTATTTCCTACAAAATCGGAGACCGTTGGTCTGAACCACGCAACATGGGCAATATTATTAATACCGAACATTGGGAAACACAACCTTCGCTTTCGGCGGATGGTCGAACTCTGTATTTTGCCTCCGATAAGCCGGGAGCAATCGGTGGAATTGACATCTGGAAAACGATACGAGATGAAAATGGAAATTGGACAAAACCAATAAATTTAGGAAATCAAATTAATACTCGAAATAATGAATATTCCCCATTCATTCATGCCAACGGGCACTCCCTGTTTTTCTCTTCAGATGGCTATCCAAGTTATGGCGGACAAGACTTGTACAAAACCGAACAAAATCCCGATGGCACTTGGCAACACCCTGAAAATCTGGGATTTCCGATTAATAATCACCGAAATCAAATCGGAATTTTTGTTACTTCGGATGGAAAAGAAGGCTATTACACCAACGAAGAACTCAACCGACAAGGGCAACTATCCCGAAGTCAGATTTATAAATTTGAAATTCCCGAAAATCTCAAAGAAAGATTGCAAAGTCGCTACCTCAAAGGAACAATTTATGATGCCAAAACTAAAAAACGAATCAGTGCCAAAATTGACCTTATCAACCTGAAAACCAAGCACAAAGAATCCTCGGTGCGTGCCGATTCGCAGACCGGGCAATATCTGACTATCCTAAATGAAGGCGAAGAATACGCCCTTTATGTCGAGAAAAAAGGGTATTTATTTCAGAGTTTATCCTTTGATTACGCCAAAAAAACGGGCGAGGATGTGGTCGTTGATGTCTATTTAGAACCCATTGACAAAGAGGCAAGTATCACGTTGAATAATATTTTCTTTGCATCAGGAAAATGGGATTTGATGGAAAAATCCAAAACCGAATTGGATAAATTGGTCGAATTTATGCGCCAAAATCATACGCTAAAAATCGAAATTTCGGGACATACCGATAATATCGGTGCGACCGCCGAAAACCAAAAATTATCCGAAAATCGAGCGCAGGCTGTGGTCAAATATTTGACCGATAACGGCATCGAAACCAGTCGGTTACAAGCCAAAGGGTATGGCGAAACGAAACCCAAATTTGCAAATGATTCGGACGAAAATCGCGCCAAAAATCGGCGTATCGACTTCCAAATTTTATAATTCAAATTCCCAAAAAACGTTGTCGGAAAATCAGACTTCGGCAACGTTTAGAATTGCCACCGTACACCGCCCATTAATCGGAACGGATTGGCAGGAAGACCGTACATATAAACTGGGTCTTTATCCTCAAAATCAGCATCATACACCGCTGAATAATAACGCTGGTCAAACAAATTATCCATTTTCAGAAAACCAGTCAAAAATTTTGCAATCTGGTAATTCACTGAAGCAGTTCCGTACCAAAAACCTGCATAAGATTGGCGTTCGGTGTACAAATCATTCGCAAATCCTTGTATGTACTGTTTTCCTGATTTTAGCACTCTTATCGAAACATCAAACTTGCCATATTGCCCCGCCACACCCACACGCCACTGAAAAGGCGTATGTCCATAAATCGGCACATTTTTCAGTTCGCCGTCAATATTTTCTCGAATTGTGCCATCCAACAAACTGACTGATGACCAAAGGTGAATTTTGCCTTTTTTGAATACTTTCAAATAATCCAACTGCAAGGAAGTTCCGTAATTCGTTTGTTTTCCTTGATTTATTGGAATTTCGATAAATCCCACATCCCAACCATAACTTTTGCCTTTGTGCAGATTCAGGGTGCTGGCATCGGGAACGGATACAATTAAATCGGTCAGAATTGAATAATATGGATGGAGCGAAATACTAAAATTTTTGCCTATAAATTGTTTGTAACCTACTTCAAATGAGTGCATTATCACTGGACGCAAATTCGGGTTTTGTAAATACCGATAAAACGAAGTATAAGTTTCGCCCTCATCAAAAGTAACAAATGTGCCGAATTCCTGAAAAGAATTATGTGGCGAAGGCGCTAAAAATGCCGAACCGTACAAGACCTTAAAAGTTGTGGAAGGCGAAGGCGTAATGACCAAACCCACACGAGGATTAATCGTCTGTCCGAAGCGCGAATTATAATCATAGCGTGAACCCAAAGTCAAGGAAAAAATAGCATTCGGTGTGTAATTTAGTTGTGAAAATCCACCAAAATTCGTGAAACGTAACATCACCATGTTTGCTTTGATTCCTTCAGGATTTAGGGGTGCGCGTGAGCCATAAATTACGCCACCAATCGGATTATTGCGGTCAATGGGCGATTCAAAATCATCTCCTTTGGGCATTGAAAAAAAACTTTGATAAAATCCACCCACTGACCAAATCAATTTTTTGGATAACTGAAAAGCAAACTGCTGTTCGAGCTGAATCATGCGTCCGTAGGCATATTTGTAGACTATTTCCATATCGCCAAACGCACTTCTGAAACTCGTTTCGGGATCCATTTCGTATTCGCTTGCCATGAACGAACTGGAAGACAGGGTTTTACCGAAAGACGTGGTATAAGTCGCGCTGCCCGCAAAAAGATGCTGTCCCAATATAACCTCTTTATTATAAATCGAATGGCGCATGGACATGGGATATGCATTTGAAGTTTGTCCGTAACTTCGCATCACACGAAACGAAAAGTTTTCGGTATCCAAATTTAAGCCCCAATTATAGGCAAAAATGGGCGCAGCAAATTCGGGGGAAACTGGGCGTTTGGGGGTCATATTTCCGAAACGTGTGGGGAAAGTTCCCGTTTGCAACCCCGTTTTGTCCAATAAAGTATCAGCATAAAATTTGGTGATATCAGGCTGATTATCAGCATAAATCTGTCCGTAAGCCGAAAAATTAATTTTACGAAATTTCTTAGAAATCCAAAGTTGATGGTTGGTCGCTCCGTACATTCCGTAATTGGAACTTCCCTCCGCCTGAAATTTTTTTGTGGCTCTTCGGCTAATAATATTGACAACTCCCGAAACCGCATCCGCCCCATAAAGTGCCGAAGCGGGTCCGTACATGATTTCGATTTGTTGGGCAGATTGTACGGGATAGTTTTCCATAATCACAAGCGGGTCGCCCGCAGGGGAAGAAATCCGCATTCCATCCAACAGAATCAATAAATTCGCCTGTCCGATAACACCCCTGACGGTTGCCATGTAATATCCTCCATCATCAGCATTGCCTACTTTTTTGCCAATTTGCATATCGGGCATATCTTCGAGAACTTCGTAAAGTGCCTGATAATTACGGCGTTCGATTTGCTCACGAGTAATCACAATGACGGTGGCAGGGGCTTTGCTGGCTTTCTCGGCATATCGACTGGCGGTCGAAATATCAATTTCGGATAAGCCCGCCAAACTAAGTTGGTTCTGGACGGGCAAACTCAAAATTTCATCAATCGAAAATTGATATAATGTTATGGAATCTTGCGTGGAATCTTGCGCCCAAAGTGTGCCACAAAATCCACAAAAAATCAGGGTTAAAACTTTTATTTTGTTCATAATTGAAAATCATTAGGTTATAGAAATCAGATTGTAAGATACAAAAAAATAGAAATGGAATCTCTGTCTTTTTTGCAAAAAGGAATTGATAAAATTATCGCCGTAAGTGATGCTTCAAAAGAGCCAAAATCTTGCCATATTGTGATGACAGTGATGGAGCGAATTTGTTGTATTTTGATTCATCTTACCGAATCAGTAGATTTAAAAACTAAATGGTATGATTTTTTTTGGTTTAAGATGAAAAATATTTCATAAAATCAAATTTGCTATGAAATATCTTGTTGCTGACGACCAAAAAACGAATGGCAAGCATGATTGCTGCCGCTGTCAAACCCGCCAAAAGTCCTATCCAAACGCCTTCTATGCCCCAGTTCATTTGAAAACACAGCACATAGCCCAAGGGAATTCCTACGAACCAATAGGCAATTAACGAGATTAAAGTAGGAATTCGGACATCTTCAATGCCTCGTAATGCGCCAATCGAAACGACCTGCACGCCATCTGAAACTTGGAATAAAGCCACGAGAACCAATAACTCGGAAGTAATTTCATGTACTTGAATATCAGACACATACCAAGTCGGAATCAGATACCGCATCAAATAAATCAGCACTCCACAACATCCCATAAATAAGACTCCCATCAAGATAGTAGTTTTCCCTGCTAACTTTAAATTATATTCATCTTGTCTGCCTAATTCGCTGGCGGTTCGGATGGAAGCCGCCGCACTTAACCCTGTGGTTATCAGGAAAGTAATCGAGCCAATACTCAGGGCGATTTGATGGGCAGCCAGTTCATTAACGCCCACCTTTCCGACCAAAAAAGTAGCAAAAGCAAAGGCACCCGCCTCAAAAAACATTTGCATCCCGATGGGTAATCCGAGTTTTCGGAGTCGGCGCATCAAAGGCATTTCAAAGTGATGTGCGCTGGAAAAGATATAAAATCGGCTTTTTTCTCGCATCATAAACAAGATAATCAGGACCATCGCCATCACGATTCGGGTGATGAGCGTGGCATAACCTGCACCCTCCAAGCCCATTTCGGGGAAGCCTAATTTTCCGAAAATGAGTAAATAATTAAGTCCCACGTTCAGTACTAATCCGCCGATATTGACATACATCGGCTCTTTGGTCATGGAAAGTCCTTCGACAAACTGCCTGAAACATTGGAAAATCATAATCGGCACCAGCGTCAGTGCCAAAATACGGAGATAGGGCTGTGCCAGTTCGATAATGATGAATTTATCGTTAAACCAACTCAGATGATAGGATAAATACAATCCAATCAGGCTCAATATCGCCCCCACAATCGGATACATCAATAGCCCATGTTTGAGTAATTTTCGACACTCATCGGGCTTATTTGCGCCCAGTGCATTGGCAGCTAAAGGCGTGATTCCCAGCGTGAACCCAATCCCAAAGACCATAATCGAAATGTAAACGCCGTGTGCCAACGAAGAGGCAGCCAAGGCATCACTACTATAATTCCCGACCATGACATTATCAGCCACCGAAATCAGGATGTGTGATAATTGCCCCAAAACAATGGGATACGCCAACTTGACATTTTCCCGAAAGTGTTTGATATAATCTTGTGAAAACATGGCGCAAAATAACGCTTTTACGGTATGCTTTTTGAGTAAACTGTTTCTTTTTTTTTGCGAACTTCGTTCGGGTTGCGCTGAATTTGCTCAAAAATAACCCTCAAAACCGTTCTCTAAGTCCAATTTTTCTGCTATTTTTGTAACGATATAACGCCTTGATTTTGGCAAATAGATACCTATTCGCATCGAGTAATCCGAAAATTTTTTGTCATCAATTCGTCAAACCCTACGGACTTGATTGGAATTGACCTTAAAAATATAACCCTAACTTTTTGATAATCAGACTGTTGTATCGTAAAGCGATTTGTATTATAAAACATTAATTAAAGATAGAAAAATATGGACGTACAGATTCCAGAAGCACAAACCGAAAGATTCTCAAAAGAACAATACATGAGCTGGTACGAATCGATGCTCTTGATGCGCCGATTTGAAGAGAAAGCTGGACAGCTT
>CAZNYR010000047.1:3091-7178 GCA_964577275.1 uncultured Cytophagales bacterium | reverse complement strand
TACGGACAGCAAAAAATCAAAGGATTTTGCCATTTGTATATCGGACAAGAAGCCTGCGCTGCGGGTGCAGTTTCTGCTCTCCAAGAAGGCGATAAATGGATAACTGCTTACCGAGACCACGCTCAGCCTCTGGCATTAGGCACCAATCCCGATGCGATTATGGCTGAACTTTATGGCAAAGCCACAGGAACAACCAAAGGCAAAGGCGGCTCGATGCACATTTTTGATAAAGAAGTAAATTTTATTGGTGGTCATGGTATCGTGGGCGCACAGGTGCCGTTGGGTGCAGGCATTGCATTTGCCGAAAAATACAAAGGCACAGATAATTTATGTATTTGTTATATGGGCGATGGGGCGGTGCGTCAAGGCGCATTTCACGAAGCCCTCAATCTGGCAATGTCCTGGAAATTGCCCGTCATTTTTGTTATCGAAAACAACGGCTATGCGATGGGAACATCCGTAGAGCGCACCTCCAACGTAACCGATTTGTATGTCTTAGGAAGTGCTTACCAAATGCCTTCCGAGCCTGTGGATGCCATGCGGGTTGAGGATGTACATTTGGCAGTCGAAAAAGCTGCCCAACGTGCCAGAGCTGGCGAAGGACCCACTTTATTGGAGTTTAGAACCTACCGATACAAGGGACATTCCATGTCAGACCCCGCCAAATATCGCACCAAAGAAGAGGTCGCCGAATACAAATCGCAAGACCCCATTCAGCAATGCAAAGCCGTCATTTTGGAACGACAATACGCCACCGAAGACCAACTCAAAGAACTGGACAAAAATATCAAGGCGCGCGTGGTGCAATCCGTCAAATTTTCTGAAGAATCGCCATATCCCGAACCTGACCAAATTTTTACGGAGGTCTATGTGGAGGATTTTGAATTTTATCGAGAAGATTAAATCCTAAATCCTTTGGCAGGCTTGAAGCTACTCAAAAGTACCTGAACAAAACATCGTATTTTTCTGATAATCAATAAAATACGATGTTTTTTTGTCAATTATTTTGCACATATCTTTTGAAATACCCCACAAAATAACGACCTTTCGTTTTTGTTCCCAAAATTCAATTTTTTCAAAAACTTATCAATAAAAAAATTTTCGATAAAAACGTTTAGACAAAATCATGCCCAGTATTTTTACTCGTATTGTTCATGGAGAAATTCCATGCCATAAAATCGCTGAAAATGAAAATTTTTTAGCTTTTCTGGATATTAATCCACTGACCGAAGGACATACCTTAGTGATTCCGAAACGGGAGGTCGATTATATTTTTGATTTGGAAGATACCGAATTGGCACAACTCATGGTTTTTGCCAAAAATGTAGCGAAAATGATACGAGAAGCTATCCCATGTTTGCGGATTGGTGTATCGGTCATTGGTTTGGAAGTACCTCATACTCATGTACATCTGATTCCGATGAACAGCATGGACGATATTAATTTTGCAAATCCAAAACTCAAATTAACCCATGAAGAATTAGTCCACATCGCCCAACGCATTACGGCACAAAACTAACTTCACAGATTTGATTTCGATGATTTCCTTGCGTTACTCAAAATTGTTTTTCAATCAAATGATTTTGAGTAATGTACTATTTTAGTCAATTTGGTTTATTTTCCATTCGCATTTTGCAAACACACAGCCATTATCCAGATGCGAATGTTGCTCATAACCCGACCCTGTATCCACGACCGTGAAACGGGCAATATCCTCCCAAATATCGAAAATTCCGACATTAGGAATATAAATCGCCAAAAAGATACGATACTTTCCACCTCGCAAAAAATAACCGGGAGTCGTTACGGTAACTTCCACATTCTTAGTCGATTGCGAAGCTATTTTTTCAAATGGATATTCTTGCGTAAAGACAATTCGTCCGCGTTGAGCATCCGAAACCCGAAAACTTAGGAATGCCTTCGCCAAAAAATCGTTGATGCCAATTCCCACGCACACCGAAAACGATTCGGCATAATTGAACACATTAGTATATTCTTGCCGTTGGTTCAATAATTTGATGCTTCGGACAAACATTTGTGCCTCTTCTTTGGGCTGAAATTGTTGCGAAAGCGCATTATCTTCCATGTATCGGGTAATTCCTTCGTTTGTTTCGCCCCGAAATGCAATGCCACCTTGTTTCATGACCATGATTTCATGACAAAAACTACCGACTGCGCCCATATTATGACTGACAAAAAGCACAGTCCGTCCGCCCGCCGCCACATCTTGCATTTTACCGATGGCACGCTTCTGAAATTCATAATCGCCCACCGCCAGCACCTCATCAACTATCAGAATATCAGGCTCTAAGTGCGCCGCAATCGCAAATCCTAAGCGCACGCTCATGCCCGAAGAATAGCGTTTGACGGGCGTATCAATGTATTTGGAAATGCCTGCAAACTCGACAATTTCATCTAATTTCCGAGCAATTTCGGATTTGGTCATACCCAGAATTGCGCCATTCAGATAAATATTTTCGCGCCCCGTCAGTTCGGGATGAAAACCCGTGCCGACCTCCAACAAACTGGCTAATTTGCCTTTGACTTTGATACGCCCCGAAGTAGGTGCTGTAATTTTGGACAATAATTTGAGCAAAGTAGATTTGCCTGCGCCATTTTTGCCGATGATGCCCAATACTTCGCCTTGTGAAACATCAAAACTCACATTTTCCAACGCCCAAATATACTCCGAATCCGTGCTATCAAGCTGATTTTTGCTCGCCTGAATTGTGCGTTTTTGTCCCATCAAACGATGAAACAACAAGCCAATATCCTCCTTGAGCGTTTGATTATTGACCGTTCCCAGACGGTATCTTTTGGATAAATTTTCGATACGAATGACTATTTGGCTCATAAAATTTGATTAAACCGTATCCATAAAATTACGTTGTACTCGATTGAAAATCAGTACACTAACCACAAATAAACCGCCACAAACCACGCACGCATACCCCAACTGCCACCACTCAAAAGTGCCATTGCCTAACAACGCATAACGAAACCCCTCGACCACAGGCGTTATCGGATTCAACAATAAATATAACCTGCCTTCGGGCGGAACAGAAGAAACAGGATAAATAATTGGACAAAAGTACATTAATAATTGAATACCAAAATTAATAAAAATAGCTAAATCACGGTATTTGGTTGTTAGGGCAGATACTAAAACGCCCAAACTTAAACCCATTAAACCCATCAGAATCAGAAAGATAGGAATCAAAAACGCATACATTGTGAATTGAATATTGGCATCATGCCAATAGAAATACACCCATAAAATCATGAGCATCAAAAATTGAAATCCGAAAGCAAGCAAACCCGAAATCGTATTTGAAATCGCCACCGTAAGGCGTGGAAAATAAACTTTACCAAATAAATGTGTATTTGCCGTAAAAAGTACAGCATTATTTCGGAGTGCTTTGGCAAAAAAATTCCAAATCACAATGCTACTCATATAAAACAGTGTGGGCGGGTTTTCATCCGTAGAAATATTGGCAATACCCGTAAAAATAATGGTAAAAATGAGCGTAGTAATCAGAGGTTCAAGGAAATACCAGCCAATTCCGAAAATTGTTTGCTTGTAAGTAGCCACAAAATCCCTACGCACAAAGAGATAAATCAAATCTCGGTATTGCCAGAGTTCGTGCAGATTGAGCTGAAATAAATTGGCTTGTGGATGAATTATTTCCGTCCAATTTTCGTCTATTTCGGGATTTTCTTGCATTCGGTCAAGGTCAATTTGTTGGATAAAATTTTCGTTCAGAAAACGTTAGGCTCATCAAATATGGTTAGAATTTGATGAAAATTCAAATTTTACATCGCCATATCATACACGAAGTGCTGTAAAAACTGATTTTTTTGATAATTTTGTGCCATGATTGCGATTACGAATTTATCTTTCTATTTCGGGAGTCGTCCGCTTTATAAGGAGGCTTCCCTACACATCAAACCCAAAAACAAAATTGGGTTAATCGGTGCGAATGGCGCAGGAAAATCAACCTTATTGCGCTTAATTACAGGCGAATACACCGCCGATGAGGGCGAAATTTCCAAAGCCAAAGACTGCACTATCGGGTTTCTGAATCAG
>CAZNYR010000047.1:0-3081 GCA_964577275.1 uncultured Cytophagales bacterium | reverse complement strand
ACCGCCGCGGCGGGGCGCGTGCCGGGCGCGGGCTCGGAGAAGAGCCCCGCGAGGCAGGCGAAGAGGAGCGGCGTCGCGAGCCGGAGGGCGGAGCCGAGGATGTCGACGACGGCGGCGAAATCGCGATGAGTAACGACTGTACCATCGGCTTTCTGAATCAGGATTTACTCTCCTACGAATCTGGTGAAAGCATTCTTTCGGTTGCCATGCAAGCCTTTGAGCGTCAGAATGATTTGCAACGCCAAATCAACGAAATTTTGACCAAAATGGAAACCCAATATTCGGAGAAATTAGTAGAAAAATTAACCAAACTTCAGGACGAATTTGAAACCCTCGAAGGCTATACGATTCAGTCCAAAGCCGAAGAAATTTTAGAAGGTTTGGGCTTCAAAACCAGCGACTTAACTCGTCCTTTGCAAGAGTTTTCGGGCGGTTGGCGGATGCGTGTGATGCTGGCAAAATTATTGCTCCAAAAACCTGCCTTATTGATGCTTGACGAACCGACTAACCATCTGGATTTGCCTTCCATTCAGTGGGTCGAAAACTACATTATGAGTTATGAGGGCGCAGTCATTACTGTGTCGCATGACCGCTATTTTTTGGACAACGTATGCAATTCGATTGTTGAGGTTTCGGGACAAAAGCTGAATCTGTATGCGGGCAATTATTCGTTTTATCTTCAAGAAAAATCCTTACGCTCTGAAATTCAGCAAAATGCTTACGAAAATCAGCAACAACAAATCAAACAAACCGAGCGATTTATTGAGCGATTTCGTTCTAAAGCTACCAAAGCCCGACAAGTACAATCCAAAGTCAAAGCCTTAGAACGCATGGATTTGGTTGAGGAAGTGATTGACGAAAACGCCCAAGTCAGTTTCAAATTTTCGTTCAGCAAGGAATCAGGCAAAGTCGTTGTGCGCCTCGAAAATATTGCCAAAGCATACGGCGAGGTCAAAATCTTGGAAAAATCCACAGCCTACATCGAACGAGGCGATAAAATTGCCCTCATCGGAGCGAACGGAAAAGGCAAATCAACCTTACTCCGAATTGTCGATAATTCTGAAAGCCTACAACACGGTCAAGTCAAGGAAGGCTATAACGTCATGAAGTCCTTTTATGCCCAGCATCAACTCGAATCTTTGACTTTGAATAATACAATTTTGGATGAACTCAAGCAGGCTGGAAGTGCCAAATCCGAAACCGAACTACGAAGCATTTTGGGTTGTTTTTTATTCACAGGAGATGATGTATTCAAGACGATAAAAGTCCTTTCGGGAGGCGAAAAATCGCGTGTTGCCTTGGCAAAAACATTGATTTCGGAAGCCAATTTTTTACTCTTGGACGAACCCACGAATCATCTTGATATTCAGTCAGTTAATATCTTGATTCAGGCTTTGCAACAATACGAAGGCACGTTTCTGACCGTTTCGCACGATAGGCATTTTATCAGCGAAATTGCCAACAAAATTTGGTATATCGAAGATTACGAACTCAAAGAATATCCCGGTACGTATGCCGAATTTCAATACTTTCAAAAGCAAAAAGCCGAAACCCAATCGTTAGAACAGATTAATGACGAACCCAAAAAAGTACAAAAAAAAGCACCAAAAAATAATACTAAAGATGCCGACCAGAAACAAGCCGAAAAAGAACTTAAAAAACTCAAAAATGACTTTCAGAATGCCGAAAATGCCGTCATCAAATTAGAGGCAAAAAAGGAAGAATTAGAAGCCCAATTAGCCAAACCTGATGTATTTGGAGAACCAGATAAATTAGCAGAGTTTACCAAAAAATTACAAAAAATAACCGCTGATTTGGAATCACAAACACAAATCTGGGAAAAACTCGGTACACAAATCGAAGAAACGGCACACGAATAAAAACAGGATTTAGTTTGATTAACTACTCATTTTCGTGCGCTCGTTGTGGCTTGATTTTGGATTGTTTTTGGATATTTTCTTGCGCTTCGGTCAGGAGTTTTTGGCGTTCTGTTGCGGTCATTTTTCGGTCTAAAAGTGCATCCAAATCGGGCTGTCCCGCATCGACCCAACAAGTGTACCACAAATCGGCAATCATCTTGACCGAACTTCGCATTTGTCGTTCGACCTGCCCATGTAATTTTTGATGATATTTTTTGCAAAAACTTTCGGAATATACCCGAATCGTAAGTCCGTTGCGTGCGCCAAATCCGTATTTTTTTTCGGCTAATTCTTGGGTCGTTTCCTTCTCAAATCGAAAAACAGAATCCAATGCCTGATGCGATGTCCGAACCGTATGCCAAATTCTGAAAGTTATATCCTCTTCATATTCAGCACGTTGCTCAAAAAAAAAGTTGTAATTTTCGGCAAAAAGTTCAGGCAATCGGGATTCCCAAAGTCCATGAATGCCGTGCTGTGCGGTCTGTTGTCCGTTATAGTTGGATGTGGTGTGCAAAGGCACGTGTGCATCACCCACATAATGCCCCAAATCAGCGGATAATCGAAGGATTTTTGAGGCATCTTTTTCCAAAAAAGCCTCCGTCAGTCGGAACTTCATCGTCTGTAAATGCCAAGGAATCACGCCGTACATTTTGAGCGTATCCTCCGAATGTTTTTCAACAGCTTTTTTCCAATAACGAGGTAAACTATCCAGCGCATCTTTCCCGTAAATATCCAAATCAATGTAATGGCGTGGAGCTTCATCAATCGAAATATAACGGCGTTTGTCTGGATTGACTGCATTTTCGGTAATGTACTGAATATGAGCTTTATAAAATGTAATCATTTCGGGCGGAAGTAAAAAAACTGCCAGCCGATTAATTTTTTGATGCCCATAAAACCCCCATGCTCCTACCCTACTTTCTTGGAAAAATACAAAAACAAACATCACAAAAATCAACGTAATTGGTCGTGCTTTCATCGGTTATTCACAAAAAAAACCGTTCATTTTTGGAAATGAACGGCTCATATTTCAGATTCAATTTTATTAATTCAATTTGAAGGTTACGGGCAATACAAAACGCAATCGCACGGGCTTACCTCGTTGCTTGGCAGGTTTCCATTTGCCTTTTTTGGGGTCATTCGCAATTTTTTTCACGGCTCG
>CAZNYR010000046.1:19288-30689 GCA_964577275.1 uncultured Cytophagales bacterium | reverse complement strand
TTCTGCCAGTGGGTCAGCCAATCGCCGCCCAATCGAAACCGCCCCCCGTACCGTGATGTCATGGTCTGGAAATTCTTCCCGTGCAATTTCGGAAGCCGAATAAACCGAAGCTCCACTTTCATTGACCATCACAACATCGACATTTGGCAATTTTAAGGACTGTGCAAATTGTTCGGTTTCACGGCTTGCTGTTCCATTTCCGATGGCAATCGCCTGAATCTCAAAGTCTTGACATAATTCTCGGACAATCACGCCCGCCTGCGCCGATTTTCGTTGGGGTTCATTCGGATAAATGACCGTGTGGTCTAATAATTTGCCGTGTTCATTGAGAATCACCACTTTACAACCCGTCCGAAAGCCGGGGTCGATGGCTAAAATGCGTTTTTGTCCCAAAGGTGCTGATAATAATAATTCTCGTAAATTATCAGCAAAAACCGTAATGGCTTCTTCATCGGCTTTTTTCTTGGTTTTCATCCGAAGTTCAGTTTCCATCGAAGGGGCAAGCAAACGCTTATAACCATCTTTGACCGCCATTTCGAGTTGTTGGGCAATCAGTGGCGTTCCTTTGACAAACAAATTATCCAAAATCAGTAAAGCGTCCTCTTCTTCTGGCGATGTATCCAGGGAGATAATCAGCTCTTTTTCAGCCCTTCGCATCGCCAAAACTCGGTGCGAAGGCGCACTGACGATGCTTTCTGACCACTCAAAATAATCCTTATATTTTTGTCCTTCTTCCTCTTTTCCTTTGATGACTTTGGCAGTAAAAATGGCTTTTTTGTCGTACAAATTCCGCATTTGTTCGCGCGAATTTTGGTCTTCGCTGATGCGCTCGGCGATAATATCTCGTGCGCCTGCCAATGCCTCCTCGAAGGTTTCTACGCCTTTTTCGGAATTGATATATTTTTTGGCTTCTGCCTCTAAATCAAACTTTTGCGCCTCAAAAATTCGATTTGCCAACGGCTCAAGTCCTTTTTCGCGGGCGATTGTGGCACGCGTTCGGCGTTTGGGTTTATGAGGCAAATAAATATCTTCCAGTTTTGCCATGGTTTGGGCATCTTGGATTTGCTTTTCGAGTTCGGGGGTTAATTTTTCGAGTTCAGTAAGCGATTTCAAAATGGCTTCACGGCGTTTGTCCAGCTCCCGAAGTTGTGTAATTCTGTCCCGAATTTGTGCAATTTTTACCTCGTCCAGACTTCCCGTAACTTCCTTTCGGTATCGGGCGATAAATGGCACGGTTGCGCCCTCGTCCAGCAAAGCAATCGTAGCGGAAACCTGCCGATTTGACAGTTGTAATTCTTCGGCAATTTTTTGAATATTCTTACTCATTTATTTTCAGTAGATTAGGTATGACTTTGGATTTTATCGGACTGCAAATGTACTGGATTTTTGAGAAATTTTTTGAACTAAAAATCAGACATTTACAATAACTATCTTAAAATCAATATTTTAAATCAAACCATATTCTTTTCAAAATCGTTTTAAAATCATTATCTTTGTATTAAAATCTGAAAAAAAAGTCTTGAAAACTATTGAAATTAACCTATCACGATTAAATTATTTATTGAAACTATATAATATTTCAATGGATGATTTATTGACTAAAGTTAGTGATGGATTAAAAAATCCGATTACTAAGGAGGATATTTATGCCCAAGAAATTCAGATTAATCATTTAAAACGTATTGATAAAATATTTAATAAAGGAGTTGCTTTTTATGTTAATCCTCGTAATCTTTCTGAAAATGAAAATGCCAGTATTTTCTTCCGAAAAAGTCAGTTTAATTCTTCATTGAATTTTGGAGCAACTCAAATTGTCAATCAGTTCGAAGAACAAAAAATAGCACTTAGTGCAATTTCTAAATTAGCAGACTTTTCATTTCAAAGAAAGTTAGAAACTTATACTATTGCTGATTCTCCTCAAAAAGTAGCGAATAAAATTCGTCAGTTCATGCAACTTACACCTACCAAAAAACCAAAACAGTATTTAAGGCAGTTAATTGAAAAACTTGCTGATTATGAGATTTTTGTGTTTGAATTTGTAGAAACTTGGAACAAAAAAGAAAAAGCAAATCTTGATGGCTTTTATTTATCTCCTAACGTAATTGTTTTAAAAAGAAATCAAAAATTTTTTCAGCGAGAAATATTTACATTAGCACATGAATTAGGACATCATTTGCTTAATGAAGAAGAAATTGATGAAATTGATGAGTTGTCATTAATGCAACAAAACACAACACAAATTGAACGATGGTGTAATGATTTTGCTTATTACTTTTTGATGGGAACATATCATCAAAAACTCATAGATTTAAATACGACAAATAATAATTATCATGATGAAATAAAGGCAATTTCAGAAAAAACTCATTTAAGTAAATTATCTTTATATACCAAATTATTAATAGAAAATAGGATTTCAAATACAGAATATACAACGATTAAAAACTACATTGAATCAGCTATCCGCAAAAAAATAGATGCTGAAAAACAACAACGGGAGTTAGATAAAATGAATGGAATTAAATCAGGAGGTTCAGTTCCTAAACCTATCCTGTCTCCTTTATTTGTGGATACGATGCAATCTGCCTATTTAAGCGGAGTTATTGATGAACGAGAGTTTTGCCAAAGGTTAAAAATTAAGCCCAAACAAATAACCCAATATCTTTAAATGCCAAAAATTATTATTGATACCAGCTCATTATTATCCTTGGTGCGATATTACTTACCTTTTGACAACCAGAATATTTTGAAGGATTTTGTTCATCAAAAATTTATATCTGGCGAAATTCTTTTCTTGGATGCAGTATTTGAAGAATGTAGATATAATTCGCAAGGCATTATTTTGAAAGAACTCGATTTTTTGGAAAGCAAAACTCTCCAATTCAGTACACAAGATTTAATCCCAACCAAAAAGTTTTTCAATATGCTTGAAAATCAGTTTTGTGAGAAAAAAATAAAAAAAAATTTAAAACCAGAAGAGTATGAAAACAGAGAACGAACTTTTTTTGATTCCGCTGATTACCATCTAATTTTGTATGTCTTTTTGAATAAAGAACAAGAAGATATTGCTGTTGTTACTGAAGAAACAAAGTTGAGCAACGATGGTAAAGTTTTTAAGAAAATACCTGCTATCTGTGAAATAATGGATGTTGATTGTATTACACTCCCAAAATTATTAACTAATTATTCAAATTTAAAACTTCATTATCACATAAACCCATGATTTTCATATCACTTTTTTATCATTGCAAATAAGAATCGTCAGAAAAATTTAACTCAAACAACCTCTAAAACAAAGCTGCCAAAAATGCCAAAATTCCAAATGTTTTTAGAATTGATAACACAATCATTAACACCAAAATCAACCGAATCCAGAGGCTATCCCCCGAACTTTTGACGGCAAATTTGCTGGTTAGCCGTGTGCCTACCACCTGCCCAACCGCCAGCCAAATTGCTGGTATCCAGTCGATTTGCTCTTCATAAATAAAAATTGCCATGACAGGAACGGTGTATAAAAAAATGACAAGCATTTTGATAGCATTGCCCCGAATCAAGGAAAAATGCGCCATACGAGTTAGAGCCACAATCAAAACCAATCCGATACCCACTTGTATAAAACCGCCGTAAAATCCGATTGCCAAAAAAACAAAACTATTTTTAAGCGTATTGCCTTGATTTTGAATACGTTGTGTGGGTTTTGTTTTCGGTTTTTTAAGTATCGTAAACAGCATAAATATCATCAAGACTCCGACAATATACTCCATATTTTGGGGTTCGACCCGTACAGCAAAAATCGCTCCAAGAATTGCACCAATCAATGAGGGAATCACAAACGGAGTACTTTCGGGGAGATTCAAAAGCCCACTTCGTTGGAAAGTCAGCGTTCCTGCTAAGTTTTGGAACAAAATACCCAACCGATTGGTGCCGTTTGCCAAATTTGCAGGCATTCCAAAAAACAACAAAATCGAGAGCGTAAAAACCGATGCACCTCCTGCCAAAGTATTGATGACTCCCGCCAAAATTCCCGCCAAAAGATATAATCCGTATTCGATGAGGTAATAGTCAAGCATAAAATTCGTTATCTACATTACAATAAACGTTTCTAAATTAAGAATAATTCCGATAAATTAGCCCAAGTGTCATACGATTGACCTAAAAAAGTTCGTATTCATTCTTTGTGAAATCCAATTTTTTTCAATATTTTCATAAACATTTCACGAAAAGATTTCGTTTGAGAAATATCTTTGTCGGATAAATGACAATAAGTTTAACAAATAAGGCGTATTTTTGTACGGAATAAAGTCAAAGCTGGGTGTTTTGTGTGTACGAAAATAAATTTTTCGACATTTTTATCAAAGTCGTATCATATTTGCTTTACATTTGGCAAAAGGCTTTTGGAACTTAGGCGTTGGACAAATTATAATTAAACTAAATAAGCAAAATGGCTAAAGCAGTAACCTTAGATGAAAACAGTTTTGACCAAGTATTGAACGGTGGAAAAACCGTCTTGGTTGATTTTTGGGCAGAGTGGTGCGGTCCTTGTAAAATGATTGCTCCTGCCGTAGAAGAATTAGCAGAAGAGTTTGAGGGTCAGGCAGTTGTCGCAAAAGTGGACGTAGATTCTAACCCAAATTTATCCGTAAAATATGGCATCCGAAGTATTCCTGCTTTGATGATTTTCAAAAATGGTGAGGTCGTCGATAGAATGGTTGGTGTGCAACCCAAAAAAGTTTTAAAATCAAAATTAGAAGCGAATTTATAATTCAAGACAAATATCTATGAGAAGCGATTTCTTTGGCAAGGAATCGCTTTTTTTGTATTGAACCTGTTTACTAAGTTTTGTTAATTTTTTCTAATTCATGATTTACCAATGCGTTTTGTTCTTGAAGTAATTGATTGACTTGCTTTGCAAATTCACGAGCCGTTTGGAGATATTTTTTGCTCAAATTAAATCGAATCGTAGCATCTTGGCGCAATTTCAGCTTGCCTAATCCCATCGGCAACAAACTATGAAACCGCAAAATTAAAACATACCAAAAGATGTCTTCGCTTTCGACTTTGATTTCTGCCAGCTCCGAAAACTCAATCAAAATGCGCTTGACGCTCGTCCGAAATACGCTCATTTCCAAAAACTCCGACTGATACTCAAATTGCAAGCCTTCCGAAGTCAAGTTAATTACTCCATAATTCTTGGTCAAACCATTAAAAAAGTACACAGGAACGCTTTGCATAATTCATCCAGTTTTGTATTTATGGTCAATATTTTTTGTCCCAATTTATTGTATCCAAACATACTAAAAATTTGGAAAAAATCAAGAAAATCCCGACAAGAAAATCCCGATAAGTTTCTTAGTTGGGAACTCCATTTTGAGCCTATTCGTTCCATCAAAAACAAACAATTTATTATGAAACATACCGAAGACCTCAAGCCACAACAATACGAAGATACGTATAATTATGATGATTCGCCAATCATTAAAGACGTGAGACAGAGCATTTTACGTAAATTTACGTACATCGGATTAGGTATTTTTGCGATGCTCATGGTCATGGCGGGAACACTCAAAATCCCGACCGAAGAGCAGCTTGATTTTGTCATCAAAGCCGATGAAAAAGAACAAATTTACAAGTTTTCGGATGTTGTTTTTGTGAATGCAATTTATGTAAAAGCAGGACAAAAGGTACATATTGACCAATCCTTAGCCACGATTAGTTCGCCACAAATTGTTCGATTAATTACCGAATATAATGATGCCAAACGAATTTTGCAAACTTACGAAGACCACGACACGCATCTTTACGAAAGTTCACGCAAAGAATTATCCCTCAAAAAGGAAGAACATTCCGTAACCATTACACAACTTATTGACCAAAAAAATCGCCTTGAACGCATCCGAGAAGAGGAAATCGAACGTCTAAAAATTCATCTACAAGATGCTGAATATCAATTAAATATTAATAAAAAACTCTATCAAACCAAAGCCATATCGGAAGATGATTTTCGAGATTCCGAGAAGCATTTTTTGGATGCCAAAAGCCGTCTGAAAGTCGAGCAGGAATTGTATGATAAACAAATCGCAGAACTTACGCATCGGGTCGAACAACTGCGCGTTACGAAAGACAGAACGCACGAAAACTACGAACAAGTCGCACTTGAAAGCAAGAAAAAAGCCGTTGAACTTCGCAATAAAGTGCGTTCGGCTTACGAAGCGATTGCATTTAATTTTGGAAATTTTGCGATTATTGGACAAAACTTACTTCTGAAGTCTTCCGTCAATGGTGAAATTTCTTACGTGTTTGGAGGCGATAAAGAAGTTCCTAAAGAAAGTATTTTACTGAAAATTTTGGAACGCACTTCGGGACTGTATGCTTCAGCCTCCGTGCCGCCACAACGGGTCGGATACCTACAAACAGCGCAAAATGCCGTGCTGAAAGTAACGACTTTTCCACATTATCGTTGGGGAACGCTCAAGGGTAAAATCCAAAACTTGAGCCGAACGCCAGATGCAAAAGGCGATTATCCGTTTGAAGTCCAAATTACGGACAAAGGAAAAATTGGCAAATTATTACAAATTGGCATGACGGGGCAACTTTCTATTATTGTTGAAAAATTAACATTTTATGAATTACTTTTTGGTAAATTTCAAGATTGGAAAGAGGCTCGTATGGACTAATTTCGGAACTTCAAAAAACGATAAATTACCCGAATCATGCGATAAAAATTCGGAAAATATGCCTCCAAAAGCCAGACCAAAAACCAACGATTTTGCCCATCTTTCGGATAAAGTCGGATAGAGCGCAACGCATATTTTAAGATTATTTCCTTAGGAAAACCCGTTTCGATGAGACGAGTTGTGAAATTACGAGTAATCGTAAACGTTCGGTTTTTTATTTCTTCTTGATGTAATTTTTGTGCCAATAATGGTAATTTTTTGTGCCATTTTTGATGATAAACCACAACATTCTTACGCCATGTTGCATCTAAATTTCCTACCGAAAAATGTTCCACGAGAATTTCAAATGTTACGCAAACTCGATGATGTTGGAAAACCGCCGTTGCAAAATCCAAATCGTAAAAATGAAATTCAGGAAAATTTTTTTCATCAAATCGGACTTGTTCCCAAACCGATTTTCGGGTGCAAAACCAAAGCCCATCAATCGTAACCACGTCAGTAAGTAATTGATTATCAGGATTATAAATGATTTCTTCCGAAGGTTTATTTTCGTAACGTTGATAGATGCGCTGTCTGATGGCATTTGCACCCGTATCCCACCAACTTGCGGGCGCATTGGGCTGAAAGACGCTCCCAATGACCCCTAAAAGTCCAATTTTTGCATCTAAATCAAAAATTTGGGATACTTTCTGACCCCAATCTGGCGTATGAAACAAAATATCTTCGTGCGTAAAACACAAAATCGGATATTGACTCTGGGACGCTCCCAAATTATATGCCTCACAAATGCCATATTTTCCGTTAGTATTCTGAATATCAATGATTTCAAACGGCACGCCAATCGTATTTTTGATACTTTCGGAAACATCCTTGAGCAGTTTGGGATTACGAGAACAAATAATAATCGAAATCAAAATATTTGGCGAAATTAAATCTGGTTCGTAAATTTTTGAAGGATTTATTTTATTATAATAACTTGCTAATCAAAGGATTACAGATTATTTATCTCGATAAATAATCTGTTCGGCAAAAGTTTTCAGTACGATTCTTTTTTCATCATCCAAATCCATTTGAGCCAATGCTTCAAAACTTTTTTGGAAATAATTATTCATCTTTTCTTCGGTTAAAGTTCTGATTTCGAGTTGGTTATAAATTTGAGTTATGGCTTGTATTTTTTCCAATTTATCAAAATTTTCGAGTGCCAACCAATGTTTTAGTTGCTCGGCAGTTTCATTTTTGGCATTTTGCAAAGCCTGAATCAATAAGAATGTTTTTTTGTTGGCAATAATATCGCCCCCGATTTGCTTTCCAAATTTTTGAGCATCGCCATAGACATCCAACAAATCATCTTTTATCTGAAATCCAATTCCGAGATTTAAGCCAAAATTTCGTATCAATTTTTGATTTTTTTCGGTTGCGCCCGCCAGAATAGCCCCAATTTCTAAGGCAAATCCCAACAAAACTGATGTTTTTTGTCGAATCATGTCGAGATATTCATCTTCGGATACCTGATGCCGAATTTCAAAATTCATGTCTTTTTGTTGTCCTTCGCATACTTCGGTAGCACACTGATTGAAACGTTGAAAAATCGGCATAAAATACTGATTATCAACCTGTGCCAAAAGTTCATAGGCTTTGACCAACATCACATCCCCCGCTAAAATTGCGGTATTGGGATTCCATTTTTCGTGTACGGTCGGTTGTCCTCTGCGAAGCGGCGCATCATCCATAATATCATCGTGCATCAGCGTAAAATTATGAAAAACCTCCACTGCCACGGCAGGCGTAAGGACTTTTTCCCAATCATTTTGGAAGGCATAATAGCCCAAAATTGTCAGAAAAGGGCGCATTCTTTTCCCGCCTAATTGCATCAAATAACGGAGCGGTTCGTACAATTCGTTGGGCGACAATCCAAAGTCTAACGTCTTGATTTTGAGTTCAATCTGTTCGATAACCGCAGGAAAATGTAAAGGCATTTTGATTGTTTTTGAAAGATATAAATAATGACCCAATCCGTGCTAAGTTTGAAAACTTTATAGAATTTGAGTTGGTTATAAAAATACGTGGTAGTTTTCTACTTTTTCGCCCAAGAGTAATTTTTCGATAACTTTCGGATAATGAGAATGTTCCAAGATATGTACTCTTCGGGCAATCGTTTTGGGCGTATCGTCAAAAATCACGGGACAGGCAGCCTGAAAAATAATTTGTCCGCTATCGTATTCCTCGCTGACATAATGAATGGTCATGCCTGTTTTGGCTTCGTCAAATCGTTTTACTGCCTCATGGACTCGCATTCCGTACATTCCTTTTCCGCCGTATTTGGGCAATAAAGAAGGATGAATATTGACGATTTTGTTAGGATATGCCCCGATAATATGTTTGGGAACTAACCATAAAAATCCTGCTAAGGCAATAAAAGTAATGCCTTGTTCTTTGAGTTTTTGTAAAATCTCGTCCGTTTCGCTGAAGGCTTGTCGTGAAAAAACATAAGATTTCACGTCTAATTCTTTGGCTCTATCCAATACATTGGCATAATAATTGTTACACCAAATCGAGCATTCCACTCGTCTGCGATATTTTTGTTTGAAATATCGAATAATTTGGACGGCATTCGTCCCTTCGCCAGAGGCAAATATGGCAATTTTGTGCTTTTCCACGATAGTTGTATAGTTTAAAGTACCACAGATAATATTCCGCTGAACATCAATAATTTATAGAAACGACTTAATTGACGATAATCCGCATCCGTCTGCGCTCCGAAAAGTTGATACACACTCCAAATCAATAGTATGTCTGCAAAAATGACATACGCCAAAAAGTTCCCAAAGCCAAATACAGCACTCGATAAAAGCAATACGATACCGAAAACGCACGCCAACCCTGCTACCAAAATCTTAGTATGCCGATGCCCCAATACGATGGGAAGCGTGCGACTGTCCTGGATTTTATCGCCACATTCGTCTTCAAAATCTTTGATAATTTCACGAATCAAGTTAGAAAACCAAGCAAAAATACTAAAAAATACAATTTTTGGCTCAATTTCGACATACGGAATTTGTATCGTCCAGACTGCCCCACTCACACAAAAAGCCACCACCAAATTACCGATAAACGGCATTTTTTTCAGAAAACGGGCATAAATCCATAAAATAAATCCAAAAAAAATGTTCCATACCAAAAAAATTGGATGGAAAATAACCAAACTGATTGCCAGAAAATTTAGTGAAAAATAAAATCGGAGTGCATTTTTTTCGGAAATCTTTGTGCCAATCCATCGTTTTTCGGGCTTATTGACCGCATCAATAGATTGGTCATAATAATCATTAATTACATAACCTGCTCCAGCTATCAACAAAACCGAAAACATCGGCACAAAAAAATTTGCCCACGAAAATTTGTCCGTATATTCAGGCAAAACAAATCCCACCAACAAACTTTGCATCAACCCCAACATTCCTAAATTCAGCGGGCGAATCAGTCTTAAATAATTGATAATCATATCTTTATGAAACATTTGGACAAAAAAAAACTTAGAAACTGTAATTTCTAAGTTTTTTTCTTTCCAACCAAAATTCTGAATTATTCTTGTGTAGCTTCTTCGGTGGTTTCGATTCCTTCCGTGGTTTCGGCAGGACTAACAACCGATTCTGACGCTTCGGCAGGGTCTTGAGTTACGCCTTCGCTCTCAAATTCGGGGGCTTCGGTTGCGCCCGGTGTGATAACCGTTTTATCTTTGGCGGCATCAAAATTAGAACTTTTAAAGCCTTGTCCGCCATTATCTTTGATGACTACGTTGGTCAATAACGACAAAACTAACATCCCTGCGGCTAATCCCCACGTCAGTTTTTCCAAGAAATCTGTTGTTCGTTTTGCGCCCATTACTTGCGCTCCTGAACCGCCAAATGTGCCGCTTAAGCCTCCGCCTTTTGAGTTTTGTGCCAAAACCACTAAAACTAATAAAACTGAAATAGCTAAAATTAGCCCGATAATTACCTTGTCCATGATTTATATTTTAAACAATTATGACTTGAGTTTTTCAATTCGGTCTGCAAAGTAACTGCTTTTCTCTGGATATTTCAAGATTAATTTCTCATAAATCTCGATGGCGCGCTGTATTTTTCCTTGCTTTTCGTAAATCATCGCTAAGTTTTCAGAAACAAAAAAGCGATTTTCGGTACTGACTTGCGCCAAATCATGTTTGTTTTCGGCTGGAACGGCGTGCTGACGGTTTGCGCCAAGGCTCGGCTCTTCGTTAATAAATTTTTCTATCAAGAGTTGCCAACGCTCCTGTGAATTTGTTGTTTCCATAAATATTTCCTTATCCTGAATGTTATCAAAAAAACTCAAATCATCACTCAAACTATCCAACTCTTGTGCAGAAATATCATCAATTACGATGACTTTTTGTTGGGCGTGCGCCTCCGAAATCGCTCGTCTAAGCCGATGTACTTCATCTTTGGCGAACTCAAAATTAGGGCTTATAAATGATTGATTTTCAATAGGTTGTATTATTGCAGTGTGATTACTTGCTAATTTTTCATCAAAAAAATTGGTATCGGCATCCGTTCCAAAATCCAAATTTTCCGTCTTTGGAATCCATTTTTCGGCAACTTCTTTGGGCAAATAATTGGTTAATTTTTCATCAAAAAAATTGGTATCGACATCCGTTCCGAAATCCAAATTTTCCGTCTTTGGAATCCATTTTTCGGCAACTTCTTTGGGCAAAT
>CAZNYR010000046.1:3166-19188 GCA_964577275.1 uncultured Cytophagales bacterium | reverse complement strand
TCCAAATTTTCCGTCTTTGGAATCCATTTTTCGGCAACTTCTTTGGGCAAATAATCGGCTAATTTTTCATCAAAAAAATTGGTATCGGCATCCGTTCCAAAATCCAAATTCAAAGGAAATAAATCCGCCAAAGTGGGCAAGATTTCAGATTTCTGAAGTTCGGGTTTTGATTCAGCAGGTTTACTGATGGCATCGAGTTGGTCAGTAGGTGCGAAATTGGGTTCGGTATCCAAATCAAATTCAAAATCATCTACCGTTTTTGGGATTTTGGGTTGAGTGATTTTTTCAAGGGAATGGCTTTCTTTGATTTGATTATCAGGTATTTGCAATTTTTCAAAGGCATTGGTATCCTCTTGATCGAGTGCCTGACGCAAATTGGCTTTTAGGGCATTTGGATTATAATTATCTTGGATAATTTTACGTAATAAATCTCTATCCGCCACATAAGTCGAAGCCGAATGAATATTTTTTGGCGAGGTTTCAAGTTTAGCCGTTAGCACCCTAACTGCCTGAAAATAAGGGAAATCACGCTTCAATTTTTCTAACGAAAACTGATGCTCAGCACTGACGGCACCGGGATTCTTGACGAGTTGTAAAAGTTCCTGCGTATCCAAATGTTTTGCCTGTTTATGTTGTGAGTAATGAAGTTAAGCTACAAAAAAATAAATGATAGCACAAAAAAACAAAATTTCAAGTCAAATTTATTACCAATCCGCTACGGTCTGATTAAAAATATCTTGGATGATGCGTTCAAATATTTCGTCAATCAACTGATTTTCAACGTCTGATAAGTTTTTATCGGGCGCAAAGTCCGCAAATTGCGAAAAACTTTTATCAAAATCCTTATCTTCCTGAACGGTATTGATGTATTGCACCTGAATAGTTACCGTAAGTCGTTGTTGCCCAGCAACTTCCTGAAATAAATCATCGGTATTTCCTGTGTTATTCGACTGCGGTGCAACGGGCGTAACTCCATAGCCCGTAATTGCGCCCTCAATCATCAAATGCCCATTTTGAGGCACGACCGCCAGCCGTGTATTTCGTTGGTAATATTCACGCAACCGCTCGGTAAAATCCACCTCCATATTGGCGGGACCCGCAGGCACATCCAAAAAGAAGTTTTGAACCGAAATGGTTTTGGCGGATTCGGGCAATACGCCTCCCCGAAACGAAAATTTCGGAGGTGCAGCACAACCAACGAATAACATCAGGAGAAGGATATATATTTTTGAAATCATTAAATTAATTTCTTTTTTTAATACAATTTTTACAAATTTTCTAATTCGTATTGTTTGATTTTTCGATACAGAGTTCTTTCGGAAATACCCAGATTTTGGGCAGCATATTTTCGTTTGTTGTTATTTTTCCTTAAAGCCCTGATAATCAAATCTTTTTCTTGGTCTTCGAGCGATAAACTTTCGACTTCGTCTTTGGCTTCTTCGTGTGTTACATCTTCAATTTTTTCGTATTCGTAGTCTTCTTCCTCATCATTATTATTTGCGGCATTCAATAAAAATTCATTTTTAGTTTCTTCAGGCTGTGAAAAGTCATCCATATTTCGGAACAGATGGCTGTGTTGTTGCAATAATGCGCCCGAAGATTGTGTATTTCCATCCTTCTTTAACATCATCATCACCAGCCCTTTAAGTTCGTCCATGTCTTTTTTCATGTCAAAAAGAAGTTTGTATAAAATATCTCGTTCGGTAAAATGGTCTGTATGTCCTTTTCGGTTTTCTTGGGCTATAATCGGTAAAAAACTGGTTTGTTCTTTGGGCAAATATTTCCGAAAAATGTCGGGCGTAATCACTCGTTCGTATTCCAAGACCGAAATTTGGTCAGCCAGATTTTTGAGTTGCCGAATATTTCCGGGGAATCGGAATTTCATCAAAAGCGTTTTGGTTTCGGGCGTAAGTGTAATGGTTTGGACGTGATGTTTTTCGGCAAAATCAGCGGCAAACTTCCTGAATAACAGATAAATATCTTCGCCACGCTCACGCAAGGGCGGGACATAAATCGGGACGGTATTGAGGCGAAAATACAAATCTTGTCGGAATTTTCCTTCGGCAACTGCCTTTTCGAGATTGACGTTTGTCGCTGCCACGACTCGGACATCCGTTTTCATGATTTTGGATGAGCCGACCCGAATAAACTCGCCATTTTCCAAAACTCGAAGCAAACGCGCCTGCGTTCCTAAAGGCATTTCACCAATTTCGTCCAAAAAAATTGTTCCCTTATTGACGACCTCAAAATACCCCTTTCGGGCTTCGGATGCACCCGTAAATGAGCCTTTTTCGTGTCCAAAAAGTTCGGAATCAATCGTTCCTTCGGGGATTGCGCCACAGTTAATGGCAATAAATTCGCCGTGTTTTCGGCTACTCAAATTATGGATAATCTTGGAAAAAGACTCTTTTCCGCTTCCGCTTTCGCCCGTAATCAGGACGGTCATATCTGTTGGCGCAACCTGCACCGCCACGCCAATCGCATGGTTCAAAGTGGGTGAGTTTCCTATAATTCCAAATCGTAATTTTACCGATTGTACATCCATATTTTGTATTGAGATTTTTATTTCGTTGAATTAATAATATTTCCTGATTCATCAATGTAAATTTTACCATCCTGAATCGCTTGAACAAATTGAATTTCAACCTTAAAAACCTTTGCAATTTGTTCCAAAGAGAGCATGGATTCCGCTAAAATATTTTGAATATTCTGGATGTTGGCTTTCAATTCGCCCTCCTCCAAACCCAATTTTTTGCCTCGTTCCAAACCCAATTTTTTGCCTCGTTCCAAACCCAATTTTTTGCCTTCTTCTACGCCTTGCTCTTTGGCTTCGTGCAAAATCGCTTCTTGTATTCCCATGCGTTTTCTTTGTTTAAATGACGTTTGAATTTCTGTATCTAATTGATTTAAAACACTTTCATTTTTAAATTTTACATAATATCGGATAAAATTTAATACATTTAAAATCGTTTGATGGCTAAAATTTGCTTGTTGGAGTTTTCGTACAAATTCCATTTTTAATCGAAATTGGTTTTCGTCCGAAATTTTAGATTTTCCTAACACTTTTTTTGCCATCAGCATCGCCATACTGAACGGATTATTAGCGATATTTAACTCATTTTCAGACTTTAATAGCAAATCAAATACATTAAAATCATATCGAATTTTTGTGTTTTGATATTCGTATTCATAAAAACTTGGATGAAATTCTGCATTTGCATCCGCATAAATTGCCAAAGCTAAAATATTCACTCCCCAACGGTCTCGAATCCGATAAAAATACGTGAACATCCGCTCGGAAAAATCAGCATCTTTATAATTCTGGACTTCGACATGAACCAAAATCCATTTTTCCTCCCCAGACTTTGTAAAAACTTTCACCAATTTATCTGCTCGGCGATTCTTACCGTCTTCACTTGGATAAATTTCATCTAATTCTTTGTCCAAAAATTCAAATGGAATTTCAAAATTAACTTCATTTTCTGCCCAAGTCGGAAAAAAATAATACAAGAAATCAGAAAATAAATCCTCAATAATTCCCTTCCAAAGCGTGTCCCTGCTAATTTCAATCATCACTTTAATCCCAAGTATTTAAAAAATGAATATTGAAATAATGATATTTCCATTAATTTAGTAAATCTAAAATTCAGACCTGCCAAGTTTTGAAAATTGGGCAGATCTTGAGCATGAAAAAATCGCACGATTCATGTTTCATTACGCAATACTATTTGACTGCTTTCCCGAACAAAGTTGCGCCCGTGCAATCGGTTACAAAGACATCCACATAATCGCCTTTTTTATAATTTTCTTTGGGAAAAATGACGACCTTATTGGCTGAATTTCTGCCTTTTAGCTCATTTTCATTGCGCTTCGAACTGCCTTCGACCAAAACCTGATGCACCTTGTTCAAATCTTGTTGATTTCGTTCCAAAGAATGTTCATTCTGAAGGCTGATAATTTCTTGCAAACGGCGTTTTTTGGTGGCTAATGGAATATCGTCTTCAAACTTTCGTTCTGCCAAAGTTCCGGGACGTTCCGAATAAAAGAACATATAAGAAAAATCATATTTTACTTTATGCATCAAATCAATCGTTTCTTGATGTTCTTCTTCGGTTTCGGAGCAAAACCCCGCAATCATATCCGATGAAATGCCACAATCTTGGCCAATAATTTCCCGAATTGCACGTACTCTGTCCAAGTACCATTCACGGGTATAAGTCCGATTCATCAAGTCCAAAACTCGATTATTTCCACTCTGGACAGGCAAATGAATATAATTACAAATATTGTTATATTTTGCAATCGTATGTAAAACTTCATCTGTAATATCTTTGGGGTGAGATGTCGAAAAACGAACCCGCAAATCGGGACTAATTTTGGCAACCATTTCCAATAAATTCGCAAAATTGACAACTTTTTTGCCTTCTTGTTCGGCTTTATCAGTTTCTTTTTTGTTTGCTTGACCGCCCCATTTATACGAATCTACATTTTGACCTAAAAGCGTAACTTCCTTATAACCATGATGATACAAGTCTTGCGCTTCGGCAACAATCGAATGCGGGTCTCGGCTTCGTTCACGTCCACGCGTGAAAGGCACTACACAAAATGAACACATATTATCACAGCCACGCATGATAGAAATGAAAGCAGAAACACCGTTAGAGTTCAATCGGACGGGCGAAATATCGGCGTAAGTTTCTTCCCGAGAAAGTAAAACATTAACCGCTTTATCACCGCCATCAACTTCCTGCACCAATTTTGGTAAATCCCGATAAGCATCGGGACCTGCGACCAAATCCACGATTTTCTCTTCCTCCAAAAGTTTGGTTTTCAGGCGTTCAGCCATGCAACCCAAAACGCCAACCAACATTTGGGGGCGTTGTTTTTTGGCTTGATTGATTTGTTTGAGGCGATTTCGGACGGTTTGTTCGGCTTTTTCCCGAATGGAGCAGGTATTCAAAAACACCAAATCGGCTTCCTCATAATTGGAAGTTGTTCCGAAGCCATTTTCTGCCATAATGGACGAAACTATCTCGCTATCAGAGAAATTCATTTGACAGCCATAACTTTCGATATATAATTTTCGCTGTCCTTCTTGGGCATTATTTTTTGAAATCAGAGGCGTATCGCAAACTTCAACTTGCGTATCTTTATCCTGAATAATTTCTATATCTTTTATCAGTTCCATGTGTCTTTTTTCAGCTTTACAGAATGCAAAGTTACAATAAAAACTGACAAAATGGCAGAAATGGAGCGTTAAAGTTGCTTTTGGGACACCTTCAATATTAAGAAAGTTTTTCCGAATAGATTTTGGGTCTTTCGCCTGTGCAAAAACACCTACAAAGTAACCAAATTTGTATCCGAAATCATTGAAATAAAACTACTTTCTTGATAAAGTACAATGGGGTCTAAATCATACTAAAATGTGATGGAATTACCGTTTTCATCTTGGGAAGGAATCAAAATATTTTTCCATATTAAAGTTCCGTTTTCTAACGTAACATTATGAAAATCAGGTATTGATTGGGTCAATGAATATTCCAAATCATTTTTCTGTACATTCCATTTTTGATATAATTTTTCAAAATCAATTCTGCGGATTTCACCCGTACTAAACAGACAATCAATGTTATAATTTTCGATTTTTTTGATTTCCAGAATACGTGTAATTGTTTTCATGTTTTTTAGTGATTTCATTCATACCATTTATCTTGCAAATATGTTTGGTTATCGCCCGCCCAATTGATGACTTTTTTACGTAATTTATTGGGCAACATATGGTCTCTGGGATAAATGTATATTTTGATTGCGTTAATAATTTTAATAAGTACCGATGCAAATTTAGTTTGTATTTTGGTTTGAATGTAATTTATTGATTTTCAAATAATTACATCATCTTAATACTTTGTACTAAATACTCAATACTACTTATCATTCTGATAATTAAAAGAAATACGGGAATTTTTTTCAGTGAACTCATCAGAAAATTTTTCGCCTGAACCTTCTGGTAATAATTCGTAGTTGTCTTGAATTTTATTACCTTGAAATTTTATTGTATCTTTCCAATTATTCAGGATAATAAAATTATGAAACAGATCATTCTCTCGTGGAGATGACCCCCTAAATACAGACCTCGTTCAATATGAAAACAATACGAATATTTACTTACGGGACACTTCGTAAAGGTTCAAAAGCGCATCGTTTTTTGCAATCTGCCAAACTAATCACTGAAAATCAGAAACTTAATGGTTTCAGAATGTATGATAATGGATTTTATCCTTTTGTGATTCCTGTCGAAAATCAAGCGGAATTTATTGTGGGTGAGATTTATCAAATCCCCGAAGAGGTACTTCCTCAATTAGACCATTATGAAGGCGTGCCATCGCTCTACAAACGTGTGTATCTCGAGGCGCAAGACCTGCATTTGTACGTCAGCCAATCTACCGATTTGGGGCATTTACCAATTATTACGCACGGCGACTGGCGAGCGCACAAATTAGCAAATGAATAGTACAAAAACGAAAATATCTCGTATCTTTGGGCTTGGTGTGGCTGAACTTAAGACTGAACTTAAGAATTTTATGAAAACCCTTTACGTAATCAAAATTGGCGGAAAAGTCATTCATGACGAAGCCAAAATGGATGCCTTCTTGGATGATTTTGCGGGGCTGAACGGCATGAAAATCTTGGTGCATGGGGGCGGAAATATCGCCACAGATATTGCACACAAGTTGGGTATTAAGGTAAAAATGGTCGAAGGCAGGCGCATTACTGACAAGGAAAATCTCAAGGTGGCGATGATGGTCTATGCTGGCTTGCTCAACAAACAAATCGTAGCCAAACTCTACGCAAGGCAATGCATGGCTATCGGACTGACGGGCGCAGACATGAACGCCATTACTGCACGCAAACGCCCCATTCGGGAAATTGATTATGGGTATGTGGGGGATGTTGCCGAAATTAATCAAATGGCTATCGGGATGTTTTTACAAAAAAATTGTTGTCCCGTTTTTTGTGCCTTGACTCACGATATGCAAGGGAACATCCTGAATACCAATGCCGATACGATTGCCTCTGAAATTGCCGTGGCGATGTCGGGACTTTACAATACGAAGTTGGTATATTGTTTTGATAAAAAAGGCGTATTAGAAAATCCTAAGGATGATGAGTCGGTCATTTCCGAATTGAGTATGTCCCGCTATAAAATAATGCGTAACGATAATTCCATTCATGCGGGCATGATTCCAAAACTTGACAATTCATTTTCTGCATTAATCAAAGGCGTAGGCAATGTCATAATTTGCCAAGCTGATGACCTCAAAAATCTTAATCAAATGAATTTTAATGGCACGAACTTAACCTTGTAAAGTCAGCAAACTGACAAAAATCAAAGTGCATATCTTTTACTTTTGCGAGTAAAAAAATAGTTGTCCGATGCGGAAAATGCGTATTTTTTTACTTCTAAGTCTTTTTTATGCTTGTTTTCTGAAAGCAACAGCCCAAAATCACGATACAATACCTGCCGATACCGCTCGCTCAAAATTTCGAGTCATTATTCTTCCCGGATTGTCGTATGCCCCCGAAACCAAATTAGCATTGGCACTCACGCCGATGATTTTTGCCCAGTTGGATAATCCTCAAACGACCCCCGTGTCTGTGGTAAAATTTCCCATAATTTATACGCTGAATAAACAAATATTATCCGAATCGTATTGGGATATTTTCTTGCCTCGAAGTCGGTTTATTATCATGGGAAAACTCGGATTTCAGAAATACCCCAATCGACACTACGGCATCGGCAATAATGCCAATGAAATCGTAGTTTGTCATAAAGACAAAATGATTAATTCTGATACTTTGAATTATCTAAATTATAGCAACCAAATTTTTCGGTTTCAAAATCAGATTTTAGCTCGAATATATTCCAAATTTTATGCAGGTGTGCAATGGGACTTTGAACGTCATTCGGACTTTCAGGAAATAATAACCGAGCCAAGCTCATATACGGTTCATCAAATAAATTTTGAAAAAAACCCGATGCTCGGACAACAATTCGGCGTAGGATTTGCTATGCGTTGGGATAGTCGAAATCATATATTTACGCCCTCGAAAGGGACATTTTTACAACTGAATTATTATCAGTATCAAAAAATATTAAATTCTGATTTTCAGTATTTTAGCTTTAATTTGGACTATCGAAAATTTATTCAAATTTATCCAAATTTGGTTTTGGCTTGGCAGTATTTGCATCAAATTCGGCAAGCTACACAAGGACAAAAAATTCCTTTTTTTGGTCTGGCGCAGGCAGGCGGACAAGACACACAACGTGGCTACTTTTTGGGAACTTTTCGGGATAGAAATTTATCATCTTTTCAGATAGAAACACGCCTAAATATTTGGCACAGAATAGGTGGCGTAATTTTCGGAGGAGGCACACAAACCTACGGCATTGCCAATATCTATAACTTAGAAAAATACAATTTTGCTTTTGGCGCAGGCTTTCGTTATGTTCTCCAAAAATCTACGGGGCTGACAATGCGTATGGATTATGCCCTTGGTTTGCATCCTACGGCGGGCTATCATCATCCTCAACGAGGGTTTTATATCCGATTACGAGAGGCTTTTTAATGTTTTTTTTGGGCAATTTTATCGAGCCTAAAATTGTGTAGATTACAAAAATTATGCACACCTCTTGATTTACTGCAACTTACTCTTTCCCTAAAATCACCAAAAGCGAACTACAAATCAGGGAAGTTCCCTGCAAAAAAAGGAGTATCATGCCCATCGGAATTGCCGATTTGATGAGCCAACGTGCAGGCAATCCACCAGGGTCAAGCGAGGCTTCGTGCATCAAAAACGCATTCCGAATGTAGGGATAAGAGGCATAAATCAGGACGGTGCAAAAAGGCAAAAGCAGAAAAATTGTTCCTAAAAAATTAACCCAAGCCTTCGTTTTGGGGCGAAATTGGGCATAAAAAATATCCACGCGCACATGGCGGTCGTGTTTGAGGGCATATCCTGCGCCTATCAAAAAAATAAGCGAAAATAAATGCCATTCCACTTCACGCAAAAAAGCGCCGACCGAAAATACGTGGCTCAAAAAATAACGCAACAGCACATCAATACACACCACGCCGACCATCAGAGCGGTGAGCCAACCGACCAGTTTTCCGATGCGTTCATTCAGATTATCAATGAGTTGGATATATTTTTTCATGTGTTCCAAAAAAGTAACTTTGACAAAGTTTTGGTGTCTTTGTCAAAGTGTTTGTTAAAGTGATGTGCCTGAAAAATGATTTATTTGATGTGGTTTTTCAGCGTTTCCAACGCATTTCCGATTCGGGAAATGGTTTCCTGTTGTCCGAGCCACGCCATAATTTCGGTCAGGTCAGCTCCCGACCCTGCTCCCGTAATCGCCACACGTACTGCCTGCATGACTTTTCCGATTTTAATACCTTGATTTTCAACAACTTGTATTAATATTTCTTTTGCATTTTCGCCCGAAAAGTCATCTAATTTTTGGAGTTCATCTCGAAATGCTGTCAAAACATCGACCGCCGTTTGATTCCATTTTTTGGCAATAACTTTTTCGTCATATTCGAGCGGCGCACAAAAAAAATACTTGGATTCATTCCAAAATTCTTTTCCAAACGTGATGCGTTCTTTCATCAATTCGCATACTTTTTCGGTGCGTTCCTGCGAACATTCGATATGATTTTTGAGCAAATCGGCTTTCAGAAATTCGGCTAATTCAGAATTTGGCAAATTTCGTAAATATTGTTGGTTGTACCATTTTGCCTTTTCGATGTCAAATTTTGCGCCTGATTTTCCGATTCTATCTATCGAAAATTCTTCGATTAATTCCTGCATCGAAAAGATTTCTTTTTGTGAACCTTTGCCCGGATTCCAGCCCAGAAATGCCATAAAATTAATGAATGCCTCTGGCAAATAGCCATCTTCCCGATAGCCACTTGCCGACTTTTCGGGATTTTGGGGGTCGTTCCATGCCAACGGAAAAACCGAAAATCCTAATTGGTCGCCATCTCGTTTGCTCAATTTTCCATTTCCGTTTGGCTTGAGAATCAAGGGCAAATGAGCAAATTGAGGCATTTCCCAGCCAAAATATTGGTACAACAAAACGTGCAAAGGTGCGGAAGGCAACCATTCTTCGCCCCGAATGACGTGCGAAATCTTCATCAAATGGTCATCCACAATATTTGCCAGATGATAAGTCGGCATTCCATCCGATTTCATCAATACTTTATCGTCAATACTGGCGGATTGTACCGTTACCCAACCCCGAATCATGTCTTCAAATCGGATTTGTTCTTTGCGTGGTACTTTGATTCGGATAACGTAAGGTTCACCTGATTCCAGTCGTTTTTTAACTTCATCTTGTGGCAAAGTCAATGAATTTTTCATCGTCATTCGGGTAATGACATTATATTGTGGCGAAGCCACCCGCGCCGCCTTGAGGCGTTCGCGCATTTGGGTCAATTCCTCTGCGGTATCAAAGGCATAATACGCTTTCCCCTCATTTACAAGCCGTTGGGCATATTCCATGTACATCGGTTTGCGTTCTGACTGTCGATAAGGCGCATATTCGCCGCCATTCCAAGGGCTTTCGTCCAGCTCAATGCCACACCACGCTAAGGCTTCTTTGATGTAATTTTCTGCGCCCTCAACGAATCGAGTTTGGTCTGTATCTTCGATGCGTAAAATCATTTTGCCGTTCTGACTTCGGGCAAATAAATAATTATACAATGCCGTCCGCACTCCGCCCAAATGTAGCCCGCCTGTCGGACTGGGGGCAAAGCGTACTCTCACTTCTTTTTCCATATTTTTGAGCCAAAAAATTGCTTTTTTGGTTTTGATTAATTTTTTGGATTCAATTTGAGAAGCAAAATTACAAAATTTAAATCTTAGTGCCTCAGATAAGTTTGCGTTTTCATCGCCCTCAAATCACAAAAAATTACGGATACAAATCATTTGGTTTCGGAACAAAACTCTTTTGAGTACATTTACGTTTTCTAAAAATACAATTTTCGTAACTTCAATAATCCAGAATTATTTATGATTGCATGGTATCGTTATTTCTTGTTGATGGGTTTTATTTTGATACAAAATATTGTTATTCAAGCACAAACCGCCACCACTGAAGAGGAAAAAATACAGCAACTCATTCGTGCTGTCGAAGTGTTAAAAGATGCCCAATTCTGGCGCAATGGCACATGGTACACTTCGCAAAAGGCGGGCGAACATCTACGCATGAAACTCGAACACGTAGGCATCAATCGCCTTAAAACTGCCTCAAATTTCATTGACAAAATCGCCTCAAAGTCCTCATTTTCAGGGCTTTCTTACCGCATCAAATTCGGTAACGGAACTGAAATGACAGCGCAGCAATTTTTTCGGCAAAAGCTCCGCCAAATCGAACAAAAACAACCCTAACCGTTTTCTTGATTCTAAGTCTTGGAAAATTATACCATTTTTTTAACTAAAAATTTGCAAAACTAAAAAAAGCCCTTACCTTTGCCCAGCCGTTGGAAAAAACGGCAAGTGGTATTTTGTTTGGTGTTGTAGCTCAGTTGGTAGAGCATCGGACTGAAAATCCGTGTGTCGGTGGTTCAAATCCACTCAACACCACCCTCAAATTGTTTTAACTTTGGAGTTTAATAATTGATTTATGAAGGGAAAGCATCTTTTGAATAAAGGATGCTTTCTTTGTTTTTGCGTGTTTTTTCGTATTTTTCGTGCCTATCAAACCCAAAAAAATACGTAATCATGGAAAATAAAGACCGCTTTGTGGTTTATGCCACCGAAAAATACCAATATCTGAAAGATGGACTTTTACCATTCGATATATTTACGGATGGCAAATTGGAAAAAAAGACCTTTCCAGATGGCGAAAAATATTACCGCATTCTGGATAGAGTCCAGAACAAAGACGTAATTCTGATTGGCGGCACGATTTCGGATGCCGATACGCTCGAACTCTATGATATTGCCTGCGGCTTAGTGGCTTATGGTGTCCGAAAATTGAATTTGGTCATTCCTTTTTTCGGGTATTCCACGATGGAACGCGCCGTCAAAAAACGAGAAATTGTTACAGCCAAAAATCGCGCCAAATTGTTATCGTCTATTCCGCAAGCCTATTTTGGAAATCGGGCGATTATGATTGATTTGCACGTAGCAGGTATTCAATTTTATTTCGAGGGAACATTACGCACGTTTCATCTGTACGCCAAAGACCTCGTCATGCAGGCGGCACGAGATTTGGGCGGGCAAGATTTTGTTTTGGCTTCGACCGATGCGGGCAGGGCAAAATGGATTGAATCTTTGGCACGAGATTTGATGGTGGATGCTGCTTTTGTCTATAAACGGCGGTTAAGTGGTTCAGATACAGCCGTTACGGGAATTAATGCGGATGTCAAAAATAAAACTGTCGTGATGTATGATGATATGATACGGACGGGTGGCTCACTGATTCGGGCTGCTCAAGCATACCAGAAGGCTGGCGCAACCAAAATTTTTGTCGTGGCAACACACGGCGTATTTCCAAATCAAGCCGTGCAACGCATCCAAAATTCAGGCTTAATCGAAAAAATAATTGTTACCGATACGCACCCGATGGCTTTAGAATATCAATCTGATTTTCTGGAAGTTCGCTCGGTCAATACTTTGTTACAAAAAACATTTGCTTCCCTTGCTGAAAGTGAACTTGTTGAATAAATAGTTCAATCATGACGTAGTGGATACTGAAAGAACATAATTATCTGTAAATCAAGTACTTATTAAATTTTTAAAATTTAGCAAGTGCTTGGCTTTACGGAATTTGTTTTGTAAATATTTTTAACAAATGAGCGAAACTAAACCTTCATTCAACTACTAATTTTTGGGTTAAAATCTGTTCATCATCCTCAAATCGTATCAAATAAATACCCTGCGTGAGCAATTTATCCAAAACAAATTCCTTCAGATTTGCTGGTATTTGCTTTTTAAATAATTGATTTCCAGACATATCAAAAATTTGAACGATCGCTTTTCGATGATTTTGAACGAACTGTATTTTTGTACGTCCATGATGAGATGGATTAGGAAAAACTTGAAACATCTGAAAACCCGTTCCTTTTTCTATCGAAGTTGGTTTGCTTGTCTTCAAATCATATTGCATCCAATTGAAATTAAATTGCGCCGTTATTGCCTTCAAGCGAATTTTGTGTATGCCAGCCTCTAAACTTACCTCTATTTTTGGTGTGGTTTTCCAATTTTGCCAGCCTCCAGTTGCCTGAAAATCAACTTGATGCGTGTTTACTAAATGTTCATTTTCATCAAAAATTTCAACTTGAAATGATTTTCGCTCGTTTCCTTCCGCAGCAATACGATATTGAGCCGCATAAATACCTGATTCTGAAACAAATACACGATATTCCAATACATCGTTCACATCCGTATAACCAATATTCTGACCTCCACCCGTGTCGGTGGTATTTTCGGTCGAAAACCCTTGATTTTGAATAAAATTTTCGGCTTCTAAGCGGGCAGGAAAAATCGCATTATACGGATTTGCAAAAAAATAAAAGGCTTGCATTTCTGAAAATTCTGCCAATTCTAATCCAAAAACGGACTTTATTCCTGTGCCTTGATAGCTTACCTTGACCTCATTACCATACAAAATCGTTACGTCCTTGAGTGTAAAAATTAATGTACGTTTATCTTCAAGTGTCAGATTTTCAATTTCTAATGGCTTATTTTGATGCGTAATTTCAAAATTTCCTACCAAATCTGCTATATCGCCCTCAATTTCTTGATTGACAGAAAGTTTTAAATTCCCATCCGCCTGCATTTGTGCCAAAATCGGAAGCATATTGGGTTGGGTCGGAATTTCCGAAACGGAATGCACTTCAAAATAATTCAGATTATATTCTTTTTGCAGAATTTTTAGTTTAATTTTGCGTGTACCTTTTTCGAGATAAACGTCTTTTTTTGTCAAAGTTTGCCAGCCAATAGTCGATGGAATTTCAAAAATGGGGACAGTCAGATTTCCATCAATTTCAACGAGTAATTTCCCGTCATTTTGTCTGCTTGATGTTCGTAAATCAAATTGATAAAATCCTGATGTTCTGATATTTACGGTATAAAGTAACCATTCATTATTTTCGACCCAACCGACATGATACCCATTCGTAGTTTGGTCTTGACATTTGGTAATATCTACGCCATCATTCCGAAATTCGCCGCCCGCATTCCATCCACCTTGTGGGCTTCCTGACGTATTTGAGGCGTAAGTATCGAAGTATGCAAACCCATTTTTACCCAAATCATACTCCGAAGCAAATATTTTCTGGTCGTTTTGAAGCGAATTAAATGGAATGGTTTCGTCCGTATGCGGTTGTCGAATCATTGCATCGACCACATCACGAGCAATGCGGGCATTTTTGATATTCATGGCTTCGGCAAATTCTATCAAATATTTTTGGGCATTTTCTGGAGTTGGTTTTTCGCCATTTCCGTTCCAATAATCCAATAATTTTTGCCAGCCTTTGGGGGTTTTTACGACCACAGGATTATTGCTTCCTAATTTTTTGAGTGGCCACCAAGACCAGCCTATCCCATTGGTTTCCAATAAGTTAATGGCATTTGTAAACCATGTATTGGCGTTTTCGCCTGATTCGCCCATCCACAACGGCATTTGGTGTGTATTTGCCAAATTTATCATGCCTTGAATGGCGTTTTGGTCATTCGGATTCCAATATTTATGAAAACTCATGACCAAATTATCATCCCAATTTCGATAAAAACCACCATAATTATTTCCCCAACAATTTCCCTCAACAATGACGATATGTTTGGTATCTACCTCCCTAATTGCTTGAGTAATAGCTCTTTGCAATTCCCAAAGTGGGGCATTTTGAGTGTCACTGCATCCGTTCATATTTTCGCCCCCAAAACTCCAATTAGGTTCATTTATCAAATCATAGCCTCCAATGTAGGGTTCATCAGTGTATTTTTCTGCTAATTTTCGCCATAAAGCAATCAATTTTTGCTTGTTTTCCTCACTTTCCCACAGGCTTGGTTTGGTGGGGTCATAATCAGAAATATCGGCATTTTTGCCTTGCCCGCCGGGTGCGCCGTGCATATCCAAAATCAAATACATCTGATTGGCTTTACACCATGAAAGTAGGCTATCAGTCAAAACAAAACCTTTTTCTAACCACGTATTTTTTCCTTTAATGGGTTCATCTTCAATGGGTAAGGTGTACCATTTGTAGTGCATCGGCAAACGAATTGCATTAAATCCCCAAGCAGCCAGTGAATCCACATCAGCTTTTGTACAATGGTTTGCCAGCCACGCTTCATAAAATTTATCTTTGCCTTCTTTGCCGACCAATTCTTCAATTTTATTCATGATTTCGTGCTGAGTACCTGCAAAACCTGCCGTATGTAACATATAACCTTCTTGAAGCATAAAACCGCCCAAGCCCATACTTCGCCAAATGACCGTTTTGCCTTCTTCATTGATAATTTTTGACCCTTCGGCTTTGAGAAAACTTTGTGCCTGAATTGCGCTAAATTCTAAAATATTAATTATTAAAACTATTGCAATTTTGAGGCTACATAAGTGTATTTGGTTTTTCATTTGATTTAATTTTTCTGATAAATTCGTACATAATCGACTTCCATTTTTTGAGGAAAAATCGTATCATCAATGCCTTCGACACCGCCCCAAAATCCTCCGATGGCAATATTGAGGAGCAGATGAAATCGTTTATCAAAGGGATATTCGTTGGATGTACCATGTTTTTCAAATTCAAAATATTTAACATTATCGACAAAAATTTCGATTTTGTTTTCCGTCCATTCGCAAGAATAGACATGAAATAAACTATCGACATTTTGGAGGTCAATATTTTTTCCTTTTTGTGTTTTTTTGAGGTGATTGTAGCTTTGGGTGTGTACTGTTCCGTGAACCTTATTCATCTGATACCCAACGTGTTCCATGATGTCAATTTCGCCACTTT
>CAZNYR010000046.1:0-3156 GCA_964577275.1 uncultured Cytophagales bacterium | reverse complement strand
AGGCCATCCGCCGTATTCCCAATCGGTGGGGAGCATCCAAATCGCTGCCCATGTTCCTTTTCCGCTTGGCAATTTTGCCCGAATTTCAAACCGTCCGTAGAGCCAATCGCCTTTATTTTTGGTAATTAGTCTGGCAGAGGTATATTTATTTTTTTCAAAATTTTCTTTGTGCGTTTGGATAATGAGGTTTCCATTTTCGACCCGTGCATTTTCGGGACGATTTTGGGTGTAATATTGCAATTCGTCATTGCCCCAGCCATGTCCGCCGACATCGTAGTTCCATTTTGTTGAGTCTGGAAGTCCTTGATACTCAAATTCATCTGCCCAAACTAATTTGTAATCTTGGGCAAAAATTGGGCAAATACAAAAATTTAGACCTATAATGAGAATCGTAATTAATTTTTTCATTTTCAGTGGGTATTTTTATAGAATTGATGATGCAGACACATCCGACAGGAAAGTAGGGATTTTTTTGGTTGGTGTAGGTTTAAAAAAAACAGGTTTGCCACCAACAAAATCGGAGGCAAACACTTTTTGTACTTTACTCAAAGTAACCTGTTTAAATCACCAAACACCTATAAAAAATCTTGTTCAGTAGTGTTGAAAAATGTTATAAATTTTGTTTCGCCGTTTTGTATAATGATCTGAAAATCAAATCTTTGGCAATTAAAAATTACCAAAGATTTGATTTCAAAAGTTTTTAATAACCGGGGTTTTGGTCAGCTTCGGAGATGCCCGAATTATTGTTGATAACTGTTTGTGGAAGCGGGAATAATTCGTGTTTGCCAGCTTGGAAACTCGGAATTTCTTTTCCTGCATCGCCCCATCGTACCAAGTCCCAATATCTGTGTCCTTCAAATGCGAGTTCGACAAATCGCTCTTGTTTGATGGCATTCAATAGTTCAGACCCTGAAGCATTGTTATTTGATAATCCTGCACGGCTTCGCACTTTGTTGAGTTGTTCGCGCGCTTTGGCATCATTTCCTGTGGCGTTGTAGGCTTCGGCAGCTAACAATAAGACATCCGAATAGCGCAATAATCGCCAGTTGGTCGAATATTCCATTTCAAAAGCACCGATGGCTGGGTCCACGGTTTCGGAAACCCAAGGGGCATATTTCATTCGGATAGAATTTTCTACGTCGTGTCCTCGTCCGATTTCGCCACCGAACATTTCTCCAAATTCGGCATCGGAAAGTGCGGTATATACTTTTCGTAAATCGCCCGCTTCAAAGGCAGCAGTAATTTTGTCGGTGGCAGGCAAAAATCCCCATCCTTCGCGCATTCCGCTCGTACCGCCATTGAAAGGACCTCGTGGTCCCATGAGTTGGATGTGTCGGTTGTCGAGGTCTTGTCCATCTCTGACCCAACCCACACCCCAACCCGCCCAGGCGCGTTGCGTAGATTTGAAGCTGGCTTCTAATAAAGATTCGATGCCAAATTCACCTTGAGCAAAGAAAATATTGCCGTAATTGGCTTCTAAGCCCACTTCTGAACCTTCAAAACTTGCTAATTGCTCGAATGCGCTGATGGCTCCCGAAGGATTTCCACGAAACACATTGACTTTTACTAACATCCCCAAAGCCGTTTGTTTGCTGACACGGAATCGGTCTTCGAGGGCGTATTCGCTTTTGTTGGGCAATACGCTTGCGGCAGCCTCTAAATCACTGACAATCAGGTCATAAATTGCATCTGCACTTTGTCTTGGTAACGGAGTCGAGGGACTGACATCACCTTCGGGCGAAATTGGCACTCCTCCAAAACACATGACCAAATCAAAATAATAATACGCCCGCAATGCCCGTGCTTCGGCAATCATTCGAGTAACAAGCGGTGTTTTTTCGGCTTGTGCATTAATGATTTTATTGGCACGATAAATTCCCAAATACGAAGCACGATACAATGCTTCGATACGATTATTTTGGGATTGCCAGTCGAAATCATCGACTTGTTGATAAGGGAATTGGTCGCCTGTACCGCCGCCGCCGCAATTCGAGTCGTCAGCGGGCAAGTTTTTGACGATATAAGGACTTTCCCAAGCGTCCGTCATTCCGTCCGTGTGCAAAAAGTCGTAGGCGGCAACTAAGCCCAAGCCCACTTCCTCTTCGTTGGCATAATAAACATCGGTTACGGTTTTTCCGATAGGTTCGACTTCTAACCAATCTTTGGAACATGAAGTGAATACACTCTGCGCCGCAATAAGCAAGGCGACCAGAATTATTTTGTTGTTTTTCATGATTACTCTTAATTTTTTTTTTGAAATATTTTAATTCAAATACTCGGTGTTGAGGCAGACTGTTTTTTCAATTTTGCCAAAGATTAAACAGCCCACGCTCTTTTTATATTTTATCAAGTAATTTGGTATCTTTTATAAAGATACGTTCACGCCAAACATTAGATTTCGAGGTACTGGATAAAATCCAAAATCCACGCCTAATCGTCTTACATCGCCACTACCTACTTCGGGGTCCCAACCTTTATATTTGGTAAAAGTGAAATAGTTATTCAAGGAAACATAAGCCCGTAAACCTTTGATTTTGGCTTTTTCCAAGACTTCAGACGGGATTGTATAACCTAATTGAACCTGTCGGATACGCAAATACGAGGCATCATTGACCATCAAATCGCTCAAAAGGAATTTGTCTTCGTTATAATCGGCACGGGGCAAAGAAGCCGAAGTATTGCTCGGAGTCCATCGGTTCTCGAACATCCATGCGGGTCGGTTTATGTCTAATCTATCCGCACGAACAAATCCGATAAAGTTTTCGCCTCCCGCAGCTCCTTGCAAAAACATATTAAGGTCAAATCCCTTGTACGCCAAATTAATATTACCGCCAAACTGCCAGTTTTGGTGCGGACTTCCGATATTGGTTTTATCGCTTTCTGTGATTGCGCCATCGCCGTCTTGGTCAACAATATTTGGCTCGCCTGTTTCGGCATTGATGCCATCCGTTTGATAGCCACGGAAATACCAGATAGGCTGTCCCTGCTCAAAAAAGGTCAGTATGCCGAGCGTAGGCAATGCAGCACCTGCCAATCTGTCCACGGCATTATTCAAGAAAGTAACTTCATTATTAATGTGCGATATATTGAAATTCACATCAAATCTTACACCGCCTTTGGTGTCGCGATAGCCTAACAAAAATTCGACCCCCGTAT
>CAZNYR010000045.1:0-31273 GCA_964577275.1 uncultured Cytophagales bacterium | reverse complement strand
AAACTATTGATACTGAATTGCTTGTAATAGACAGCAACAACAGCGAAAGTTCTTTGTAAAGAGGGAAGTTTATCAGCATACAAAAAATTTTAATGCGTTCTCTGAAGGCGAAAATTCACACAAAATTCAAAAAAAACCGTATCTTGTTTGACCAATTTTTTTAACTTGAACTGACAATTTTATGGTTGAATTTTCGGAATTTATGTTGGATAATGGCTTGCGAGTCCTTGTTCATCAAGACCACTCCGCCCCGATTGCCGTCCTAAACCTGATTTATGATGTAGGTTCGCGCGATGAGCATGAAAATAAAACGGGTTTTGCTCATTTATTTGAACATTTAATGTTTGGAGGCTCAAAAAATGTCCCCGATTTCGATAACGTGTTACAAAATGTGGGAGCGGAAAATAATGCGTTTACTTCGCCTGATGTTACGAATTATTACATTTCTGTTCCTTCGGATAATTTGGAAACGGCTTTTTGGGTCGAATCTGACCGAATGTTACATCTAAATATCAATGCCCAAACGCTCGAAGTACAGCGCAAGGTCGTCATTGAGGAATTTAAGCAACGGTATCTGAATCAGCCTTACGGCGATGTCTGGCTCAAAATGCGTCCTTTGGCTTACCAAAAACACCCGTATCGTTGGGCAACCATCGGCAAGGAAATCGCACACATCGAGCAGGCTACGTTGGCAGATGTTCAGGCTTTTTTTGACCGATTTTATCGCCCCAATAATGCGGTCTTGGTGGTGGCTGGAAATGTTACCGAAAATCAAGTTAAACAACTGGCTTCCAAGTGGTTCGAGCCAATTCCTGCGGGCGAAAAACGAACCCGAAATTTGCCCAAAGAACCCCAACAAACGCAAGCCCGCTTGTTGGAAATAGAGGCAGACGTACCGACCGATGCGCTGTACAAATCATGGCACATGACCAACAAATTATCGCCTCAATATCAGGCTTCGGATTTGCTTTCTGACATCGCAGGCGGTGGCAAATCTTCCCGCATTTATCGGAAATTGGTGCGTGAAGAAAAATTATTTACCAGTGCAAGTACCTATATTTCAGGCTCTTTCGATAACGGATTATTTTCTTTTTCGGGCAAACTTGCGCCAGAAGTGGATTTTGAAACCGCCGATAAAGCCATCACCGAACTTTTGGCGCAATTTCAGGAGCAATTCGTCAGTCAGGAAGAACTCCAAAAGGTCAAAAATCAGGTTGAAGCCAGCACGATTTTTGGCGAAATCGAAGTCCTCAATCGGGCAATCAATCTGGCATACGCAGGCATTCTGGGCGACCCCAATTTATTCAATCAAGAACTCTCCAAAATGCAAGCCGTTACACAAACTGACATTCGGCAATGCGCCCAAGAAATCCTAAAACCCGAAAATTGTTCGACAATTTATTATAAAGCCAAATCCGATTCCATAACCTAATCAATAAATCATTGAAAACCACCGAATTAGGCAGGAAAGGTGAAGCGATTGCAGTGCAGTTTTTACGGCAAAAAGACTGGCAAATTTTGGTGCAAAACTATCGTTATCGCCGTTCGGAAATTGATATTATTGCCCAAGACCAAAAGACCACCGTTTTTGTGGAGGTCAAATATCGAAAATCGAATCGCTTTGGCAATCCCGAAGAGGCAGTAAATAAGCAAAAACAACAGCAAATCATACAAGGGGCAACGCATTTTATTCTGACGGAACATATTTTGAATGATATTCGATTTGATATAATTTCGATTCTAAAATACGAAAATAAATATCAAATACAGCATTTTGAAGATGCCTTTCATTAACTAAATACTCGAAACAGGAATTTATAAGTTGATTTCCGTTCAATTTTTTCGTATTTTTGCAAATTCGTAAAGTGAATATCCAAATCCAAGCAATAATCGTGGTGCGTGTTTGGTATCCCGTATCAAGATGACGTAATGCGTTGAAAATCATTACATTAGAATCAGGATATGCACTAAATTTGAATCATTGCTTCGGAAGTATTTAATATCAAATATTGAGATAGCCTAATCATTATGTTTGAAAATTTATCCTCCAAATTAGATAAAGCCATTCGTACCCTCAAGGGTCAGGGTGCTATCACGGAAGTAAACGTAGCTACGACCGTCAAAGAAATTCGGCGCGCCTTAATTTCGGCGGACGTAAACTATAAAGTAGCCAAAGAAATTACGGATGCCATCCGAGAAGAAGCCATCGGGCGTGAAGTGCTGATTTCGGTTTCGCCCGGACAATTATTGGTCAAAATTGTGCATGAAAAATTGACCGAATTGATGGGTGGCAAACATGAACCCATCAAAATCGAGGGCGACCCTGCCGTGATTTTGATTGCAGGCTTGAACGGAGCGGGCAAAACTACATTTACAGCGAAATTAGCGAAATTATTAAAATCGCAAGGCAAACAAACGATGGTCGCCGCCTGTGATGTGTATCGCCCCGCCGCCATTCAACAACTTCAGACATTAGGCGAGCAGGTGGGCGTAGAAGTTTATGCCGAACCCGAAAGCAAAAATGTTCTCGAAATTGCTCAAAATGCGATTCGATATGCCAAAGAAAATCACAAAAAAGTCGTCATTGTCGATACGGCGGGACGGTTGAGTATCAATGAAGAATTGATGCAAGAAATTGCCGAACTTCGAGAAAAACTCAATCCGAGCGAAACACTCTTTGTGGTCGATGCCATGACAGGACAGGATGCGGTCAGTACTGCCCAAACTTTTAATGAACGCATTGATTATGACGGAGTTGTCTTGACCAAATTGGATGGCGATGCGCGCGGCGGTGCGGCTCTTTCTATCCGAAATATTGTCGATAAACCCATCAAATATATCAGCACGGGCGAAAAACCCGAAGCCATCGATACGTTCCACCCCGACCGAATGGCACAACGGATTTTGGGCATGGGCGATGTCCTTTCGTTGGTGGACAGAGCGCAACGTACTTTTGATGAGGATGAAGCCCGAAGAATTAACCAGAAAATCCGAAAAAATCAGCTCAATTTTGATGATTTCCTCAAACAACTCCAGCAAATCAAAAAAATGGGGAACATCAAAGATTTGGTCGGCATGATTCCCGGCATGAGCAAAATGATGAAAGATGTCGAAATTGATGATGATTCGTTTAAGCCCATCGAAGCCATTATTTATTCGATGACTCCCTACGAACGCGAAAATCCAGCAGTCATTGATAACAGCCGAAAACGCCGCATTGCTAAAGGAAGCGGGACAAGCGTACAGCAAGTAAATAATTTGCTCAAGCAATTTGATAACCTTCGGAAAATGATGAAAAAAATGAATCAAATGACCGATAGCGGTGCGGTACAGGGAATGCCCAGCCGAGCCAAAAGCATCAAACTCAAAAAGAAACGTAAAAAAAGATAAATTACCCGTGCCACGACCACCGAATCGTGGCACAAATTCGGTAAACTTTTTGCCCTTAAATTTCGTAAATCTGCACAAATATACCTGAAACATGATTATTCCAAAAGCTAATTATATTACTGATAATCAGGCACAAAGAACGCTCGTGCAGCTTAATCTGGCGGACTGGGAAAATGTCATTACCGAATTACGCACCTTTGCCATTTGTCTGCAAAAATGTTACGCCTTAGCCCAAGAAAGTTGGGCAGGCATGATTACGGAAGGCAAATCCTACCTAATTATTTTGCATCAAGACGAGGAATTTCCGCAAGGCGAGGAATGCGTCATCGGTGATAATGGCGAACTCATTACCCTATTTTTTAAGCACCAAATTACCATCCGCAATGGGCATCATATTCAAGGGTAAAGCATGGGGCAAAATTCGTCCGATGATTCAGATTATCGAAAATCACATCGAATTTCATGCCGGAATCAGCCATTCCCAAAAAGAAGGAATGCTCGAAATTACGCCCCAAGACCTCCAAAAAGACGCAAAATTACCACTCGTTCCCAAGCCTTTCGCAGGATTATCCCACAAAAGCCCACTCAAAATGGGGCTGGGCGAACTGGGCGAAACCACCCCCGAATTTGACCAAAAACTTCTCCAAGCTCATGCCAAACTCAAAGGCAAAATCGAAAAACGACACAAACAAACACCCTGATTATCAGAAAAATAAAGTTTTTTGAAACAGATTTTAAAAATTCGTACTTTTGTCATGAAGGAATATCTAACATCATGCTGTATCACAAAACGTATCGTAATTCGGAATCACACCAATGGGTTGTTCTGATTCATGGCGCAGGCGGAAGTTCTTCGATTTGGTTCAAACAAATTCGAGATTTGAAGCGACATTTCAATGTCTTGCTGCTCGATTTGCGGGGACACGGCAAGTCCAAAGATGCTTTCCATGACCATACGCACCTGGATTATTCCTTTGATGATGTCAGTCGGGATGTCATACAAGTCCTTGATTATCTGAATATTACATCGGCACATTTCATGGGCGTTTCGCTCGGCACGATTATTATTCGCACCATTGCCGAACTGGATTTGTCCAAAATCAAAAGCATGATACTTTGCGGAGCGATTACTCGTTTTAATACCCGCTCCCGATTTCTGATGCGATTAGCAGGCTTGGTACGTAGATTTATCCCATTTATCTGGCTTTATACCGTGTATGCCTATATTTTGATGCCCAAAAAACGGAATAAAGAACCGCGCTCGATGTTTATTCAGGAGGCTTCCAAAATCCGCCGCTCCGAATATTTGCGTTGGTTTCGCCTTACGATTGAGGTCAATCCGTTGTTGCGTTATTTTAACGAAAAAGATATTCCCGTCCCGACTTTGTATGTGATGGGCGATGAAGATTATATGTTTCTGCCGCAGGTCAAAAATTTGGTCAAAAAACACCAATACGCTGTTTTACAGATTGTTGAGAATTGTGGACACGTCTGTAATGTCGAGCAACCCGAAGTATTTAATCGGCTTTCGTTGGCATTTCTCCAAAAATATGCGACAGTAAATAATTCGTAAATATTCCTTTTTTTTGTCTTCTTTTTCCAGAAACCTATCGTAATTTTACACCAGATTTTATGAGAATATACACAAAACGATACGGCTCTTTCGCACTGGCGATGCTGATTTGGCTAAATGCCATCTCTGCCACACTTGTATTTTTGGATTACGAATTGCGAAAGGATTTCATCGCCGAAGTTTTGTGTATTAATAAAAATGAACCTGAGTTTCGGTGTGCGGGTTCGTGCCACCTGAAAAAAAACTTGCAAAAAACACAAGATTCAAATTCTGAAAATCCCGATAAAATCCAAAATTTTCAATTTGAATTTATTGCCCATTCTTTGTTCAAAATTGTACCCGAAATTACCAAAATTTTTAACCCAAAAACCAGCCCTAATTTTGGATTCTTATTGACATTTTATCCATCAATTCTCTTTGATTTTTTCCATCCGCCACAGGCTTAATTTCCTTTCTGATTTCTTGTATTTTGGACGATAATTTTGTCCCGAAAATTCAATGCATTTTCTGGCAAATTAAATGGATAAGTACGTATTTTAGCCTAATCTAAAATATTGTCTATCAACGTATTATCCTCAAATCAAATCATTTGTTATGAAAAAGTTTCAGCATTTTTTTTACGTCATTCTGTGCCTGACCTTAGGCGGAATGAGTTTGTTTTCCTGTACGGAAAAATCGGCAGAAATCAACGTAATTTCAGGAACGGGCGCAAGCAAAATTGACATTCCACCGTATTTCAGTGCGTTGTTCAAAATCCCAGCGGATAATCAGCTCACCGATGCGGGCGTAGAACTGGGCAGAATGTTATTTTACGAAAAACAACTTTCTAAGAATAATACCATTTCTTGCGGTTCATGTCATCAACAAAAATTCGCCTTTACGGATAATCAGCAACGCTTTAGCGAAGGGGTCGATAAACGAAAAGGCGATAAAAATACGATGGCGATTGTGAACTTGCTTTGGTCAAGCCGATTTTTTTGGGATGGACGCTCGGAAAGCCTTGAAAAACAGGCTTTAGAGCCGATTAAAAACCCGATTGAAATGCACGAAACACTGGAAAATGTCGTCCAAAAATTGCAAAAAACCGACATCTATCCGCCCAAATTTAAGGCGGCTTTTGGCTCGGAAATAATCACGCCCGAAAACATCGGAAAGGCGATTGCCCAATTTGAACGCACGCTCATTTCGTCCAATTCTAAATATGATAAATATTTGCGTGGTGAAACACAATTTACTGATTTAGAACGACTTGGCGAGCAATTATTTTTCACGCATCCCGAACCTCGCGCGGGACTTCGGGGCGGAAATTGCGGCGATTGTCATTTGGGTCCCATGACTTCGGGAAATCCCATCAATTTTGATGGTTTTCATAATAACGGACTTGATGCGGAACAAAACTTAAAAGCTGGTTTACAGCAAGTTACAGAAAATCGGTTTGATAAAGGAAAATTTAAAGCTCCGACCCTGCGAAATATTGCGCTGACCGCTCCGTATATGCACGATGGTCGTTTTCAGACACTTACGGAGGTTTTAGACCATTATAACGAGCATATCCAAAATAGTTCAACACTTGACCCATTGATACGGGAAGCGAGCAATAAATTGAGTGTGGAGGAAGTCCCAAAATTGCATTTAACCAAGATGGAAAAAGAAGCAATACTTGCTTTTTTACAAACGCTTACGGACGAGGAATTTATCGTTGATGAACGATTTTCTGACCCGTTTCAAAATTAATTTTATTTCAAATTTAACTTCTTTATTTCAAATAAATCTTATGAAAATTCAATCTATTTTTATCGTTGTTTTCTTGGTGTTTTTATCGGCTTGTTCGGATTCGGATGTTACGCCTGATAATGTTTCTATTCAATTCAAAATCAAGGCATTAATGAATAATGAGCCGCTAATTTTGAATGCAAAAAATTACACCAATGCAAGCGGAAATGAGTTTAATGTCAGTCAATTTAAGTTCTATTTGAGCAACTTAAAATTACGAAATTCTGCCACAGGCGAAGTATTTGAAGAGATGGAAAGTTATCATTTGCTTCAGCCTTCGGGCAATGACATGACGGACGTTTTTGAAGTGCAAAATATTCCTACCAAAAAATATGATGAAATTGTATTTTTCGTAGGTGTGGACTCGGTCAAAAATCTCTCGATTGATGCGTTTGGCGACCTCGACCCCAACAATAATATGGCATGGAATTGGAAAACGGGCTACAAATTTTTGTTGTTAGAAGGAAATTTTTTGAAAACAGACGGCGCACAAGAAGGGTTGGTTCTGCATATCGGAACGAACCCAAATTACAAGGAAATTGTGCTAAAAACCAGTCAGATGAATTTCAAAAATGCCACCGCAACAATTAATATTCATGCCGAATTAATGACACTTTTTAATGGACAAAATACGATTGATTTGAGCGAAAAATCAACGATTATGTTTGGCGAAACGGCAAATAAAGTAGCGGAGAATTATGCTTACATGTTTTCTTTGCAAAGTATTGATTATTAATAAGTTATGATTTTAAAGCATTTCAAATCCGTACAAAATTTTGTACGGATTTTGTTGTTGTTTTGGTGGGTTCTGACCGCCTGTCAGTCTGAAACTATCGCACCTGAAACGCCCATTTTTCGGCTGAAAGTCCCTGAAAATTTGGCGGATTCTGTGCCTTTTCCAGCCCATAATCCGACTTCGGAAGCGGGCATCGAACTGGGCAGGATGCTATTTTATGACCCCGTTTTATCGGCAAATAATCAAGTTTCTTGTGCCTCGTGTCATGTTCAAAATCAGGGTTTTGCCGATGGAGTTGCGCTTTCAAAACATGGCGTTTCGGGGCAAAAATTGAAGCGACATTCGCCCATTTTAATCAATTTGGCGTGGAATCGGGGTCTTTTTTGGGATGGAGGCGCAAATAATCTGGAATCTTTGGCATTTGCGCCCTTAACCCATCCTGACGAAATGGCTCTGAATTTAGACGAAATTCCTTCAAAACTTCAAAATCGGTTTGATTATTCGGCTCGTTTTCGGGAGGTTTTTGGTACGAATGAAATTCATTCGAGTTTGGTCGCAAGAGCTTTGGCGCAGTTTCAGCGTTCTTTGATAAGTGCAAATTCTCGGTATGATAAATTTATCCGAACTGAAAATAATACTCAATTTTCGGATTTGGAAAAAGTAGGTTTACAAATTTTTCGACAGAAGTGTAGTTCGTGTCATGCGGGCGATTTTTTTACCGATTTTGGATTTCATAACAATGGGTTGGACGATAATTTTCCGATGGATTTTGAAAATCCATGGCAAGGACGTTATCGAGTTACGCTAAACCCAGAAGACTTGGGAAAGTACAAAACTCCGACCTTACGAAATATCACGAAAACTGCGCCGTATATGCACGATGGACGCTTCAAAACGCTGGACGAAGTATTGAATCATTACGCTTCTGAAATCATGGATTTTGAAACCTTAGCCTCTGAATTACGAGATGAAAATGGGCAACCCAAAAAGCTCATTTCTGAAGATGAAAAAATAGCACTTTTAGCATTTTTAGAAACTTTAACGGACGAGGATTTTTTACAAAATTCGAAGTTTTCCAAACCCAAAATTTTTGAATAAACCCTTAATTATCAGTATATTATGAAATTAAATAAACGTACATTGGTCTTATTTTTTTGTATTGAATTTCTGAATATTTCCTGTCTTTTGGCGTGCGAAGTTTGCGGTTCTGGGTTCGGGAGTTATCTCGGAATTATGCCTCAATACGGACAACATTTTTTGGGCATTCGGTATCAGCATCAGGCGTATTTATCCGTACCGAATCCGATGTATTTTTCGGAAGAGAATTTTTATCAAACCGAAATCTGGGGACGGATTAATATTCATGAAAAAGTACAATTTTTGTTCTTTTTGCCGTATGCCCAAAACACCCGTTTTCAGTACGGAAAAACGACCAAAAAGCAAGGCATTGGCGATATTTCGGCGCAGGCAAATTACATTTTATTTAATTCGGGCGATAGTATTTTTACCAAATTCAAACAAACTTTGACCTTCGGGGCTGGCATAAAATTACCGACTGGAAAGTATGAAAATCCCGAAATTGGGCAGTTGGTAAATCCGAATTTTCAGTTAGGGACGGGCAGTATAGATTATCAACTTAATTTGAATTATACCATTCGTTACCGCAAATTAGGATTGAATACGGGTTTGCGTAAAAAATTCAACGGCACAAATCCGAAAAATAATCATCGTTTTGGCAATCAATTTACGGCTTCTACACAATTATTTTGGTGGCAGAATTTCAGTAAATTTAGTGTTTTGCCTACTTTGGGGATGGATTTTGAACACGCCCAGCCCAATACGTTTGAGGGTTATTATCAACGCCATACGGGCGGGAAAGCGACATTTTTGAACTTGGGAACGGAATTGTATTTTCGGTATTTTTCGGCAGGATTGACATGGCAAAAACCTGTATCGCAAGCCTTGGCGCAGGGCGAAATTATTGCGAAAAATCGACTTTCAGCGCATTTGACATGGATTTTCTAAGTTGTTTCTTTGCCGTAATTTTCATAGCATTGTTTTCGGGCATCATCCCAAAATTTGAGTTCTTCGCCTTCGGGTTTTCCTGCCGAGAGCCACAAATAATAGGCGGTCGCTCGGATAAATTCTTGGGAAGGTTCATTTTTGACAAAACTATCACACGAATTTTTGATTTTATCAAATGGACTGTTGGTCAGGAAGTTGCGAGTATGGTGCGGATACGTAAATCGGTAACAATCGTTTTTGATGGGGCAATTTTTTCCGTAACATCGAGTCATAATTATTGCATATAAATTCTATCTGTAATTTTGCGACAAATATGCAAAAAAGTGAACGAAAACACCAATTTTGGTCAAATTGTTTATTTTAGATGCGCCAAGATTTTATTTAGCCAGTTGTTTTCGTGATATTTGCGACAATTTGAAACGTTAAACAGAATGCGATTCACTTGTGAGAGCAAAAAAAAATATCATTGAATTATTGTCCCGTCGGTTTTTGGTCATCGTGCGCGAAGAAGATACATTTGCCGAAAAACTAACGATGCCTTTTACTTCGGCTCGGCTCATTGTGGGCGTTTTTATCGTATTTTTGATTTCGTTTGTGATTAGTTTGGTGTTGGTCAATTCATTTTTTGTTTATGGTGGCAAAAATGTGGAGCGTGAACAATATATTGAACTGCTGACACAAGTAGATGAATTACAAACCGAACTCAAAAAACGAGAACATTATTTGACGACATTCAAGCATTCGATGGTGGGCGAAATCGTGATGGATTCGACCGACTTTAAGAAACCTACCCAACAAATCGAACCCGATGAGAAAAAATTATTGTATCGTCATCCTACCGAAATGCAATTACGACAAGAATTTGAGGGCGAAGACTCTGAACTTACGAGCCTGAACGAAACCGAAGATATTCAGTCCGTTTTGTTATTTCAGCCTTTAGATGGGGTGGTTTCGCGCGGTTTTAAGGCAAAAGAAAAACATTATGGCGTGGATCTTGTCGCCAAAAAAAATGAGCCTATCAAAAGTATTGCGGATGGGACAGTTATTTTCGCTTCATGGACGCAGGATTCGGGCTATGTCATTGGTATTCAGCACAAAAACCAGTTGGTTTCTTATTACAAACATAATGCGATTTTGCATAAAGAAGTGGGTGATGTGGTCAAGGCGGGCGATATTATTGCCATTATCGGCAATTCTGGCGAATATACGGACGGACCTCATTTGCATTTTGAGCTGTGGTACAACGGCACACCGATTGACCCTGCGAATTTTATTTCGTTTTAGTATGCAATTATTAGGCTTGAAAATGAGATTTTAAGCTATTTTTGATGAAATTGCCGAATATATTACGCATAAATTTCGTGCTTTTTTTGGCACTAAGCAATAATACACAAACATTTTAAAGAATATGTTTAATCGAAAAGACCAAAAAGCGGGCGGTTCTGCGCCGATTTCTTCTTCAGCCCCAACCTCTAAGGGGAACGATGTGCGAAACATCATTGGTGTAGGCACCACGATTAAAGGAGATATTGAAACCGAAGGAAATATTCGGATTGATGGCATTTTGATTGGAAATATCAAAGCGCAAGGCAAATTGGTGATGGGGGCGCAATCTTCTATCACGGGAGATATTATTGCCGATAATGCAGATATTGAAGGCAAAATCACGGGCAATTTACAAATTTCGCAACGTTTGGAACTCAAATCTACGGCAAAAGTCATTGGCGATATTCAGACTACTCGGCTGGTGATTGACGAAGGAGCTATTTTTGAGGGGGCGTGTTATATGGGCGAAAAAGGACAAGGTAATCACAGACCGAATGAACAACCCAAAGGAAAAACCGCACCAAAAACCAATTAAAAAATACCTGATATTTTCGGGTATTGCCCTGGAAATGATGGTTACTATTGGGGCTGGTGCTTGGTTGGGACAATATGCCGACCAATTTTATGGGAACGAAAAACCCATCCTGACGCTGATACTGATGCTGTTGGGCGTGGGTATTTCGATGATAATTTTAATGAAACGAGTTAAAAATTTATAATCTTTTGAAAGTACCCAAACCTTTCGTACAATTAGTGTTATTTTCGGCAATTATCACATTGATTCTTGTGGTTTTGAGCGTAGTATCGCCCGCCCTGATTCAGTGGTTTACATGGGCAACACTCATGTATTTTATTGGTGTAACATTTTTGACCAATTTTTTGATGAATCGTGGCACCGCCACCAACGACCCGTATGACTTCTATAATTATACCATGTCTTCGGTGGCAATCAGACTGTTAGTTTCGGCTGGGCTATTGTTTGGTTATTATTATAAATTTGACCAACACGTATATTTATTTACATTTACGTTTTTTATTTTATATTTCCTGTTTACAGGGTTTGAAATTCGGTTGCAGTTGTCTAAATTGCGCCAAAAAAAAGGAAGCTCCGATAATACCCATGAAAAAATATAATTTTTACGCTATTTTCAGCTTAACCCTATTGATGTTGTTTTGTTCATCGTCTATTTTTGCCGAAGATAACGGACACGAGTCGATTATCGAGGACGATAAAAAACCATTTGATGCCAACGAAATGATATTGCATCACATCGGCGATTCGCACGAGTGGCACATCGCAAGTTGGTCAAAATCAGATGGTTCTGAAGCGCATCTTACCATTCCGTTGCCCGTGATTCTCTATTCCGAAGGCAGTTTTGATGTTTTCCTTTCGAGTGCTTTCCATCATGGACACGAAACCGTTAAAACGAACGAACGAGAATACAAAATCCATCACGAGCATATCGAAGAGATGAGCGGTAAATCGGTCATTGATTTGTCCATTACAAAAAATGTGGCTTCGATGATGATAGGCGCATTGATTATCGTGCTACTTTTCATGAGTGTTGCGGGTGCTTATAAGAAACGACAGGGACAAGCCCCGAAGGGTTTGCAGGCATTCATGGAGCCGATTATTTTGTTTATTCGCGATGATATTGCCATTCCGAATATCGGCGAGAAAAAATATCAAAAATATATGCCTTATTTATTGACATTATTTTTCTTCATCTGGATTAATAATCTGCTGGGTTTGATTCCTTCGGGTGCGAATATGTCAGGAAATATTGCTTTTACGATGACCTTGGCGGTTTTTACGCTACTAATTACCAACATTTCGGGAAATAAAGATTATTGGATGCACATTCTCTGGACACCGGGCGTGCCGTTGCCGTTGCGTGTGATTATGTTACCTGTCGAAATTATTGGTATTTTTACGAAGCCTTTTGCGCTGATGGTTCGACTTTTAGCCAACATCACGGCAGGACATATCATTATATTGAGTCTGTTAAGTTTTATTTTTATTTTCCAAAACGTTTTGATTGGGATTCCAGTAACGGCATTCGTTATTGTAATGAACTTCTTAGAATTATTCGTGGCGGCTTTACAGTCGTATATTTTTACGCTTTTGACAGCATTATTTATTGGATTAGCGGTGGAAGAACACGCACATCATTAATTATTAGTACAAAGCATTTTTATAACTAAATTATATATACAATGACAGGTTTGTTATTAGAAATGGCGGGTAGTATCAGTGCGATGGGTGCTGGTATCGGTGCTGGACTTGCTGTAATGGGTGCAGGTATGGGTATTGGTCGAATCGGTGGTAGTGCGATGGAAGGCATGGCACGACAGCCAGAGGCGGCAGGTAAAATCCAAACTGCGATGTTGATTGCTGCTGCCTTGGTTGAAGGTGCGGCACTTTTTGCGATTGCAGTCTGCTTCTTGGTAGCAAGTACCTAAGAATTTCATCTCGGATGGGGTTAGCCCGTCCGAGATATTTTTTTTATGATTGTAAAATTTAGTTTATAAAAATTGATTTTACCTTTGTTTGAAAGATTACTATAAGAAAATAATTCACCTAAAAACAGATTAACAAATGGAATTGGCTACTCCCGGGATAGGGCTTATATTTTGGACCACCCTGATATTTTTGATGGTCATTTTTATTTTGGGTAAATTTGCATGGAAACCCATTTTGACTGCCGTCAATGAACGAAATGACTCGATTGACAGGGCTTTAAAATCTGCCGAAGACGCAAAAGCACAGATGGCAAAATTGCAGTCTGATAATAAAGCGCTTTTGAAAGAAGCGCAGTCCGAAAAAGACCAAATAATGAAGGATGCCAAGAAAGAAGCTGACCGAATTATTTTTGAGGCTTCTGAAAAAGCAACCGCAGAAAGCAATCGAATCCTACAAGCCGCACAAGAAGAAATCCAAGCGGAAAAAAATTCGGCACTGGCAGAGGTCAAAAAAGAAGTGGCAAAATTGTCTTTGACGATTGCCGAAAAATTGATTCGTGAACAATTAAAAAATGATGCGGCACAAACCAAGTTAGTGGCAAAGTTCATGGAAGAAACCAAATTAAATTAATTCCTTGACCTTTAAAAATTGAACAAATGTCTGAAATAAGAGTAGCATCCAGATACGCCAAATCATTGATTGGACTCGCCCAAGAAAAAAGAATCTTGGAGGATGTTCACAATGATTTATATTTATTTATGATTACCTGCGATGACAGTCGGGATTTGCGTTTGATGCTCAAAAACCCGATTATCAGTAGTGATAAAAAGTTGATGGCACTCAAAGCGATTTTTGGTAAGCGTTTTTCGGAGATGACCACCTTATTTTTTGAAATCGTATCCCGAAAAAATAGAGCGCCTTTGTTACATTCCATCGCACAACAAGTTCATTATCAATATAATTTGATGAAAGGAATTGAAAGTGCCACCGTAACAACTGCTATGCCTTTGGATAGAACATTACGAGTTGAATTTCAGAATATGGTTCAGAAAATATCAGGAAAAGAAGTGGAATTAGACCAAAAAATCAACCCTGAAATTATTGGCGGTTTTGTATTGCAAATTGCTGATAAACAGATTGATGCCTCCATAAAGACCAAGATTCAGAGTTTGAAGCGTGCTTTTGAGGCATAAGTAAACGAAAAAACAACCGTTTAGTCGGTTTTTAAGATACCGCTGTCTTTCAGACCCTGAAACAGCAAATATATTACATAACAAGATTGTAAGGTTACAATTTTGACTCTATTGGTTTAAATTTTTAAAATATATATCAGAAATGGCTCAAATCAGACCGGACGAAGTATCCGCCATTCTGCGAGAACAACTCTCAAATTTTAAGACTGAGGCTGAACTCGAAGAAGTCGGAACGGTATTGCAAGTCGGAGACGGTGTTGCCCGAATCTATGGCTTGACACAAGTACAGGCTGGCGAATTGATTGAATTTGAAAACGGCTTAAAGGGTATGGTACTCAACCTCGAAGAGGACAATGTGGGTGCTGTATTGCTGGGTAAATCTGACGAAGTAAAAGAGGGCGATTCGGTAAAACGAACAGGCTTGATTGCTTCGGTAAAAATTGGAGATGGCGTTTGTGGACGAGTAATTGACACACTCGGAAAGCCAATCGATGGAAAAGGTGCGCTCAAAGGCGAGCTTTATGAAATGCCCATCGAACGAAAAGCTCCCGGCGTAATTTATCGGCAACCCGTAAATGAGCCATTACAAACAGGCATCAAAGCCATTGATTCGATGATTCCGATTGGACGAGGACAACGAGAATTAATCATTGGCGACCGACAAACTGGCAAAACTGCGGTAGCGATTGATACCATTCTGAATCAAAAAGAATTTTACGAAAAAGGCGAGCCTGTTTATTGTATTTATGTGGGCGTAGGGCAAAAGGCTTCGACGATTGCACAGGTTGTGGCAGCTTTGGAAAAAGGTGGCGCAATGCCTTATACTGTCATTGTGGCAGCTCCCGCTTCCGACCCTGCACCAATGCAATTCTATGCGCCTTTCACGGGGGCGGCGATTGGTGAATATTTCCGAGATACAGGACGACCTGCCTTAGTTATTTATGATGATTTATCCAAACAAGCGGTCGCTTATCGAGAAGTTTCTTTGCTTCTCAGACGACCCCCCGGACGTGAAGCCTATCCGGGAGATGTTTTCTATTTGCACTCTCGTTTATTGGAACGAGCCGCCAAAGTGAATGATTCGGATGAAATTGCCAAGCAAATGAATGATTTGCCTCCCTCCCTGAAATCGAAAGTAAAAGGCGGTGGCTCTTTGACTGCCTTGCCGATTATCGAAACGCAAGCTGGGGACGTTTCGGCATATATCCCAACCAACGTAATTTCGATTACGGATGGACAGATTTTCTTGGAAACCAACCTTTTCAATTCGGGTATCCGACCAGCAATTAACGTGGGGATTTCCGTTTCTCGTGTGGGTGGGTCGGCACAGATTAAGCCAATGAAAAAAGTGGCGGGAACATTAAAACTTGACCAAGCGCAATTCCGTGAATTAGAGGCATTTGCCAAATTTGGTTCGGATTTGGATGCGGCTACAAAATTGACTATCGAACGAGGCAAACGAAACCTTGAAGTCTTGAAGCAAGCCCAATATTCGCCTGTTCCAGTTGAAAATCAGGTTGCCGAAATATTTGCCTCTACCAAAGGGATAATTGATAATGTGCCTGTCGAAAAAGTACGGGAGTATATGGAAGAATTCAATCGAGAACTCAATTCGAATCATAAAAATACACTGACTGAAATCTCAAAAGGCAAATGGTCAGATGAGATTGAGGAAGTATTGCGAAAAGTTGCCAAAAAAGTTGCCGAGCGATACGCTTAGCCCAATCACTTTATATTAAATCTTGCCGTTCTTTTTTCTAAGGCGGTAAGGTTTTATTAAAAAATCAAGCAAAATGCCGAATTTAAAAGAAGTACGAAATCGGATTACTTCGGTGCAATCCACCCAACAGATTACCAAAGCCATGAAAATGGTGGCGGCTGCCAAATTGAGGAAAGCACAAGACCGAACCATACAAATGCGACCTTATGCGGCAAAATTGTCTGGGTTGTTGGCGAATGTCATGGCAGCAACGGACGGAAATACCGCATCCGAATATGCCGAAATCAGACCCATTAAAAATGTCTTGATTGTCGTAATTACCTCAGATAGAGGACTTTGCGGTGGCTTTAATGCGAATGTTGCCAAAGCTACGCTTGCCTTAATCCAAGAAAAATACGCTACGCAAAATAGTAACGTAACTTTGTTATGTATCGGAAAAAAAGGAAATGATTATTTCCGAAGACGAGGATACAAAATTGAAGAAAAATATGTCGAATTATTTTCGACCCTGAATTTTGGCGAGGCACGAAAGGCGGCGGAATATGTCATGAATGGTTTTGCTACAAAACAATATGATGCCATTGATATAGTCTATAACGAGTTCAAAAATGTAGCCACCCAAATTATCCGAGCCGAAGCCTTTTTGCCTTTATCAGATATAAAATTTGAACAGAAAGACACCAAAGAGGAATCGGATTATATCTTTGAGCCAAATGAAACGGAAATTATTGCCGATTTGTTGCCTAAAACACTCAAAGTCCAGTTTTATCGTGCTTTATTGGAATCCAATGCCTCCGAACAAGGCGCACGAATGACCGCCATGGACAAAGCCACAGAAAATGCAGGCGAATTATTGAAAGAGTTGAAATTGGTCTATAACCGCTCTCGACAGGCGGCAATTACAAACGAAATTCTCGAAATTGTCGGTGGTGCGGAAGCATTAGCACAAGGTTAGAAATTGACGTAAAATACAAAAAAAAGGCTGTTCTTTCTCCAAAGAACAGCCTTTTTTGTTTGTCCGTAATTCTGAAAATAAACCCAAAAATAGAAATATTACATAATTCTGATGTATTTTGTCCTCAGTCTAAATAAGGTGTAATTTTTGATGTAATTTTAATTATAATTTAGGAAAAAATACGATACAAAGGTTTTAGTTCCCAGTTTTCGGACAAATGATGACGATGCGGTATATATTCATATTCATAGGATTTTTTTGTTTCCAATCGCTCCAAGCACAAACTGAAGTCGTGCAGATTCGAGCATTAGGAAAAGAAGGTGTTTTATTGCCCGAAAATTGGAAATATTTATCCGAAAACTTGGATAATCCCGCCCCGATTGACCCCAATTTTGAGGATGCACACCTGCCCACTATCAATCCGCAACTCTGGCTGGATAGTCTGAATCAAACCATTTTCAAAACGGGTGGCTGGTTTCGTCTGCATTTTGAAATAGGTAAATCCTTACAAAACAAGGCATTAGCCCTGAAAATTGACCAGCGTGGTGCGTCTGAAATTTATTTAGATGGAAAATTAATTTATCAATATGGTAAGGTTTCTGACCGCTCGGATGTCGAACAGAAATATAGTTCTCGCTGGTTGCCTCTGCCGATTGTCTTGGATAATACCCGAAACACCCATGTTTTAGCCATCAAATATTCCAATGCGAATGCGTGGAAATTACGCCAAATCGTAGGAAGATATGCCAGAACGGCAGGTTTTAAGTTAATGCTTGCTCCCGCAACCGAATCTATCAAAGATTACGCCACCAGCACACGAATGCAAGTAACGTGGAATATCAGCCTGTTTTGTGTATTAGCAACGATTGGCGTGCTACATTTTTTCATTTTCTTTTTTGACCGCCGCAAGCAAGCTGATTTATTTTATGCCCTTTTTTCCTTGTCGATGGGGTCGCAATTTTTATTTAATTTCTTGTTATTGCGCGAGCATCATCCCGAAGTGATTATCGGACTAAATATCATGAATTTTGTCATTTCACATTTCCAAGTAATTTTATTGTTACGCTTTGTGTATCAACTATTTGACTATCCCAAGCCCACCTATTTTAGAGCCTATTTCGGATTGTATTTTGTGGGTGTAAGTGTCTTTTTCATCAATCATCCATGGATTAATTACCTACAAATCTTTTATTTTTCCCTTTTCATGTTCCTGACATTTCGTGTCATTTGGAAGGCAGTCAAAGACCAAAAAGATGGTGCAAAACTCATCGGAATCGGTATTCTGACAACTTATATTTTTATGTTTGTGATTTCGGAGCGTAATTTCGGATTCATTAATTTATGGGTGTATTTACCCGAAACCTTAGCCGTCATTATCAATTATTTAGGCATTTTGAGTACAGTCATGGCGGTTTCGGTGTATTTGGCACGAAATATTGCCCGAACCAATGCCCAACTCCAGAATCAACTCCAGAATGTCAAGGAATTGTCTGCCAAAAATATTGAACAAGCACAACAAAACCGCCAAATTCTTGAAAATCAAAATAATAAACTCGAAAGATTAGTTCAGGAGCGCACCTCCGAAATTCAGGAAAAAAATGCGGAATTATCCCAACAAAACGAAGAAATCGCCACCCAAAGGGATTCGATTGAGCGAAGTAAAGCCCATCTAAATCAGGCATTTACGCACATTACCGATAGCGTGCGATATGCCCAACGGATTCAGCGTGCCGTTTTGGGAAGCCGAGAGGAAATTATCAAACAGTTTCCAGAAGGGTTCATCTTTTTTAGACCCAAAGATATTGTTTCGGGCGATTTTTATTGGTACCAAGAAGTGGAAACACTTGCTGTAAAACAAGGCGGAATGGATGAAAATACAGAATTTATTACACACAAAAGAAAACAACAAATTTTGGTCATCGGTGATTGTACGGGACATGGCGTACCCGGTGCATTTATGACAGTGATGGGTGCAAACTTTTTGGATGAAATTGTAAATTCCCGAAAAATTACGGATGCCAGCAAAATATTACAGGAGTTAGATAAAAAGGTTATTCATGCTACACATCGAAATCAAACCGAAAACGAAGTAAATCCCAACAAAGATGCCATTACCGTCAATGACGGCATGGATATTACCATTTTTGTTTATGAGGCACACGACCAAAAAGCTCACGTTGCAGGTGCTAAAAATCCCGTTTATTTGGTTAGAAATAACGAAATTTATCAGTTTTTCACCTCACGATACGCTATCGGTGGCGAGCGATGTGCAGACCAGAAAAAATTTGAGAAGCAAGTCATTGATATTCAGCCTAATGACATGATTTATATCGCTACGGATGGCTTTCAAGACCAATTCGGAGGGAAGCACGATAAAAAATTTATGAAAAAACGTTTTCGAGAATTATTATTGAAAATCAGTGATTTACCTATCAAAAAACAAAAATTAACCTTACAACATGAATTGCAGGCTTGGCAGGGGCGGAAAGCACAAACCGATGATATTTTGATTGCAGGAATTCGATTATAAATAAAGCGAATATTGTCTATTGTCAATCAGTTTTTTAAAATTTCCACCGCTTCAATCCGAGTGATGCGCCACCAATCAGGGTTTCGGGGGAGGAACGTTCATGTTGGTCAAAAAATCGAATGTAATAAATGCCCGTAGATTTACAAATAAAAGTAAAACCATCATAGATTTTGCCTTTGTACAAGCTCCGCCCAATGTGATTTCCTTTGGCATCATACAAAACAGCGTAAGTATCTCCGCGCCAATTACTTATCTTGAGGCAATATTCATTTCCAGCCTCCAAAACCAAACGGACAATTCCTTTTTTGATGTGGCAATCATCACACTTTGCACCGCACAACTTGAAACCTTTGACATAAGCGTATTCGGTATGCAAAAGTTTATCAGCACTAATTTTACGATGAAAATCGCACTGTTCGGCACGGTGCAGGGCATCTTGATGGGCTTTGGAAACAGAATCCTGATGTTGGGCAGATAGCGCACCGAGCAAGCCCACAAAAACAACCCAGAAATAAAAATATCGCATACATTTCGTATCATTTCGATGTTAGTTCTGGGTACAATATACTATTTTCCTATGACTTTTTGAGGTTTCAAAAACACAACCATAAACTAATTTTGTGCCTTTTGATTTTGGTTGGAAGATATTTGATTTCGTTTGGGTTGTTTATTTTGATTTTTAACAGAAAAAGTATGTTTTTGCTGATTTTCTAACTTCATGCGTTTCATGCCCAAACACGCTCCGCCAATCATGGTATAATGCGAATAAGGCGCAGGTGTATTGAATTGGAGGTAATAAATTCCTGTTTTTTTACATTTAAACTTAAATCCATCGTGATATCGTCCCTGAAAAGAGCGCGCAATCGCTTCCTTCGAGGCATTTTTCAGAACGGCACAAATATTGCCACGCCAGTTGCTGATACGGATTTCGTATTCATTGCCCGCCTGCAAAATTAATTTATATTCTGGCGGTGGTTTTCGGCAACCACAATCCAATCCACAAATTTCAAACCCCCTGATATACACAAAGTTAGAATCTAATTTTTGAACACTTTTGTTTTTGTGAATTTTACACCAAGTAAGTTTTTCCTGTTCGGACTGTGCCAAACCAACATGGACAAATAAGACCGAAAATAAAATTAAAATATATCCTTTCATCTGAATTTTATGGCTAATTTGTTTGTTTTATATCGTTTTATACGAAATTTTCTGGAATATATAAAGCATATTTCGTGCAAAGCTCTAAGTTACCTCTCTTTTTTCGATAAACCTTTGATTTTTGCCGATAAACACAATTCGGTATCCTGCCCAAAAATTCCCTTAATTTTTATTTGTCAGGTCTATTTTTCAGCATGATTTTGAGCATAAAAACGACTAAATATAATCTCCATGTTTTAAATTTGAAATCAGAACAAACTATTAATTTTTAAAATTATAAATCCTAAAAAATGTCAATCAAAGCACCCCAAGCGAAAATTATCCCACACCAAATGACGCTTCATGGCGCATACGCAAGATTTTCAGGAAAAATTATTTCAGGAAATCAAAGGACGAATCAAGGAAAATGACGAATCCATGCCTTATTTTTTGGATGGATTTTGGTTTTATAATCGCTACGAAACAGGCAAAGAATACCCGATATATTGCCGAAAAAAAGAGGTAATGCACGCCACCGAAGAAGTGATTTTTGATGTGGCTGGTACTCTTGCATGAATATCGAACAGAATTGGATTTATCTTCGATTCAATGAGATGGTTCTCAAACCCGTGCGCATCGAGGTGGGGAGTTGGTCAATTATCAAAAACGTTGAAGTTCGTCCATCATTTTTTTTTGAAATCTGTAATATAGTTTTTAAATTTATACGATGAAATAATTCGTGAAGTGAAGCAAAAAGCATGGCATGAGGCTTGCTTTTTTTAACTTTAATTCAAGTAAAAGTTACAAATGACATACAAACCGAAATAACAAAAATTGACTAACACAAATGGAAAAAACAGCAATAAACCCGACAGAATATCTTCAATCGTTAGAAAGCGATTTCAAGACGGACTTAATAAAACTTGATAACACAATCAGTAAAATAATGATTGGACAATCAAGAGTTCTATGGCAAGGGATATTTTGGAGTGGAAGCGAACAAAATATTATTGGATACGGAGAGATGAGCTACAATAATTCTTCAGGTAAAAATGTAGAATGGTTTGGAATCGGGCTTGCAGAACAGAAAAATTATATAAGTCTGTATGTAAATGCTGTTGATGGAAACCAGTATTTAGCTGAAAAATACAAAGATAAATTAGGAAAAGTGAAAGTCGGAAAAAGTAACGTTAGTTTCAAAACTCTTGACGACATTGACTTGAATGCGCTTGAAGAATTTTTAACAAGAGCAATGGAAATACTTAAAAAATGAAAGCACATACCGCTAACATCACCTATACGCAAGCAGGGGTTTCGTGCTTCGTAGAAAAGGAAAGGGCGACTTTTACATTCGCAAAAAAGGCGAAACTAAAAATGAATGGTTAGTAAATGAATGCAAAGGACTAAAAAATAATTCAGAATTTAGAGGAATTGACTGCAAGAAGTGTATGGGAAAACGATAATTATCAATGACTTAGCTAAAAAATGTGATCCGTCCAGGGCTCGAACCTGGAACCTACTGCTTAGAAGGCAGTTGCTCTATCCAGTTGAGCTAACGGACCTTTTACCCTTTGATGAGTTACCTAATGAGGTAAGCTAAATTAGTTTTAAAAACAAGTGTCGGGGCGGCAGGATTCGAACCTGCGACCCCCTGCTCCCAAAGCAGGTACGCTAACCGGACTGCGCTACGCCCCGAACATATATGTAGAGGGTATGGGATTCGAACCCATGCGTCAGTTTCCCGACGACAGTTTAGCAAACTGCTCCATTAACCACTCTGGCAACCCTCTGAATTATCATCAAAAATTTATCTCGAAATGACCCCCGTTTAGTCAATCGCACGGCAAAGGTAAATCTATATTTTGAACCTACCAAAAATTTCCATCTTTTTTTTTGATGATACCGAACTCAAATCGCAACAAAGTCAAATTTTTTGGTTGTGGTTTCCAAAGCATGATAATATTTATTTCAATGAACTAATATTATTAAACTAATAACTTGATAATCAGCATTATACAAAATAATACGATAAAATATGACTGGTCGAACCCAGCCGATAATTCAGGTTTTCCATAATGCGACAAACCGCCCGATTTGCCGATTGTGTGCCAATAAAGGCATATTCTGCCCCGATTTCTCGAAGGTGATAGGTCATTTCAGAAACCAGTTTCTGCCCCCAACCTTGGCAACTTGGCGTAACCGCAAACAAAGGCATCCGAGAAGCCTTGATTCCGAATTTTTCCCAGTCTTCTTTGAAATATTTGGCGGTCAAAAACCCTCCGTTCGGAGGCAAATCAGGCGCATTCGGGACAAATACCATATCGGCAAAACCTTTGACAGATTCAGCAACATATTTCGCCAAAAAACGCTCGGCTTGTTCTCGTCCAAAAAAGGAATCCGCATGAAAACGGTCGTATTCGTTTCGCATGATTTTTGCTACAAATTCTAATTTTGGAATATCCTTGAGTGTTGCCTGCCGAACTTCATAACGTTGATAATCAATAGTTTGTAAATCATCTTTGTAATAATTTAACCGATTTTCGATATGCCGAAATCCTTGCGCCGTCAATGCCTGAATGACCAAAATATCTTCGCACGGAATATCCATCCAAAGATATTTTGGGGCTGCATATTGAAAATTTTGAAGTTCAATTTTGAATTTTTCGACCGCCTGCGCCAATACATTTACCTCTTGGTGGTCAAATAAAATGGAAGCTAATTTGAAAGTCGCAGTTCCAAAAAAATCAGAATCCCACGCCAGAAATTTCACAAAAAACAAATGTAATTTTCCTTCCATTTCAATTTCAAAAATATGATTATTTTCGTTTTCATCGAATTGGGTATGCGGTTCAATAATTCCGTGTTCGAGCTGTTTTTCAAGCTGTTCGGCATTCGGACGGACAAAATTATACGGCGTGTAATACGATAATTTAATTGTTCGAGCCTCAATCAACGGCAATAAATCTTCCATTTCCAAAAATCGGTTTGATGCAGAGCAAAGGTAAAATTTAACCCCTATTTTTGCGCCGTAATTTGGCAAAAAAATGGGACTTTCAAACATTGAACAAATGTCCGAAGTTTGATAAAATGTAATTCTCAATAATAAATAAATTTAAAAATAACGTGCTAAAATCCAATTATATTCCTGTTTTTGTGTTGTTGATATTTATGGGGTGTTCGCAAACCGAAGCCGAAAAAAATCAACCCAAAAAATATTTTGATTTGATTCAATTTATTGATAATCAATCCGATAGATTGCAAAAACAACATCCTGAAATCCTAAAAACTATCGCCACAAATCAGGATACGACCCAGAAAAAATTGCATATCAAAAGCTGGAATGCCGAACTCAAACCGTTCCGAGAATGCGATATAAACGTACCGATTTTGTTGGATGCTTATGACATTGAAGAAACTCCCCAAAAAATCGTTTATATCGCCAAGAAAACAGATGCCAAAGTCCAGAAAATGACCATCGAAAAAGCAGGCGAAACGATTCGGGCGATTCGGATTCATTACAAAAATACGAGCCAACTTTATCATACCGAACGCTTTACCGAATTGGAATTGGAAAACGAACAGCTCAAAAAATACACGGTGCGCGGTTTTCAAAAAATCCAACTCAAAGACACCAATTCATTTCAGATTACGGGTATCATTCCTTAGACGAAACCCTCAGAATATCGCACCAAAAACAAGCGCAACTCTTCCGAATTGCGCTTGTTTTTGGCTTTTTTTTATCCAAAATAGTAGAAAAAACAGAAAAAATTGGATTTCTAATGGTTTAAAAACACAAAAAAACTTACATGGTGTTACCAGAACATGAACACCGTTCATAAGTTGAAATAGGATTTTAAATGATTTAAAACGAATGAAACAAACTTGCAATAATAGATATTTAAATTTTTATTTCCAAATAAAAAGGGATTAAATTTTTGCTTTTTTTGAAATTTTCTTGCCTCACTTTCCCATTTTCGTTTTGTTTGTTTACGTCTTTTTAATGCCTGAATGCTGGTTTATTCCAAAAATGTGCCTTTACTTTGTACCGTCATCAGGGCAAAAGTAGCCCATTTGACCGATGCAAAACTCAAGAATATAAAAGCTAACTCCATGAAAAACTTGAAGTTTCTTATCGTTTTGGTCTTAATTTTGATGTTGTCCTATGTAACGGTATATGGCATTAAAAATCAGCAAGATACCGCCACAACAGACCAAAAACATTTCGAGCATGAATTATATAAAGTAATTGAGTGAGCGTAAAAAGCGTGTTTTTTAAAAGTTTTTAGAGCGTGTTTTTTTTTGATGTGTTATAAAACAGGTTAGGGGGTAGCCTTTTGCAAGAGGGATGCCCAAAAGTATGAAACTGGAAAAGCCTTCCGATATTCGGAAAGGCTTTTTTTTTGTGGACTTGCCAAAATTACGTTTCGCCTTCCAAAAATTTGTTTCCAATCAAAAATCGGTGTATTTTGTTGCCTCACTAAACAAACCCTAAACAAGAACTCATGAACCGAATTTTTATCCTTTTTCTATTTCTGTTGGGCGTTTCGTGTACTTCGCAGTCATCTTTGATAAGTACAAAAAATATTTCTCAAATAGTACAAATACTTTCGGATGATAAAATGCAAGGACGAGGCAATTTTCAGGAAGGTTTAGAAAAATCTGCCGATTATATTAGCTCCGAATTTAAGCGTCTGGGCTTAGCGTATTTTGCCGATTTGCAGAGTTATAAACAGCAATTTGAGGTATTAGAAATTGAGCCTAAAAGTCTGATAATCAGCATAAATTATAAAAAAATAAAATCGGAGGATTGTTTTTTTGAAAGCAAAGAAACACAACTTGAATTTACGAAAGAGAACGCCATTTTGCGAAGCATCCGCAAAGAAGAAGATTTCAGAAAGCGCATCCACGCCCTAAAAAAAGATGCCAAAACTGACCGCCCGACCATCATTTTGGTTGAAACGACTCACCGCAAAATCTTTGAAAGATACAAAAACCAATTTCAGGAAAAGAGCCTCAAATTAGCGTCTATTGTCCCCGAACCCACGTTGGTTTTTGTGCTGACCGATGAACTCACGCCCAACACGATTGATATTGCGTTCGAGAATCAGATACTCAAAAAGCCATTACACAATGTGATTGGCATTCTGGAAGGCAAATCCAAGCCCAAGGAGTACGTTATTTTTTCGGGACATTACGACCATTTGGGCATAATTTCGCCCATTAATGGGGATTCGATTGCCAACGGAGCGGATGATGATGCTTCAGGCGTGGCGGGCATGATGGCATTGGCAGGACACTTCAAGACCTTAAACAATAACGCCCGTACCTTAATTTTTGTGGCATTTGCTGCCGAAGAAATTGGGGGCTACGGCTCGCAATTTTTGGCACAAAAAGTTCGTCCCAACGAAATTATTGCCATGCTTAATTTTGAGATGATAGGAAAATTATCGAAATGGGGCAAAAATTCGGCATTTATTACAGGATTTGATAAAAGCGATTTTGGACAAATTTTGCAACGCAATTCGCCCGAAACTTTTCGTTTTGAGCCGGACCCTTATCCCAATTATAATTTGTTCTATCGTTCTGATAATAAACCTTTTGCGAGTCTGGGTATTCCTGCACACACGATTTCGACTGCCCCGATTGATACGGACAAATTGTATCACTCGCCCGATGATGAGTTTGAAACCCTGACCCCCGAAAATCTTAAAAATGTTATCCAAGCTACTGCCAAGGCTGTCGAAAGCATCGTTTCGGGGGTCGATACGCCCCAACGTCTGGCGAAGGAAGACTAAAAAACGAGGCATAAAATTTGGCACAGATTCGGATAAATTTTCGGGGATGTCATTTATTTTTATTATCTTGAGGCATTCGTTGAAAAAAATCGTAAAAGCCCCATTTTCGACAATTTTTTTGTGTTGAAATTGGGACAAGGTTTTCAATAATTTTGCCTAAATTCCGTAAAAAAAACACGATAAATATTATATTTGTCCTGAAATAATCAAGGTACAACATGACGAGTGAAGAGAAAAAAGCATTTATTCTGCTCAAATGTATTATTTTTAATTTTCATGGCATAGACGAAGATGAGCAAGAAATACTCGAAGAAACGGCAATCAAACTTGATGCCGCCGAAGAATTGGAGTGGGCGCATTCGTTTATTGCCCAAGACTATTACGATGCTTTTGAACGAGCGCAGGAATTTCTTGACCCAATTATGACCCAATTGGAAAAAGAAAAACGACTTGATTATTTGAATAAAGTGTGGGATGCCAACCACAAAAAAGGGTATATTTCCGAAATGGAAGCGACCGCCATGATTAAGCTGGCGCAAGACTGGCAAATTGAAAATGAATTGATTGAAATTATTAAAGGTTAGATTTCATAATTTTCTAATTCAAAAACCCTCCAAACGCATTGGCATTTGGAGGGTTTTATGTCTAAAAATATGGTTACCATTTTAGCAGTAGAATCTTCTTGTGATGAAACTTCCGCTACCATCCTTCAGGATGGCAGGGTATTGAATAATATTGTCGCCACGCAATCGGTGCATGAAAAATACGGCGGGGTTGTGCCTGAATTGGCTTCACGAGCGCATCAACAGCACATCATTCCTGTTGTGCATCAGGCACTTAAACAAGCCAATATTTCCAAAAACAAACTGGATGCCATCGCATTCACACGGGGTCCTGGACTTTTGGGTGCGCTTTTGGTCGGTACGGCTTTTGCCAAATCTTTTGCGCTGGCATTGGATATACCCCTGATTGACGTAAATCATATGCAGGCACACGTTTTAGCGCATTTTATTGATGAACCCAAACCCAAATTTCCGTTTTTGTGCCTTACGGTGAGCGGCGGACACACCCAAATTATTTTGGTGCAAGATTATTTGGATATGAAAATTATTGGCCAAACGGTCGATGATGCAGTCGGAGAAGCCTTCGATAAAACCGCCAAAATTTTGGGATTGCCCTACCCCGGTGGACCGCTGATTGATAAATATGCTCGGACAGGAAATCCGCACGCTTACGCATTTCCTGATTTGAAAAATACGGATTTGAATTATTCATTTAGTGGAATCAAGACCGCATTTTTGAATTTTTTTCGGAAACAAGTCCAACAAAATGAGCATTTTGTAGCAGAAAACCTCCATGATATTTGCGCCAGTGTGCAATATACACTTATCCGAATTTTGATGCAAAAACTCATGCAGGCTTCCGAAGAATACGACATCAAAGAAATTGCCATCGCTGGCGGTGTTTCGGCAAATTCGGGCTTGCGAAAAACCCTACAAGAAACCGCAATAATCAAAAATTGGAATATTTATATTCCTGATTTTCAGTACTGTACAGATAATGCGGGTATGATTGCTATGACAGGTTATTACAAATATTTGGCGGGAGAGTTTTGTGGGCAGGATGTGAGTCCGATGCCTCGCATGAAATTCTAACTTAATGTCAGACCTGCCAAGCAGAACTTGGCAAGTCTGGACATAAACCGTTGATAATGTATTACTTAGAAATCCATATCACCGCCGCCGCCACCGCCACCACGTTCGGCACCATCGCCTTTTTTGCCTCGTTTTCGGGTTTGTTTGCCAAATCGGTACGAGAAATTGAGCAATGCCGTCCGAGATTCCCATTTTCGATAAGAATCTTGCGTAAAATTATCGGCTTCAATTTCGAGCCGAAAACGCATATTATTGAAAATATCTGTTATCCGAAAACTGAAATCTGCCTTGCCTTTCCATATTTTTTGACGAATCGCAATATCGGTGGCATAAAAATCCCAAATCATGCCCTGCGTAATGATAAAAGGCGCACGATAACGACTTGAGATTTGAAGGCTTATATTTTTGGCGGGATTCAGGTTTGCCATCAATTTGGATGAGAAACTCGTACCCGAAGTGCTTAAATCCGATTCCAAATTCGAGGCATCCAATTCGTTCCGAAACACATTGGTACTGAACATCATACTAAAAATTTTGGCAGGACGAAAGTTCCAAATCAACTCTGCGCCGTAGGTTCGTCCGCCCTCCAAATTGACGAAAGTCGTATAGGCTACGCTCGTGGTATCATTCACAGTTTTAAAACGCCGAATCACATTTGTAATATCTCGATAATATAAGCCAAAATTAACACTGTGTTTATTGCCATCGTAGGCATAATTAAGTTCATAAACATCAATATATTCGGGCTTCAAAAATGGATTGCCAGACCGCAAATTGAAGGGGTCGCCATAATCCGTAAAGGGATTAAGTTGCCCTGTTCGGGGACGATTAATTCGCCTGCCATAACTAAGTTGCACCTGCTGGGTTTTGTCCAAATTATACTTGATGTAAGCATTAGGAAATAAGCTAATATAGTCATTTTCAAAGAGTTCGTTCGTTGTAATTAGGCGAGAATCTGTCAAAGCTGACTCCGCCCGCAAGCCGACTTGATAGGCAAAATTGCCGAGCGTTTGCCCAAAAATTCCATAAACGGCATGAATTTCCTCGCTGTATTCAAACTCGTTATTCAAGGCAATATCAGGCGCATAAAAATTCAGGGTGTAGTCAAAAGTTTCCGAATCAAAATCGGTATTAATCCTTCTGTGAATCAATTTATAGCCTGTTTCGAGTTTGGTATTTTTGCCGATAGGATGCACATAATCAGCTGAAAGTGTATGGATTTGAGCATTTTCTTTCGTAAAATTATTTTGTAAGATAGTGGGCGTAAATTCATCAAAAAATATTTCTTCATAAATTCCTGTTTCCAATTCGTAAGAATCTGAAAATACGTAATCCAGCGTAAAGTTTTGTTGAGGTTTCTCAAAATCTTTTCGATACGTAAAATTAATATCAGTATTCTTTTCGTCCTCAATTTCAGGACTTTGTCGCTCGGAAGTGGGCGATAAGTTTGTCAAACTGATACCATCTTGATATAAAATTGTGTTGAGTCGGCTTTGGTCGCCAAATCTATGCGTTACGGCAAGGGAAAGCGTATTGCGTTCGTTGGCATAAAAATCTAATCCGCCTTTGACTAAATGATTTTCACGCTGCCGACTGCCCGAACTGATTTGGTCAATGATATTTAATTCATTTTCAAAGATATTTTGGCGTAAATTTGTGCCATTGCTGAAAGCATCACGATAATTAAAGCCATAATTTCCAAAAACATTCCATTTGCCCGAATTATAGCTTAATTGTGCTGCTGCATTGTAAGTTTCTGCTGTTCCAATACCTAAATTAACACTTCCGTTGATGCCTGCTTCACGATTTTTTTTCAGGACAATATTGATAATTCCCGCCATGCCATCGGGGTCGAATTTGGCGGATGGATTCGTAATAATTTCGACACGCTCGATGCTCGAAGCAGGAATTTGGTCTAAAACCGCCTGTCGTCCTGCACCAGCGAGTCCAGAGGGCTTTCCATTAATTAATATCGTTACATTTTCACTTCCACGCAAGCTCACATTTCCGTCCGCATCCACATCGACTGAGGGGATATTGACCAGAATTTCGTCCGCTGTACCGCCTTGTGCCGTCAGGTTTTGCGCCACATTAAACACTTTGCGGTCAATTTCCGAAACCATCACATCGCGCTCGGCAACTACTTGGGCTTCGTCCAACATTTGCGCTGATATTTGGAGCGCAATCACGCCCAAATTTTGCTCTATTCCGCCTTCGCTTCGGGGGCTTAATTTGACGGACGTTTCGTAAGCATCATATCCAATAAATTTGATTTTGACCTGATAAAAACCCAACTGAATTTCCGAAATCGTGAAGCGTCCATTTTTGTCGGTTACGCCCCCCGTGATGAGGCTCGAATCTCGTTTAGAAATCAGCGTAATGGTCGCATATTCAATGGGTTTGCCGCTTTCCTTATCTTTGACTACGCCCATTAATTTGCCGATAGACGGGGCTTGGCTGGCATCAGCATTGGAGCGTTGGGCATTTAATGAACATATCGTACTAAAAAATAGGCTTACCAAAACATAAAGTAATTGTCTTTTGCTCATTTGATTTGTGGAATTATTTTTTTTAAACCAATGATTTATCCATTTGACTGCTTACCAGTAAAAGAGTTTAAATCTCAAAATGTTTTACGCAAGATTAGACAAATAAAACAGCCAAAAATCCTATTTTCGCAAAAAAAACTAATTTTTATCTTGATAAAATACCATAAAACATTTGTTTTGTATTATTATTACTAAAGTGTTACCAAACATAATTTTACGATAAAAAAACGCTATCTACAATGATTTCGCCTCATTTTAAGTATGGTGTGAACGGGAACACGAAATGTCAGACCTTCGGCAAAACTTCGATTTTACGTGTTGATTTATGTAATTTTGTGGCGTTTATAGAAAAATCATCGTAGAAAAATCGTCAAGAAACGGAACGCAAATACGATTTAAAACCTTAATAAGCCATGAAAAACTTACTACTTTTTGCCTTTATTTTTGGATTG
>CAZNYR010000044.1:0-32399 GCA_964577275.1 uncultured Cytophagales bacterium | reverse complement strand
ATACCCAATTATTATCTAGAATACTATGCTTCACCTTAATTTACACATGAGCCAAACTTTTTGTTGAACCTTTGTTATTTTGGGTCGCCCGAAATGAAAGCGGTTTTGGTCAGAATCGTATCTTTTTCGGTACGAACTTCCTGATAAATAGACCGATGTAATTTGCCTGCCGTGGCATTTTGTGGCAAGGCAATTTCATAACCATCTGTCGAATCCTTGACGATTAATTGATGACTTTTCAGCCATGGATTGTAATATTTTAGTAATTTATGATTCATGCCTTGTTGAATCGCAAAGCCCTGTAAATCAAGGATTGAGGAATCAATTTTGACAATTCGGATGGGTAATTTTTCGTATTGATTGGCGGGCGAAATTTCAAAGCCATACTGCTTGGGATTTTGCATAATGGCTTTCAAAGCTAAGATTCGAGGAACATACCGCATGGTTTCGTCTGGGAGTATGGCATCATAATATGAGGTTACTTTTTGTGCCGTCAATCGCTTGGTAAGTCCATGAATACCAACATTATACGAGGCGGCGGCATTCGTCCAGCTTCCTGTTTTTTCGTAGGCTTTTTGTAGATATTGACAGGCGGCACGGGTCGCCTTCAGGACGTGATAACGCTCATCGACCTGTTCATTCACCCGAAGGTCAAATTCAGGAGCTGTTTTTGCCATAAATTGCCAAAATCCCGATGCGCCCACGTGCGAAACGGCATTGGTCAAGTTACTTTCAATCACCGCCAAATATTTGAAATCATCTGGAATGTGATATTCCTTGAGGATGGGTTCAATTTGTGGAAACCAACGATGCGCCCGCTTGAGTACCAAAATGGTTCTGGAATGCAAATGTACATTTGAAACTAACTCATAATCAATACGTTCGCTGACTTCGGGGTCATCGAGTGGCACTGCCTCGCCACAAAAATCAAATTTGGCAGGCAAACGCACATCTTGTATAAAAGTGGAAGCAACGGCACGTTTTTCGATAATGTTTACCTTGCGATGTAAGTTATAAAATAAATAACTTATTAAAATACAAGTACTTAACAAGATAATCGTAATAAAGCGATGTAAATAAATCATGCGTATTTGTTTAACCTAAATTATGACGACAAAAATATAAATTTTACATCATTTTTCTAACAATCGCATGGATGTCCATTCGTCATGGAGCTAAAGCGTTATGTAAGTTTTTCAATCATTAAATCTTTGTCGCCTGTCGTATTCATATTATATTGATAATCAAATATTTAACTGAAAAAATACCAAAAAAAAAAGACATTCATTGCTGAATGTCTTTTTTTATTCACAGATTCAGATTTAGTCCTCATCTTCGGCTTTGCCTTTGCCTTTTTTATTTTTTCGGTTGGCTTTGCCTTCTTTCTTGAGTTCTTTGTGTTTTTTGAATTGTTCTTCGGTCAGGGTGCTTTTCAAAATTTCGTGATACTCTTTTCGTGCATTTTTGATGCCTTCTTGGTTGTTGGCTTGTCGTGCTTCCCGAACTTTCGTGATACGAGTTACGATAGCGGGCTTCAGTTTGGCGACCTGCTCATCGGTTAGGCTTAGGTCTTCGGTCATGCGAGCGATTTGTTTTTCGGCACGCTCTTCGGGTGTTTTTTTGGCTTCTTGTTGGGCGAATGTCGCTCCTAATGCCAAAATACAAATCATAAAAAATAACGCTAACTTTTTCATTTTGAATACTTTACGTGAAATTTATGTTCAATTTTTACGGCGTTTACCGCTTTGTTTTGTCTCTTAGACGCACGCCCACTCGAAAGGTTTAATCATAAATTTTGACTTTTTGTCAAGAGAATGTTAATGTATTTTAACGGTTTTAAAATTAACATTTAAGAAGCTGATATTGAGCAAGTTAGACAAAATATTAGGACTAAATTATTATTCATGTACCAAAAAACTTCTGCCTTCGACAGCCAGTTCTGTATTCGGAAAAATCTCACGCGTTTCCCACAAAAGCGGTGCAATTTCTCGATACCGAGCAGAATAATGTCCAATAATCAGGCGTTCAACATGGGCTTTTTGAGCGATTGTGCCTGCATGATGCGTGGTGCTGTGTCCTGTCCGAAGGGCTTTATGAGCATATTCTTTCATAAAAGTAGCCTCATGATACAATAAACTTACATCTCTGATTTGTTCGATAATTGGTTCGTGATAAGCCGTATCCGAGCAATAAGCGAAACTACGTGCGCGTTTTTCGAGCGTTATTTCTGTATTTTTTATCCATTTTCCGTGAATCTGAACATCCTTGCCGAACTTCAAATCCATAATATCTCGAAGCGTAAAAGCATCTGTTAGTTTTTCTTTGATAATTTTTCGGCTCTTGGGTTTTTCCCGAAACAAAAATCCGGTACACGGAATGCCATGAACCAAAGGAATTGTATTTACGGTAAAATGGTCATTTTCAAATATTTGCTCCGTATTTTCGGGGTTCGTTTCGTGAAAATGTAATTTATAGCCCAATGCCGTTCCCGATGCTTTGAGCATCAGCAAAATAATATCCCGCAATCCCGCAGGCGCAAACAAGTGCATAGCTTCAGAGCGTCCTTGCAGGTGCATAGTCGATAATAACCCCATCAATCCGAAATAATGATCGCCGTGCAGATGACTAATAAAAATATGTGAAATTCGGTGGTATTTTTTGCCAAGTTCTTTTAACCTTACTTGTGTGCCTTCTCCACAATCTATCAAATATAATTTATCATTAATATTCAATAATTGGGCAGTTTGATGCCTGCCGAATGAAGGGGTTGCTGAATTAGAGCCTAATATGGTCAGTTCAAAAATCAAATTTGATAACGGTCTCGTTTAATTAATCGTTTTAGCTTCTTGAGATTGGAATAGATTTGAAACAAATCATCCTGCGTAGCATCATGCGCCAAACTAATCGAATAACGCTTAGCCTCCAAAATTACGAAAAACCACTGTCTATCCACAATATAAATGCCGTAAATGGGATATTTTTTTTCATTTTTGGACTGAATCGCAATCAAAGTAGCCAGCAAGCCGCCCAAAGGGTCGATGTTGGGGTCGCAAAAATCATCCTTACTTTCATAAAGACAAAAATACGGAATTTCAGGGCTTTGCTTGCCCTTTGCAATCAGAAAATCGACCGAGCCTTTGACGATAACTTGCTCATTTTCATAGTATTGCTCCCGTTGAACGAAAGGCTTAAAATCCTCCTCGAAAAAATCAACCGCACTCAATAAGGGCGCAATAAACAAAGAGCGCAACTCTCGTTGATGCCAGCCATTAACATTTTTTCGGAGAATTTCTCGTAGGCGAATACACCATGCTTTTTCCTGGTCGGTGAGTGGTTCTTTGGAATGAATCCACTCCTGCAAAATCGAATGATTGTCAATTTCGGTCAGCCCGAACGTTTTTTCTGCCTTTTCGGTACTCCATTCATCAAACGTATAAAGGTGTTTCTCCATGATTTGGCGTGATTTTAAATGTAGCATAAACCCTAATAACGCATCCCAAGGCGATAAGTTTTCAAAATTTATTTTATACTTTTTATTTTAAAAATAGGTTGTTTTTTTACCCTAAAATCTGAATTTAATACTGTTTTTTATATCAAAACGTTAAAAATACACCCTGTTTTTAAAAAATATAGTATTTTAGGTAAAATCTTAGAAATCTTGATTAATTTTGTGTGCCATGAATTGAAGCCAAAACTATCGTAGTTTATTATTTGAATTATATCGAACTTTATGGTTATCAAGAGTTTAAAACAACTTAGGTACATTACACAAACATTAATCGTAGAGTAAAAAAACAAGTTATTGTATGTTTTACAAAAAAGGTACAAAATTTGCCTTAACCAAAATTTGGACAACACCTTACAGAATGCACACAAAGGCAATATATTTATCCTTTAAAGTCCATACGACATGAAACGTTTTTTACTTTTTCCGTTCGGATTTCTTAGTTTTTCAGCTTTGGGCGCAAGTTCTTCCAGTTCGGATGGCTTGACACTCTCGATTCATCATCTTTGGGTTTTGTGGGCGGCGGCATTGGTATTTTTTATGCAGGCGGGTTTTAAGGCACTGGAATCTGGTATGGTCAAATCGGTTCATAAAGAAGGCGTAGGAGTCAAGAATTTGATTGATTGTTTGGTTGGGGGGTTGGCATTTTTTACGGTGGGTTATGGTTTGATGTTTGGCGATTCATGGTTCGGAATCATAGGGACGACTCATTTTTTTGGCGAAAATTTTACTTTTTCGCCTCAAAAATTAACTGATAGCCTGATTTTTTTTACCTTCCAATGGGGTTTTGCGGCTACGGCACTGACGATTGTTTCGGGTGCAATGTCAGGCAGAACGGGGCTAATTCCGTATTTATCGGGGTCGATAATTTTAGGTTGTTTCATTTATCCGATTTTTGGGCATTGGGTTTGGGGACAAATTGTGAACCCCGAAAACACCGCATGGCTGGCAGATTTGGGCTTCATTGATTTTGCAGGCTCCACGGTAGTCCATTCGGTGGGCGCATGGGTTTCGTTGATTGGGGTTTGGATGGTCAAGCCTCGTATTGGACGTTATCACCCTGTTACGGGCGAAGTGATGCCCATGAAGACCAATTATTCGTATTCGATTTTGGGCGTGATGATTCTGTGGTTAGGCTGGTGGGGCTTCAATGGAGGCAGCACGCTTGCATTTAATTCGGATGTGGGATTAATTATTCTGAATACGAATTTGGCAGGTGCGGCGGCAGGACTTTCGGCATTTTTGCACAGTTATCTGGTGCAGGGCAAGTCTGATATTATCGAAAAAATTATCGGTGGCACCATCACGGGATTGGTTGCAATTACGGCGGGATGCCATTTATTTAGCCCTCAAAGCAGTATCTTAGTGGGTTTTTTGGCGGGATTGGTTCATAATTATTCTTATGATTGGATTATCAAAACTTTGCGTTTGGATGATGCTGTTGGTGCAGTTCCTGTGCATGGCTTTGGCGGAGCTTTTGGGACAATCTGCGTGGCATTATTCGGCAAAACAGAATTATTAGCCCTTCCTCGTTTTGAACAATTAGGCGTACAGGTACTGGGCGTTTTAGTTTGCTTTGCTTTTACGAGTGTTTCGGCATATTTGATGTTTTTATTTTTGAAAGTATCCATAGGCATTCGTGTTTCGCCTGCGGATGAGATTCGGGGCGTAGTTTGGGGAAGTCGTCGCCCGAGACACCAAGAAATTATTTTGGAAGAAATATCTTCGGATACGCCCCTTGAGGACGAAAAAGTTCATTATGTTTCGGTGCAGGTTTCGTCAGGAGGATTTAATGTGTATTCGCCGGAAGATTTTTTACAAGTTCCTCAAAATGAGCGTAATCACTGGGAAAAACAAGATAAAGTTCAGTATTGGAATGAAGCCGGAAAACCTATCCATCGTTTTGATGCTTTTTCCTATTTGGAGCAAATCATTACCCAACAAAAAAATAGTATTCAGCAAGAAAAAACCAACATTACCGAGAGCATTCAGTATGCTCGGCGCATCCAAAAAGCCCTTGAACCCACACCAGATTATGTTGAAAAAGTATTACCCGCACATTTTATCTGGAATCGACCGCGTGATATTGTTTCAGGTGATTTTTATTGGGTTTCCAGACGATTTGACAAAACGCTCATCGCCGTTGCTGATTGTACGGGACATGGCGTACCCGGTGCATTTTTGAGCATGATGGGGACTGCATTCCTGAACGAAATCACACGACAGGAATTTTCGCCTGCCGAAATCCTGAACAAATTGCGCCGCCGCGTCAAAAAATCGTTGCATCAAAATAATGCGGAATCGAATACCAAAGATGGCATGAATATTTCCCTTTTTACTATCTCGGACGATAATCACCTCGAATTTGCGGGGGCGTACCATCCTTTGTATATCATTCGACAACGGGAGGGTCAAAATTCAGCCTTGCACCAACAATTCATTGAATTTCGGGGCGATAGAATGCCAGTCGGAATTTATCGTAAAGAAAAAGAATCTTTTACCAATCATCATTTTCGACTCCAAGAAGGCGATATGATTTATGCCTTTTCTGATGGTTTTGTGGATCAATTCGGAGGTGAGCAGGGCAGAAAATTTATGGCAAGACGTTTTAAAGAATTATTAGCAAAAATTGCATCAGAAACACCACAAAATCAGAAAGTTACCTTAAAAAAAGCCTTTCAAGAATGGAAAGGCAATCATAAACAAGTCGATGATATTATGGTTTTTGGCGTGCGAATGGAATAACCTTATTTTGGTACGCTCCTCGTAGCCATTGCACATTACTACGCAGTTTTTTTTTGAAGACCTGCCAAGTTCTTAAAGACCTGCCAAGTCTTAAAGACTTGGCAGGTCTAAATTTAAATTGTGCTGATTTTTATAGCGTTGTATTTACGTCAAATTGTTCGAGATAATCGGCAACTTTTCGGACAAATTTACCGCCCAATGCGCCATCAATAATTCGGTGGTCATAGGAATGCGATAAAAACATCAAATGCCGAATGCCAATCAAATCGCCGTGTTCGGTTTCGATAACCGCAGGCTTTTTCTGGACAGTTCCTAAGGACAAAATTGCGCTTTGTGGCTGCATGATAATCGGCGTACCGAGTACGTTTCCGAACGAACCAATATTGGATACGGTATAAGTTCCGCCTTGCAATTCATCAGGACGTAATTTATTTTCTCTGGCACGTTTTGCCAAATCCTGTACGGTGTGTGCCATGCCTTTGAGATTAAGTCTATCGGCATTCCGAATAACTGGAACTATCAGATTATCAGTCGGTAAGGCAACGGCAAGCCCGATATTGATGTCCTTTTTGAGAATAATTCTATCGTTTTCGAGCGAAGAATTTATCATCGGGAAATCTCGTAAGGCTTTCGCCACTGCCATCAGAAAAACGGTCGTATAAGTTAGATTTACGCCTTCTTTTTCTCGGAAATTCCGCACCACTTTTCCGCGCCAATTGACGATATTGGTTACATCCGCCTCGACACAAGACGTTACGTGCGGAGCGATATGCTTGGATTCGACCATGCGTTGTGCAATTACTTTACGCATCCTGTCCATTTCGATAATGTCGGCTTCGCCAGAATACGAAACTGCTGGTTTAACTTGTTGATTTACAGCAGGTTTTGTTTCTATTTTTGCGGCAACTGGCGCAGGAATTACGGGCGTGGGCTGGGGCGTAATCGAAGGAGTTTTTCCCTGTTTTTTGAGTTGGACATAATCCAAAATATCGTTTTTGGTTACTCGTCCCTCTTTTCCTGAACCTTTGAGCCTTTCGAGTTCGGGCATAGAAATTTGTTCTTTTCGGGCAATATTCAAGACCAAAGGCGAATAAAAACGATTGGTTTGTTCTGTCATAACGCCTTGATTTTCAGTAATCAAAGACATTCCGTTTGCCAAAGGATTCGGTACTGACTCGGCGACAGTTTGAGCGGGCGTTTCGAGGGCAACCTGTCCATTTGTCGAAGGTGCATCGGTGGTTTCCGCATCGGTGGCGATGATGGCGATAGCTTGCCCAACCTGAACGACCTCGCCTACGGGTGCTAAAATTTCTTGGAGTATGCCCGCATGAATGGCGGGAATTTCGGTATCCACTTTGTCGGTGGCAACTTCGAGAACCGACTCGTCCTCTTCAATCTCATCTCCGGGTTGTTTGAGCCAATTCAAAATTGTGCCTTCCATGACACTCTCGCCCATTTTGGGCATTAACATTTCTACCAAAGCCATGCGTTTATTGTGTTTGTTAGTTTTTTGGTTAAGGGTGATTTTCGGGACAAAAATACAAAATTTCAACGCCTTATCGGCTGAATACACGACCAAAAGTAGGAAAAGCCCACACAAAAATTTTCCTGAACATTAAAAAGCCAAAAGCACTTATTAAAAACAATCCGTATTGTACGATTTTCTTAGATTTCAAGCCGAAAATGTACGTATGTTTTCGAGGCATCACGAACTTTTCTAACTCATAAATTGCTATCTAAATAATATGTTAAAAGTTACGTTATCAAAAAAACAAACACCATAACAATACAAGATTTATAATTTACTGATTGCCTTAAATTTACTACAAACATGAACAAATATTACGTTCTTACCTTATTTTTAATCATTCATTCCACTTTTTTATGGGCGCAACAGGAGAAAACTATGCCCGACAGCCTCGTGCTAATTCATGCCAAAACCGCCTACCAAAAAGCACAGCAATTCCGAACAATGGAGGTTTATGATAGCTCAAATTATTATTTCAGACAAGCGGGTAATTTGTATCGCCAAGTCAGAATGTACACCAAATATTGGGATGCCATGAACGATTTGGCATATAATTATACTTCGGAGGGCAAATTTGAGGAAGCTCGCCAGATACTAAATCGGACGCTGGACGTAAATTCACGCTATGCGAGCGGAAAAAATAAAACTTCTGCCGATGCGTATTACACGCTGGCAATCACGTACTTTCGAGAACAAAACTTTGATGCCGAAATCGAAAATCTCGAAAAAGCACTTGCCGTTCAGGAAGAAATCTATAAATGGAAGCGCAATCCGCATCCCGACATCGCAACCACCAAAAATACCATAGGCATCGCTTATTCCTACAAAAAAGAATACAATACGGCGTTAGCTTACTTTCTGGAAGCCAAAGAGATACGAGAAATGCTCTACAAAAAATACCATCCGACATTGGCTACGTCTTATCGGAATATTGGCGATACCTACAAAAAATTAGACCAATACGATAGTGCGCTGGATTATTTCGAGAAAGAATTGGTACAGGTCAAAGCCATGACACGAGGCACGCCTCATAGCATTTGGGCGAGAAGCTACAAAAGCATCGCCGATACTTATTTTTTGAAGGGAAATCCTGAAAAAGCCTTAGAATTTTTTGGAAAATCTGAAGCATTGAACCGTAACTTACATGGCGCAAATTCCTTAGAAGTGAGTTCGGATTATAATAATTTGGGGGCGGTGCATAGTGCCATCGGAAAATATGATATTGCCATCGAATTTTTTGATAAGTCTTTGATAATCAAACAGAAACATTTGGAAGATACGCATCCCGAAATCGCACAACTTTATAATAATTTGGGGGTTTCGTATGCGGGCAAATCCGACCCTGACAAAGCCCTCGAATACCATCAAAAAGCCCTCCAAATCAGGAAGGATAATTTTGGCGAAAACCATACACAAGTAGCGATTTCGCTCAATAATATGGGCGAAGTGTACGACCTCAAGGGCGAATACGATATTGCTTTGGATTATTTTATGAAATCCATGACGATTCGAGAACAAATAAACGGCAAAAAACACCCCGAAACTGCTTTGGCGTACAGCAATGTCGGTGCGATGTACGGACAAAAAGGCGAATATGTCAAAGCGATTGATTATCATGCCAAAGCCCTCGAAATTCGGCAGGCAGTTTTTAAGGCAAAACATCCCGATATTGCCCGTTCTTACAATAATATTGGCATGATTCATTATCAAAAAAAGAATTACAAAGAAGCCATTAATTATTATGAAAAAGCCCTTGATATTCGGTTAGAAGTGCTTGGAAATCAGCATCCTGACGTGGCGCAATCCTACAATAATATGGGCGTTGCCGAATATCTGAAAGAAAATTACATCAAAGCCTTAGATTATTACACCAAATCCATGGAAATTCGGGCGGAAGTATTTGGCACGACACACCCCGATTTGGCGCAGGTTTATAATAATATTGGCAGTACGTATTTTAAGATGAATGAATACGAACAAGCCCTCGAATTTTATATGCAAACCCTTCGTTTACAGGAACTTAACTTAGGCAAAAAACATCCCAGCGTGGCGGGAACATACAATAATTTGGCGGGTGGATATTATCAGATAAAACAATACGAAAAAAGCCTGACCAATTTTCATTTGAGCCTCATAGCCAATTCCCCTAATTTTGAGGATAAAAACTTGGAAACCATGCCTTTAACGCATGATTTTATGGATGCCAAACGTGCCGTAACTGCCCTTTTGGGCAAAGCCGAAGCGTGGCTCAAATTGCACCAAAAACAAGCCAATGAAGCCCAACTCAAACTGGCATATCAACATCTGCTTTCGGCGGATGAACTTATTGACCAAACTCGAAATCTTTACGCTAATGAGGCGGATAAAATTTTATTAGCCGAAACCGTCCATCAAATGACCGATTTGGCGATACAGGTTTGCAAAAATCTACATATTTATTCACAAAATATAAAATACTTACATGATACCTTTTACTTCATTGAAAAGAGTAAATCTGCCGTCTTGTTGGCTTCGATTGCCGCCCGAAATTTTGATGCGCTCCCCAAAGAACTGCTCGAACAGGAAAAATATTTGCGACAAGAAATCAGCATCCGAGAAAATAAATTAATGGGCGAAAGGGCAGGCAATCATACGTTGGATGCCAAAAAATTGGGGCTTTTACAAAACAAAATTTTTGACCTCAAACGGCAATACGATAAATTGATTCAGGAATTTAAGCAAAAGCATCCCAAATATTATGACCTAAAATATGATGTCAAAATCAAATCGGTCGCAGATTTAAGGCAAAGTATCCTCAAAGAACAACCCAAAACAGCGATTTTGCAATATTTTATCGGACGTAATGATATGATTTATATTGGCATTTTAACGGCTCAAAAGTACGAAATCTTGAGGCTCACAGGGGCAAATCAGATGGATAAATCTGTGCGAGGATTACGAAATGCTATCAAATTTCAGGTCGATAAAGTCTATGCCGAATATGCTTCCGAATTGCACCAAATGATTATGGAGCCAGTCGAGCGATATTTATCAAAAAATAAGCTAAAAATCAATAAGTTAATCATCATTAATGATGGCATGACGGCATATCTGCCTTTTGGAACATTGCTGACCAAAAAAGTCAAGAATATCGAAAAAATTAACTATAAAAAGTTACATTATTTGAACAAAAGGTACACCTTGTCTTATACTTTTTCCGCAACCCTAATGGACAATAAATATCATCAAAAATTATTTGGTGATAGTTCGTACATTGCCTTTGCGCCTGTTTTTCAGGAAGATACAGAAGGTTCGGTACTGAATGAACGAGGTAATACTATTTCGGCATGGGCTTCGGCAAGTTTTATGGCAGATGGACGAAATATCACGCCTTTGCCTGCCACCAAAATCGAAACGGAAAGTATCCAAAATTTATACGAACGTAAAAAAATGACGACCCGAAATATGACCGAAAAACACGCCTCCGAGTTCCATCTGAAAACCAATATGTTACAACAATATCGCTACATTCATTTTGCTACGCACGGATTTATGGACGAAAATAATCCCTATATGTCGGGGCTATTAATGGCGCAAGACGCAACTTCTAAGGAGGATGGCATTTTGTATGCGGGCGAAATTTATAACTTAGAACTCAAGGCAGATTTGGTGATGCTTTCGGCTTGTCAGACGGGACTGGGCAAAATCGTGCGGGGCGAAGGACTCATCGGGCTGACACGAGGATTTTTGTATGCGGGCGCAAAAAATGTCGGTGTTTCGATGTGGAAAGTAGCCGATGAAAGCACTTCGCAATTAATGATTCAGTTTTATAAACAATTATTACGCAATAAAACCAAAGCCAAAGCCCTTCAGAAAGCCAAACGAAAATTAATCCGAAGCAAAACTTACCAACATCCGTATTATTGGGGGTCTTTCGTATTGATTGGAGCAGAATAATATTCATTTATATCACAAAACCTGTCAGACTCTAAAACTTGACAGGTTTTTCTAAAAAAATGTTTAATTTTTAACTTCTTGATAACGCCGAACACCCGCGATGCTCATGCCTATTAAGGTCAGCATTGTGCCTATCCAAAGTAAATTGATGAATGGTTTTTCAATCGCCTTGAGTGCCACCCAATCTGGCGCAGCAGTCTTGACCGAAAATGTAAATTCTTGTTTTTCGGGGTCAATTTGTTCCATTTCAATCGCTACGCCAATAATTGTGTTTTTGGCTTCTCGTTTACTGACCATATTTCCCTTGATTAAATAATAAGGTTTAAGAACATAATTTTTATATTTTCCCAAAATCCTTATATTTGCAAAGACGTTTACGTCTTCATCGGCTAATTTTTCACCTCGTTTGATGTCATCCAAAATTGCCACGTAATCATTGATATGAAACGTATCGCCGATTCGTTGGGTAAATTTTTCGGATTCAGTCCATTGGATTTTTTCTTCATCGGTTAGTGCCGTCAAATGCGTGTATAAATCTTTGGTTAAATTTCGACTAATATCAGGACTTACCGCCAAGCCCATTTGCGGATTATCCTGAATACGAGGGAATAAGGTAAAAGTTTGGTCGTCTTTTTGGTAGTCAATTTGGTAATATGTATTTTCGCCATATACCTGAATTGTATCGCCTTTGGTGGCTAAAGTTTTGCCATCTTTTTCGTAATCTTCGGTCAAAATCATGCGGTACGGATTTTTTGTAGGTGCTAAAATTTCTCTGTCGATGTATCCTTCGAGGTCTTCGGATTCGGTAAATTTGCCTCGAAAAGTCAATAAATAATCGTTCATCTGGCGAGGCTGGTCACGGAAAAGTACAATTGCCTCGTTTACGTTATCTTCGGAAAAGTTTTTATCGGTTCGGGTTTCGGAGATAATCTTATCATAGCCTGCCGAAGCCAAAATCCCCAGAAGCATCAAAGCCACGCCGATATGCGCCACCGCTCCGCCCGATAAATGAGGTTTCTTTCGGATGATTCTATGAATCGTTAAACCATTGGAAATCAGGGCAAATGCTGAAATCGTAACTAAAATAATGTATTGCCAATTTGCAATACCAAATCCCGCAATAATGAAGGCGGAAACCAACATTCCGATAATGGCAGGAATCCAGAACGCATCCAAAAAGGAATTTTTCGAGTCGATTTTATGCCACCAAAATAACTGCCCCAGTGCCGTCAGTAAGGCAGTAAAAATACCAAACCAAAGCTGAAATTTAGTATAAAACGCCACTTGGTCAGTGGGCGGTGCCATGTTTGATTGGATGCCTAAAAAGCCCAAAAAATTGTTAAAAACAGGCATTGAAGTCGGAATAAGTACTTGAAAAGCTGCCAAACATAATACTGTCGCTCCGATAAAAATCCAAAATTCAGGCGAATAAATTTGGCTTTCTTTTTCGTCTTTCGGAAATTGATTCCATTGTTTTATCAAATAAAAAATGGCATATCCCATAAAAAATAATAGGTAAATCAATAATTGTCCCGAAAGTCCCAAATCGGTAAAGGAATGAACGGAAGCCTCGCCCAATACGCCACTTCGGGTCATGAAAGTAGAATAAAGCACCAAAATAAAGACAGAAATCGTCAGGATAAACGTAGTTTTGAGTGCTGTACCATTTTTGCGATAAATCAACATCACATGAAAACTCGCCACCATAATCAGCCAAGGAATATAGACGGCATTTTCGACAGGGTCCCAGTTCCAGTAGCCGCCAAAATTTAGGGTTTCATACGCCCAGTATGCGCCCATCATAATGCCCAATCCCAGAATCATCGCCCCGAAAAGCATCCAATATGTGGCAGGTTTGACCCATTGGGAAAGCAGATTTTGGCGAAGTCCCGCAATCGCAAAAGCAAACGGAACTAATGTCATGGCGAAGCCCAAAAATAAGGTCGGCGGATGAATAACCATCCAATAATTTTGCAAAAGCGGGTTCAATCCCGTGCCATCTTGCGGAATAAAATCAGGATTTTCTTGAAAAATGGGTGCATCCACCATCACATCTCGCAGAAGTATAAAAGGTGAACTACCGATTTTGTATTCACCAAAAAAAACTACGCCCAAAATCATGGAAGTCAAAAATGCCTGCACCAACGAAAAAACGACCATCACGGAAGCCTCCCATTTTTTTGCTGTCCGCATCAACATAAAACCCAGACAAACGTGCCAAAAAATCCAAAGCAAAAAACTGCCTTCTTGTCCTTCCCAAAAACAGGAAATCATAAAATGTACGGGCAAATTATTTGAGGAATGACTCCAGACGTAATGATATTCGTAATAATGATTATAAATCATCGAAAACAAAATCAATATCACCCCAAAAACCGACAAGCCATGCCATAGAAATGCGCCTCGTGCAAATTTAGTTTGCATCATAAGTAGCTGTAAATCAGTATCTTCTGAACTTTGTAATTGGCTTAGTCGGTGGTATGCCCAAGCCGCAACGAATGCCGTAACGAATGCCATGACCGTAAAAAAATGCCCTGCTTCTCCGATGCCTGTATGAATCATTTGCGTAAAATTCTGTGTTATCTTGATGGATTTTAAAGTCCTTGCGAAAGGATTTGGTTTAAAATTGGCGCAAAGATAAGGCATAAAATCGGGTTAGCCCTCCTTCAAAATGACGGAAAACCGAAAATCAGGGCGCACAAAAATTTTTAGCCTGAAAAACATTCACTTTTGGCAAAAAACTCCTAACTTCAAACAAAGAATCCGAATTTTAAACAAATTTGGCGGTTACTTTTTCTGAAAAAAAATACGTTAAATTATAGAATATCAAAACTTTAAAACGCAAAAATATGTCTGCAAAAATTGATTATAATTCGCCCGTTGTCCTTACGTTTTCTTTGTTGTGTGTGGGCATTTATATCCTTGACCTCTTCACGGGAAATTGGATTATGAGTGGTTTTTTTACGCTTCAGCCCCACTTTAGTTTCTTTAATGTGTTGGATTATTTTCGATTGTTTTCGCATATCTTTGGGCATGGCGGACACGAGCATCTGCTCGGAAACCTGACATTTATCTTGCTTTTGGGTCCTGTGCTCGAAGAAAAATACGGCAGTCAAAAACTGATATTTATGATGGCTTTTACGGCATTCATTACCGCTATTCTGAATATTTTATTGTTCAGTAATGGGCTGTTGGGCGCAAGTGGCATTGTCTTTATGTTTATCATTTTGGTATCTTTTACCAATGTCAAGGCGGGCAAAATTCCATTGACTTTTATCTTAATTATGGTGCTATTTGTGGGCAAAGAGTTTTTGAATACGCTTGAGCCGAATAATATTTCAGAATTTGCACATATTATTGGCGGAATGTGTGGCAGTGTTTTTGGGTTTGCCAAAACAAAAATCAAATAAATTTTCAAGCAATAAAAGGGTAAATATTAAAATTGAATATTCCTTTAAAACACCTTAATTATTTGATAATCAATAAATTACATTCAAAGAAAATCCGTGTTTTTGAATGTAATTTATGCCAAAAAGTTTAGTTTTTCGAGAAATTTACTTTTGTAAGATGCTCCAATAGGAATAACTTTTGTGGGCATGACGACTTTGGTATCTTCGATGGTTTCGATTTTATTTTTATTGACAATAAACGACCGATGCACCCGAATAAACTGCTCGCCTAATTTCTGAACCATGCTTTTCATCGTGCCGTGCATGATATGTTTTTTATTTTGGGTATTTAAGACCACATAATCAGAGAGTGCCTCCACAAAATGGATTTCGTCCAGATGTAAGCGTACAATTTTGCTATCACTTTTGATGAAGACATAATTTTTGTCTTCGGCAGAATCTTCAGGTAAGATTTGTCCTGAACGAATATTATTTTCTGCTTTTTCGACTGCTTTAAGGAAACGGACATACTTGACAGGTTTGACCAAATAATCCGTAACATTATATTCAAAGGCTTCGACCGCATATTCGGGGCGCGATGTAATCAGCACAACTTGAGGCAAATTTTTGAGGGCTTTCACCAAATCAATGCCTGACATTTCGGGCATTTCGACATCCAAAAAAGCAATATCGACCTGATTTTGTTGTAAAATACCAAACACCTCGATGGCATCTTCGCACTCGGCGATGAGCTTCAGGTGCGGCGTTCGTTCAATAAATTGTTTGATAATGGTTCTTGAAAACTCATCATCATCGACAACAATGCAGTTCATTCGTAGTATTAGGTACAGAGTAAGATAATTTCAAAATTTGAACATGACGATTATTTCTACACAACCGACTCAAGTTTTACAGTTTCTTATTTAACCCTAAAAACTTTAAAGTATTGCCTAAGTTATGAAATTCCTATAATTTTTCGGCGTTTCAGGATTTCGGTCATGTATTTGCCCAAGACATCAAACTCCAAATTTACCGTATCTCCTGCTTTAAGTTGCTGAAAATGAGTATGTTCGTAAGTATAAGGAATAATCGCCACGCCAAATTCATTTTCCTTAGAATTGACCACAGTCAAACTCACGCCATTGACCGTAATCGAGCCTTTTTCAATCGTAAAGTTCTCATTTCCAGTATATTGGAAAGTATATCGCCAACTTCCATTTTCGTCCGTTACATCGGTACAAATTCCAGTTTGGTCGATGTGTCCCTGCACAAAATGCCCGTCAAAACGCCCCGTAGCAGGCATACAACGCTCTAAGTTCACCAAATCGCCTATTTTTAAATCGTTCAAATTGGTTTTTTGCAAGGTTTCTTCAATCGCCACGACTTCATGTGTTTGGGATGTGCGTGCCGTCACGGTCAAACAAACGCCCTGATGGGCTACACTTTGGTCGATTTTTAATTCTTCGGCAATGGCGGATTGAATCGTAAAAATCACATTGGTTTTATCTTGACGAATTTGCTGCACTCGTCCGAGCGTTTCGATGATTCCTGTAAACATGAATTAAATTTTTGATGTGTGTATAAACTCGTCAGATTTCTGAAACCAGACGATTTGGTTTTGTTCTAAAATTGAAAATAAATAAACGGTTGAATTTCCGAATTAATTACCTGATAAATAACTAATACTAAAAGTATGACGGCAATGGCTTTGCTGATGTCTGGTAGCTGGATAAATGTTTCGGAAAGCCACGTTTTGAAACTTGACGGCAGCCAATGCAAGACAAATCCCAGCATCATCACCGCATACACTTTGGCATATTCGACAAAAGAAACGGCAATCAAATCGGCACGGAAATCAGTAAAAATGCGAGTCAGAATCTCGGCGGCAACCTCCATGCCCGAAGCGTAAATCGGTGTGGAAGTCGCTCGGAAATAAATCCAACACAAACACACAAAATGAAACGTTACAAAACCTGCCAATAAATTCCCCCAAACGCTATTTTCACGGTTTCGAGGGAAATACGTCATCCACATTTTATGCACCGCCAACGCCACACCGTGCATCAATCCCCACAAAATATAGCGTCCGTGTGCGCCGTGCCAAAGTCCACCCAAAAGCATCGTTATCATCAAAAAAAGATAGGTTTTTACTTTTCCCTTGCGATTTCCGCCCATCGAAATATACAAATAATCCCGAAGCCAAGAAGACAACGAAATATGCCAACGCCGCCAGAAGTCTGTGATATTCAAGGCTTTATAAGGCGAATTAAAATTCAAAGGCAATCGAAAACCCAATAAAAGTGCAATCCCGATGGCAATATCAGTATAGCCCGAAAAATCGCAGTAAATCTGGATGGCATACCCATAAACGCCCATCAAATTCTGAAAACCCGAATACGCTTCTGGATTTTCAAAAATCCTATCCACATAATTAATCGAAACATAATCCGAAATAAACATTTTTTTGAACAATCCGACCATAATCAAATAAATCGCTCGTCCAAATTCCTCGCTCGAAAGGCGATAGTTTGCATAAATCTGTGGGACAAAATCCGAAGCCCGTACAATCGGACCCGCCACGAGTTGCGGAAAAAAACTGACAAAAAAAGCAAAATCAAAAATATTTTTGACAGGCGTTAATTGCTTACGATAAATATCAACCGAATAACTAATGGTTTGGAACGTATAAAATGAAATTCCGACAGGCAAAATAATCCGTGTCGTGTCGATTTCTGACCCAAAAATTGAATTAATTGCGATGCCTAACCAATCGGTAACTTCTAAGGTCATTCCCGCAAATTGGTTGAGGGAATTGGTAAAGAAATACGCATATTTGAAATACGCCAAAACTCCCAAGTTAATCAGCACACTCAGCGTAACTAATCGGCTTCTATATCGTTGATTATCCGAATAATAAATGGCATTTCCGATATAATAATCGACAATGGTCGAGAAAATCAAGAGGAAAAAAAGCCACCCACTCGAGAGGTAATAAAAATACATACTGGTCAGCATCAGAAACCAGCTTCGGAGATTCAGGCGATTATAAATAAATTGATAAAAAATCGTAATAAACGTAAAAAAAATCCAAAAATTAAGTTGCGTAAAAAGCAAGGGTTTGGATTCCTGATATATCAAAAATTCGGGCATAAGTTGTTTGGTTCGGGTTTGGATGCAGGTGCGAAAATACAATTTTCGGTATAAATCACGTGAGCGAATGAAAGAAAAATTTGCAGAAAAAAAGTAAAATACGTATAATTGAACTATTTAAAGCAAATATCGGGACAATTTCGTGTTGGTTGTCTTGTTTTTATCCTCAAAACCCACTAAGAATCAAAAAACTACGTGTTGCCGAACAAAAATTCGGTATGTTGAGTTTTTGCTATGAGTTGGCGTTTTGGATGGTGTACAACACAAAAGAAAACATTTTTGGCAATTTCTGAAAAAAGACCGAGAAAATTGGACGAGATTATAAAAATAGGAACTCGAGGCAGTAAGTTGGCATTGTGGCAAGCCGAACATATCGCAGGCATTCTGAAAAAAGACGGATTAGAAACCGAAATCGTAACGATACAAACGACTGGCGATAAAAATCTTCATAAAAATCTATCGAAACTGGGCGTAAAAGGCGTTTTTACCGATGAAATCGAAAAACAACTCCGTTCGGGCGAGATTCATATTGCCGTACATAGTGCCAAAGATGTGCCTTCCCAACTGGATGACGATTTGGATTTGATTGCATTCAGTAAACGAGAAAAAGTAAATGACGTAATTGTTAGTTATAACAAATATTTTACGCTCGATGACGATAGCCAAAAACTGGTTTTAGGCACGTCCTCCTCTCGGCGGTCTGCCCAAATCAAACGCAGTTATCCCAAAGTCAAGACTGTCGATGTGCGGGGTAATCTCCAAACTCGAATGCGAAAATTAGACGAAGGCATTTGCGATGCCTTGGTATTAGCCTATGCGGGCGTGTTTCGGATGAATTTTTCTAAACACATCGTTTTGGAACTACCGCTCGATGAGTTTACGCCTGCCGTCGGGCAGGGCGCACTGGCGATTGAAGCTGCCGTAAATCTGGATAAAAACATCAAAAATAAAGTACGAACCTTAGTCAATGACCCAAAAACCGAACTTTGTCTGCTTGCCGAGCGTGCATTCCTACGAGAAGTTGAGGGCGGTTGCAGTATGCCCATTTATTGTCTGGCAACGTTGGAAAACGACAAATTAAATATTCGGGGCGGCATTGTTGCGCCAAATGGCAAAAAAGAAGCCATCGCAGAACTGACCGAAAATTCGGATAATCCCAAAGCACTGGGCAAAAAATTAGCCGACCAATTAATGAACGAAAATGGCGGCTTAGAAATCCTCGAAGAACTCAAAGCCTAATTCCTCAATCCCGATGCCATCAAAAAAATCCGTATCAAGTTTAGAATTTGATACGGATTTTTTTTGTCATTTGGATACATATTCGTGCTTTCGCTCAAAATAAAGGGAGGGCATGATTATTTTATTTAACTTGATAATATTCAATAAATTTAAATCCATGCAGATATGGCAAATACACTTTTTCCGATTTTTGTTAAGATTGACCAAATCGAAATCTTGTTGGTGGGCGGTGGCAATGTGGGCGCAGAAAAACTGGGAGCATTGCTCCGAAATAATGCAGCGGCAAACGTTACGATTGTTGCCGATTTGGTGCGCCAAGAAACACAGCAACTGGCTGATAATGCGCCTTTTGTAACGATTATTCCCCGAAAATTTGAGTTCTCCGATTTGGAAGGCAAGGATATGGTGATTTGTGCAACAGATAGCCGAAAATTGCACGAAAAAATCAAAGCGGAAACTTCTCGAAGAAATATTTTAATTAATGTGGCGGATACGCCTGATTTGTGTGATTTTTATTTGGGGTCGGTGGTGCAAAAAGGCGACCTCAAAATCGGGATTTCGACCAACGGCAAATCGCCTACGCTCGCCAAGCGAATGCGCGAATATCTGGAGGATGGATTGCCTGACGATATGCAAGAATTATTGGATAATCTGGAAAAATATCGTAAAACATTAAAAGATGATTTTGAATATAAAGTACAGGCACTCAATGAATTAACCGAAAAAATATTTGACGGGCGCAAATCAATATGAGCCTAAAATCTGCTCATAAATTCCTGATGCTTACTACTATTTACTGATTTTATGAATGAAAATTTTTCAAGCTTTTAATTCCCAAAAAGTGGGCTATCTGCTCGCATTTTGGGGGTCAGTTGCTTTCTCTGCCAAAGCAATTATGGTGAAACTGGCATATCAATATGAGGTCGATTCGATTTCATTTCTGACACTTCGGATGTTATTTGCATTGCCAATTTATCTTTTGATTTTGATATTTTCCAAGAAACAATCTCTTGATAATCAAGATATTAACAAAAAAGATTGGTTTGGAATTGCACTATTCGGACTGACGGGCTATTATCTGGCAAGTTGGTTAGATTTCGTGGGTTTGCAGTATGTTACGGCAAGTTTGGAGCGATTAATTTTATTCACTTATCCGAGTTTTACCCTCATAATCTCCGTGATTTTTTTGGGAGAACGTATTAGAAAAATACAAATTTTTGCGTTGTGTTTGGCTTATGTTGGAATTACGTTGGCTTTTGTCAATGACTTGAATTTATATGACCAAACCGATGTCTGGACGGGAAGTTTATTTGTGTTAGGTTCGTCTTTGGTATTTGCAATTTATTTGAATGGAACGGGTAAATTAGTCAAGAAATTTGGGACATTACGCTATACCACGCTTTCGATGACTTCGGCGGGAGTTGGGGTTTTATGTCATGCTTTTTTGGAAAACGGCTTACAAATTTGGGCATTTTCATCAGAAGTTTATGTTTTAGGTGTAATGACGGCTATTTTTTCGACTGTCATTTCGTCATTTATGCTCTCGGCAGGGATTCGGAGAGTGGGCGCAAATAATGCTTCGGTCATTGGTTCGATAGGTCCTGTTTCGACCCTTATGATGGCACATATTTTTTTGGATGAGCAAATTACATTGCCTCAAATCATGGGAACGATTTTGGTCATTGGTGGGATTTTGGCGTTAAGTTTGATGAAAAGTAAGTAATTTATTTTCTTATAAAAATACTATTTTAAGTTTTATCAATCTTTAATTTTGGGAAAGTGATTTTGCCGACAAAATCTGTAAAATAACAAGCGACAAAACTATAAATAGTGATATAAAACCAATAAAAAGTACCAAATATAATTTTACAGAATGGTAATAAACTCAAAATTAGTGTGTTACAAAAAAGGATTCGATACGGGTAAATTTGGCAGGAAAGGGATAAATACGACACGAAAAAAAGGTTTATTTAAAATCATTCTAAATTAGTAGGTAATAGGATTAAATTGCGCCGTAATGTTGAATTTTCGAGGTTTATAAATCTATATTTGTAGCGATTTTAAGGTCAAAAAGCCAAAAAAACCTTGAAACGTACAGCTTATACAAAGAGTTTTGAGATATATTGAAAATTTAACGAATTTTTATAAAACTAAACTACCAAATGCTTAGGAGTCAGTCTATACCTTCTGTTTTGGGTACGATTCTGTGTTGCGTGTTTATGTGGAGTACAACGCTTGTTTTTGGACAAGATACGCCTCCCGACAGCACCTCCGCAACCCCAGAAGAAAAAACAGAAGAAGCCGATGCAGGTGCCAGTGCGGGGGGGCTTTCTACGGATGCCGCCATAATCGCACAAGGAAAAGGAATTTTTGAGGGCAATTGCCAGCAATGCCACGCCGTCCATGAGCAGGTGGTGGGTCCGAAGTTGGCAGGCATTTATGAAAGACAATCGACTGAATGGTTGATTAATTTTATCAAATACCCGCAAAAAGTTATTGAAAGTGGCGATGCTCATGCGGTTGAATTGTACAATCAGTACAAGCAATATATGCCCAACCACGATTTCTTGAAAGATGCAGAAATCATGTCGATTTTGGCTTATGTTCAGGACGAAACCAAAAAAGGTCCTGCGGTGGCAACGGCTGGCGGTGGCGAAGCAGGAACAACCCAAGCTGCCGAGGCTGAAAATACAGGCTTGCTCAAATTTATTATCATTGGTTTAGCCGCATTATTAGTTTTAGTATTGGGTGTTTTGGTCATGTTGATTGGTGTTTTACAGGCTCGACTCAAGCAAGACAAACTGGGAACTTCTGACCAAGAGGTTTTGGAGAATAATTTTAGTTTGGCGAAAATCATGCGAAGTCCTGCTTTTGGAGGGATTGTAACCTTCGTATTCATTGCGATTGTCGCCAAAGTAGTGATTGAAGGAATTATTACGATTGGAGTTCAACAAGGCTACGCACCAGAGCAGCCGATTCCGTTTTCGCACAAATTGCACGCTGGCAAATACGAAATTGATTGTAAATATTGTCATACGGGCGTTGAAAAAAGCAAAAATGCTAATATTCCTTCCTTGAATATTTGTATGAATTGCCACAACAGCATCCGAACCACTGCACCAAATATCCAGAAAATTTATGCGTACTTAGAAAATGACGAGCCAGTACAGTGGGTTCGGGTTCATAATTTGCCAGATTTAGCGTATTTCAATCACGCACAGCACGTAAAAGTAGCTGGGTTAGATTGTGAAAATTGTCATGGACCGATTCAAGAAATGGAAATTGTACGGCAATCTTCGCTCTTGACGATGGGCTGGTGTATTGACTGCCACCGTGAAACGGACGTGAATGCCAAAGGCAATGAATATTATGATAATCTCCTCGAATTGCACGAAGCCAAAGGCAATAAAAATGCTTTGAAAGTGGAAAATATCGGGGGATTGGAATGTTCAAAATGCCATTATTAATTAATAGTAAAGGAGTGTATTTCGGTGCACTCCATTTTTTCCTTTATAAATAAATTGTCTAATACGTTTTCGAGCGTATTTTATCATATAAAAATAGCATGAAAGGCAACAAAAAGACATACTGGAAAGGAATCGAGCAACTCACGAACGACAGCGAATTCGTCAAGCATGCGGAAAAAGAATTTCCTGAGAAGTTACCAATCAAAGATGCCTACGGCGATAACACGCCCAGCAACAAGACTTCTCGGCGGGATTTTCTCAAAATGATGGGATTTAGTGTTGCCGCTGTGTCGCTTGCCGCTTGTGAAACTCCTGTAAAAAAGGCGATTCCGTATTTGAATAAACCCGAAAATTTAGACCCGGGTATTCCGAATTATTACGCCTCCACCTATTTGAATGGAAGCGATTACTGTTCAATCTTGGTCAAAACTCGTGAGGGTCGTCCGATTTTCATTGAAGGAAATACGGCTTCGGGCGTTACGATGGGCGGTACGGATGCTCGTGTCAATGCTTCGATTATGTCGTTATATGACATTGAGCGTCAGAAAGAACCTACCAAAGGCGGACAAAAAGCCAAATGGGAAGACATTGATAAAGAAATTATCTCGAAATTGAAAGCGGGTGGACAAATCCGAATCGTTACGCAAACGGTCATGAGTCCATCGACCAAACGAGTGGTTTCCGAATTTATCAAAGCCTATCCTTCGGCAAAACACGTAATTTACGACCCCATTTCAAATGCAGGAATTGTGGAGGCTCACAAACGACAGTTTGGTAAAGCCGTAGTTCCTTCTTATGATTTCGGAAAAGCTGACGTAATTGCGACTATCGGAGCGGATTTCTTAGGCACTTGGATTTCGCCCACCGAATTTACGAAACAATTTTCGGCGGGTCGGAAAGTCGGAAAAGATAAAAAAGAAATGAATCGGCTGTACGCCTTCGAGTCAATTTTGACTGTAACGGGTGCGGCTGCGGATTATCGAGGCGTTTATAAGCCTTCGCAAGAAGGTTTGGTTGTTGCCAGTTTGTATAATGCGGTAGCAAAGAAGTTAGGAGGTACAACCATTAGCGTTCCAACCGTTAAAATTAATAATCTCGACAAATGCGCCGATGACCTCATAAAAGCGAAAGGCAAGGCGTTAGTCGTGTCAGGCTCGAATGATGTGGCGGTTCAATTAGTTACTAATGCCCTCAACGAATTATTAGGAAGCTACGGCAATTCGATTAATTTGGATAATCCTTCGTTCCAAAAGCAAGGCAACGATGCGGATATGGAGCAATTTGTCAAGGACATTACAGGCGGTTTGGGAAGTGTAATTTTTTATAATTGCAATCCAGTTTATGACCATCCGAAAGGCAAAGCGATTGCGGCGGGCATCAAGAAGGCAAAATTATCCGTAGCGACTTCGGACAGACTGGACGAAACGGCAAAACTTTGTCAGTTTAATGCGCCTGATAATCACTATTTAGAGTCTTGGAATGATGCCGAACCCAAAAAGGGATTTTTCAGTTTGGGACAGCCTGCAATTACACCAATTTTTAATACCCGACAAGTTCAGGAATCACTCTTGACTTGGGCGGAAAATAAGCAAGATTATTTGTCGTTTATTCAAGATTATTGGAAATCGGAACTTTTCAAATTACAAAGTGAAATTTCTGATTTTGAAATATTTTGGAAAACCTCACTCCATCATGGCGTTTTTGAAACGTCAAAATCGTACAAATCCCTTCACGAAGGAGCAAACGTTACGATTTCTTCGGCGGTAACTGCTCCGATTGCAGCAACTGAAACCACCGAAGCCCCTGCGGAAACGGCTGGAACGGCGGATGATGCGGTTATGGCGGAAGTTCCTGCGGAAGCCGTTGCGCCAGTTTCGACTTCTGGATTTGATGTCAATTCGGTGGCTTCAGCACTGAAAAAATATTCGGCAGAAAGCACTGAAAAAGAGTTAGTTATCTACGAAGGTGTCATTTCGGGTTCAGGTTCTCAAGCCAATAATCCGTACATTCAGGAAACACCCGACCCAATTAATAAAACGTGTTGGGGCAATGTAATTTCGGTTTCGCCAGTTACGGCAACCGAATTGGGATTTGCGACCAAAGAAGCGTTTACAAATGTGGCAACCGTAAAAGTAGGTGGATTTGAGGCGACTTTGCCCGTTGTAATTCAGCCCGGACAAGCCAAAGGTACGATTGCTGTGGCTTTGGGTTATGGGCGAAGTGCAGAAGTTGGAAAAGTAGCCACCGAAGCAGGAGGCGCAAATGCTTTCACAGCTTTATTAATTGATGGAACGGTTCGGTACTCAATAACCAAAGGCGTTTCGATTGCGGATGCTGGCGAAACCGAGAAACTGGCTCAGACCCAGACCCATGAAACAATTTTGGGGCGTGAAACCATTATCCAAGAAACCACATTGAAAGAATATCAAAAAGACCCCCAAGCAGGTCGATTCTTTCCAATGATTGCGACTTATAAGGGTAAAAAAGACCCGAAAGATATTTCGCTTTGGGACGTAGATAGCAAAGGATACAAAGGCAAAGATGAGCCTGTTAATGATTACGAAAAATCACTTTGGAATAATCGAAATCCCGAAGAAGCTGACCGTCATCAATATCCGATTCATCATTGGGGCATGGCGATTGACCTAAACTCCTGTACGGGATGCTCGGCGTGTGTGGTGGCGTGTCATGTCGAAAATAATGTTACGATTGTCGGCAAAACGGAAGTAAAAAATCGGCGAGAAATGCACTGGTTGCGGATTGACCGATATTATAGTTCGGATGGCGAAGCGGGTGATTATGCCGCTTTGGAATTAGCTTCGGAAAATCCTGAAGTTGTTTTCCAACCGATGATGTGCCAGCATTGTAATAATGCGCCTTGCGAAACAGTTTGTCCCGTAGCAGCAACGACACACAGCTCGGAAGGACTGAACCAAATGACCTATAACCGTTGCGTAGGTACGAAATATTGTGCCAACAACTGCCCTTACAAAGTACGGCGATTTAATTGGTTCAAATATTACAACAATGATGAGTTTAACTATCACACAAATAACGACTTAGGCAAAATGGTTTTGAACCCAGATGTTACGGTTCGTTCACGAGGTGTGATGGAAAAATGTTCGATGTGCGTACAGCGAATCCAGTCTGGCAAATTAACCGCCAAAAAAGAAAGTCGCAAAGTAAAAGACGGCGAAATCATTACGGCGTGTTCGGCGGCGTGTTCGGCTGGCGCAATTACTTTTGGTGATTTGAACGATACAGAAAGTAAAGTTTCTAAATTGTTGGATACTGAACTGAAAGGACGTGCTTATAATGTCTTGCACGAAGTTGGTACTAAACCCAATGTATGGTATTTGACCAAAGTGCGTAATCAGGACGAAAAAAAGGAAAAGGCAACGGCTAAAGTCGAAGAGCCAAAAGCCCAAGAAGCACATTAATTTGAAGTGCTGAGCTATGGAAACGTGAATTTGAGGTTTTCAATAATTTGCGTATAACACACTCAAAATCAACATAATAAATTAATATGAGTGAGTCATGAGCAATCTCATTACTCGCTACTCATTACTCAATACTAATAAAAAAAATATGCAAGTCGTATCAGATGTAAGAGAACCTTTGGTAACGGGCGGGAAATCCGTCAAAGACATTACCGAAGACATTTGCCGACAGGTGGAAGGACCTCCAACAATGGCTTGGTTTGGAGGGATGGCACTTTCATTGTTCTTGTTGGCGGCTGGGGGCTATTTCCTCGGCGATTTGCTCTGGAACGGAATCGGGCGATGGGGTCTGAATAAAACCGTACAATGGGCATGGGACATCACAAATTTCGTATGGTGGGTGGGTATCGGTCATGCAGGTACGCTGATTTCTGCCGTACTTTTGTTATTCCGACAAAAATGGCGAACATCCATTAACCGAGCTGCCGAAGCGATGACCATTTTTGCTGTACTTTGTGCCGCAATTTGGCCTATCGTTCATATGGGACGACCTTGGCTGGGGGCATACTGGGTATTGCCTTTGCCCAATCCGTTTGGTTCGTTGTGGCCAAACTTCAATTCACCGCTTTTGTGGGATGTATTCGCCATTTCGACATATTTTTCGGTTTCTTTGGTGTTTTGGTACATCGGTTTGATTCCAGATTTTGGAACAATTCGAGACCGCGCCACCAATGCCGTTTCTCGATTTGCTTACGGAATATTGAGTTTTGGCTGGGATGGTTCAGCAAAAACATGGATGCACTACGAATCAGTTTCCTTGATTTTGGCGGGTTTAGCAACACCTTTGGTACTTTCGGTACATACGATTGTATCTATGGACTTTGCGACCTCAGTAATTCCCGGATGGCACACCACGATTTTTCCCCCGTATTTTGTGGCAGGAGCGATTTTTTCGGGCTTTGCGATGGTATTAACCTTGATGTTAGTTACCCGAAACCTTTATAAATTAGAAGATTACATCACGATGGAACATATCGAAATGATGAATATTATTATCATCGTTACGGGTTCGATTGTGGGGATAGCCTATACGACAGAATTTTTTATGGCGTGGTATTCGGGCGTTCAATACGAACAATACGCCTTCATTAACCGTGCGACAGGTCCTTATTGGTGGGCTTATTGGTCAATGATGACGTGCAACGTGGTTTCACCTCAATTATTTTGGATTAAAAAAATCCGAACCAATATTTACTGGACATTTGGTTTATCTATCGTAGTAAATATCGGGATGTGGTTCGAGCGATTCGTAATTATTGTAACTTCCTTACACCGAGATTATTTGCCATCGAGTTGGGCAATGTTTTACCCCACGATTCACGATGTCATGTCTTATGTCTTTACATTTGGGTTGTTCTTCACTTTGTTTTTAGCATTTGCCAAGTTTTTCCCTGTCATCAATATGGCGGAGGTAAAAGCAGTTTGGAAAGACTCAAATTCAAAGGTTTACAAGGCACGACGTACCATTTCTAATGATGACGTTCCAGAAGAACATCGCCACGCAGATGCTTCTGCTGTTTAATTAACTTGAAAAGAATTGAAGTTCATGGAAAAAAACAAACATTTTTTAGTAGGAGTATTCGGCGACCAAGACGAACTTCTGCATGGCGTGGAGGATATTCGGGGAAAAGGTATAAAAATTCACGAAGTTTTTACGCCTTTTCCTGTTCATAATCTGGAACATGCCTTAGGGTATCAACGTTCACGGATGCCTGTTGCGGCATTTTTGTTTGGTGCGACAGGGACAATTTCTGCAATTCTGATGCAGACCTTGATGAGTGGCGTAGATTGGCCTATGATTATTGGGGGTAAACCTTATGTATCCTTGCCTGATTTTGTGCCAATTACTTTTGAGATGACCGTACTTTTTGCGGCTTTCGGGATGGTAGGTACTTTTATGGTTACTCAAAATTTGAAACCCTATAAAGTGCCTCGTTTGTTTGACTTGCGAGGAACGGACGACAAAATGATTATGGCGATTGATTTGGCAAAAAATCCAATGAGCGAAGAGGACATCAAAAAAATTCTCCAAGAGGCTCATGCTGAGGAAGTATTCCGAAAAGATTTTGCCGATGACAACGAAGAAGGTAACTTCTTTACTTATCTCAAAGATTTAATTAATAATGGTGTAACGGAGTCAGGGCGATTTCCAAGATAATCAAAACCCAATACAATGATGAAACTCAAAAATATAATGCTTGCTGGAGCAATTTCTGTGCTTGCCGTTTCTTGTACAGGGGCTGACGGAGATAATGCGGGCATCGAATACGCTCCGAATATGTATCATTCTGTTCCTTATGAACCGCTTGCACAAATTACGGATGAGAACCACCAGGATTACAATTCCTCACCCTATAATGATTATGATGGCAAGCAACTGATAAATGTCCGAAAGCCAGTCGAAGGGACAATTAGCCGACAGCGTTATAGCTCAATAGAAAAAGATACGGTCTTGTTTTATGACCAATTTGGTGTCGATGATTTGGATTCGGCGGCAAAAGTCCTGAAAAATCCCGTTCCTTTGAGTGATGCGGTCTTGGCAGAGGGCAAAAATTTATATGACGGCTATTGTGGGCATTGCCACGGCCAAACAGGCAAAGGCGATGGCAAAGTGGGCGAAATCTATAAAGGTGTTCCCAACTACACGACTGGTCGTCTTGCAACTGTAAGCGAAGGACATATTTTCCATGTCATTACGCATGGTAAAGGGCGGATGTGGCCTCATAAATCCCTCGTAAATACGGAAGACCGTTGGAAAATTGTACATTATGTGCAAAAATTACAAAAGGGAAAATAATTGATTTAACTTATTGATAATCAAAAATATAACATAATAATGGGACACGCGGAACATTATGATTTAGACGAAAAATTCGTATTTTCCCCCAAATTTCAGAAAACGATTTTCCTTATTTTGGGGATTGGGATAGTTCTATTTGTTATCGGAATAGCTTCGATAGCGATGGGAGGTGGCGAATCGCATGACCAACATCATGCCCTGACGCAAACAGCCGATTTATTAGCCTCCGCCCAAGCCGAAGGCGGCGGTGGACACGGCGCACAAGCAACTGACGAACACCACGGCTATCACTGGACGACACGCATCAAAGCCACCTTATGGCATAACAGCATTTTCTTTCTCGGGATTTCGGTCATCGGGATTTTCTTTGTCGCCTTGCAATACGGGGCGCACGCAGGTTGGTCAGCTTTGATTAAACGGATTCCTGAAGCCTTCGGGATTTTTGTTCCCATTGCGGGCATATTATTATTAATCACGTTTTTCTGGGGAAATCACGAAATTTTCCACTGGACACACGATTATTTATACGACCCCAATCACCCTGAATATGACGAAATCATCGCAGGAAAAGCTCCTGTTCTGAACTTTGTATTTTTCTTGGGAGCATCCATCATCTTTATTGGAGGCTGGTTTTTGTTCGGACATCTTATCCGTAAACATTCTTTGGCAGAGGATACCGAAGGAGGCGTAAAACGATTCTGGAAAATCAAAACATTAGCAACGGTTTTCATCATTTTCTTTGCTGTTTCCTCTTCGATTGGTGCATGGATTTGGATTTTATCCATTGATACACACTGGTTTAGCACGATGTTCGGCTGGTATGTTTTTGCCAGTTGGTTCGTAACAGGTTTATCCGTCATTACATTATTTGTAATCTTCTTAAAAGAAGCGGGTTATTTGAAAGCCATAAACGAAAATCACTTGCACGATTTAGGTAAATTTGTTTTTGCATTCAGTATTTTCTGGACTTATATTTGGTTTTCACAATTTTTATTAATTTATTATGCCAATATTCCAGAGGAAACCATCTATTTTATGGAGCGACTGACAAGCGACTATTACAGCAAAATTTTCTTCTTTAATATTTTTATCAATTTTATTTTTCCGTTTTTTGCCTTGATGACACGAGATGCAAAACGAAAAATGACGATTTTACGAATTGTTTGTTTTGCGGTAATTATCGGACATTGGTTTGATTTTTACTTGATGATTACGCCCGGCGTTCTGAAAGAAAATGCGAATTTGGGTGCGTTAGAAATCGGTACATTTCTGATTTTTGCAGGTGCATTTTTATTTGTGGTAGGCAAACAGTTGGCAAGTGCGCCATTAATTGCCAAGAATCATCCGATGATGCAAGAATCATTGAACCATCATATTTAATGACATAAATAAAAGAGCGAAATTCTTTTTTTTGAGAATTTCGCTTTCCCTTTTTCAGGTTGTAAATAGGAAGGGCAAGCAAATAAAATGCACAATAAAACTGAAAAAATAGATATATTTGTTTTATAATAATGTGAAGCGATTTGCATCCCCCAAAAAAAAAACTTGAAAAAATATTGACTTTTTTGGAACAACAATTTTAAACCCCAAGTCTTGGGATTATAGAATTGATTTTCCTGACTATAAAAAAACTAATGTATTATCTTGACCTATAATAACTATGGCATTTTTAGCGGTAATTGCGGGCATCTTGGTGTTAGCCGTCCTGTTCGGTCTGATTTACAGGATTTTGTCATTAATTGACATCGCCAAGAATAAAGACGGAAAAGAACGAATCGGAACAAGTAATCATGTGAATGCGCTTTTATTCGCAATCTTGTTCTTTGTTGGTTTCGGGCTAATGGGCTGGTACGGCGTAAAAACCAGCGATGTGTACATCTTGCCTGTGGCTTCGGAGCATGGTGTGCGTACGGACAGTTTGTTTTGGTTTACAATGGCAATTATCACAACGGCACTAATTTTAGTTCACATTGTGTTATTTTTCTCGCCCATTTTGTTTCGTTTTCGAGAAAATCGAAAAGCACTTTGGTTTCCTCACAACAACACCATGGAGCTTATCTGGACGGTCGTTCCAGCAATTTTCTTGACGGGCTTGGTCATTTATGGCTGGTTAATTTGGTCTGATGTTACTGCTCCAGCTCCTGACGAAAGAGTAGAAGTCGAAATTATGGGTAAACAATTTAACTGGCAAGTACGCTACGGCGGAAAAGATGGCAAAATCGGACAATATAATTTCCGAAAAATTGATGCCACAAATTCTATGGGCATGGATTTCGAGGCTGACCCCGCCAATATGGATGATTTTACACCACGAGAAATTCGTATTCCGAAAGGAAAACCTGTTTTATTGAAAATTCGAGCCAGAGATGTATTACACAGCGTATTTTTGCCCCATTTCCGAGTCAAAATGGATGCAGTACCCGGAATGCCAACTTCATTCTGGTTTACACCCACTAAAACCACCGAAGAAGTACGGAAAGAAACAGGAAATCCTGATTTTAATTATGAGCTGGCTTGTACCGAAATTTGTGGAGGTGGACATTTCGCCATGAAAATGACTGTCATTGTCGAAGAGCCTAACGATTACGAAAAATGGTACACCGAGCAGACTTCATGGGCGCAGAATAATGCAGATTATATGAAGGAAAAATATCCAAATTTGAAATTAGCAAGTAACGAATAAATCAAAAAATTTAACTTATAGTACGTATGGCAACCGTAGATATTGATATATCCAAGGAGCATGATGCACACGATGCTCATCACGAGCATGACGAACATCACGGCAATTTCTGGACAAATTATGTGTTTTCACACGACCATAAAGTAATTGCCAAACAATTCTTGATAACAGGGATTTTCTGGGCGATTATTGGCGGAACGATGTCGGTTATTTTCCGATTACAGTTGGGTTTTCCTGATGCAGACTTGACTTTCTTGAAACCATTTTTTGGCAAATGGATTACGGACGCAGGCAAATTAGACCAAGAGTTTTATCTCGCTTTGGTTACGATGCATGGAACAATTATGGTCTTTTTCGTCTTGACTGCAGGGCTAAGTGGGACTTTCAGTAACTTCCTGATTCCCTTGCAAATTGGCGCACGAGATATGGCATCTGGCTTTATGAATATGCTTTCGTA